>PDPC01000096.1 GCA_002747355.1 Pseudomonadota bacterium | reverse complement strand
CGAGGAGGGCGCCTGCTGGTAGCAAGCAACCGACGAGCAACAACCGCTGTGATTTCGCAGACCAGCGCAGCGACGGGAGGTAAGTTGGTCAGCGCTCTACCGCCGCTCCCCGTAAGCGCGCGGCAGGAGCTGGCGCAGCGCCGCCGGCAGCGGGCTATGGATCTCGAGGCGCTCGCCCGTGCTCGGATGCGCGACCCCGAGCCGGTGGGCGTGGAGCGCGAGGCGTGGGGCCTCCGGGCCGCCATAGCGCGCGTCGCCGAGGAGCGGATGCCCGAGGTGGGCCAGGTGAGCGCGGATCTGGTGTAGGCGCCCGGTGTCGAGCTCGACCGCCAGCAGGCTGCGCTCGGCTCCCCTGGCCAACACGCGGATCCGGGTCCGCGCCGCCTTGGATCCAGGCCCCTTCGCGACGACGGCCTGACCACGGCGGGCGGCGATGGGCTGGTCGATCAGCCGCTCGTCGTCGGCCTCGCCGGCCGCGAGGATCCCCGTGGCGATCGCGAGGTAGCCCCTCTCGAGGCGATGCTCGCGCACCTGCCTGGCCAGGCGCTCGCGGCTCTCGGGGTCGCCGAGGCTGACGAGGAGCAGGCCAGAGGCCTCACGGTCGAGGCGATGCAGCAACGTCGCGGCGTCGCCGAAGCGCCCGCGGAGCCCGCCAGCGAGGCTGGGGCCCCCCTCCCGCGGGGGGATCGAGGGCAGGCCGGCGGGCTTGACCACCACGGCCAGCTGCGCGTCGCGCCAGGCCAGCTCGAAGCCTCCGCCTCTGGCGTCTCGGCGGTCCGCGAGGCTCGCTGGGTTGGGAGGCGCGGCGGGGAGATGGACCACGACCCTCTGCCCGACGCGCAGCGCGCGGCTCGCGTCGCGCTGGCGACGACCGTCGAGCCAGACCGATCCCGCGTCGCAGAGCGTCCGCGCGTCGACGATCGCGAGCCCGAGGCGGCCGGCGACGACGTCGGCGAGAGGCCGCTTCGCTTCGCTCGCCAGCACACGGAGCGTGCGCTTTTCTCCACGCGGGAGCGCTGAGCGCTGGCCTCGACCGCGACGGTGCGTCACCTTCTCACCCCTACGAACCACGTCCCTACGGACCACATCCCAACACCCTACGAACCTCAGCCTACGACCTGTGGTTCGAACGAGGAGTCATCAATATGGGTACTGCATGTGTCACTGGCGCTAATCGTGGCATCGGCCTCGAGCTCTGCAAACAACTGAAAGCCAGCGGCCACCAGGTCATCGCGGTCTGTCGGACCCCGTCGGCCGAGCTTCAGGCCCTCGGCGTGCGAGTCGAGGCCGGGGTGGACGTCAGCGCCGCCGAGGGCGTGGCCTCTCTGGCCGAGCGCCTCGGCGCCACGCGGATCGATCTCTTGATCAACAACGCCGGCATCCTCCGCCGCGAGAGCCTCGACGAGATGAGCTTCGAGAGCATGGTCGAGCAGTTCGAGGTCAACAGCCTCGGCCCGCTCCGCGTGACCCACGCGCTGCTCACGAACCTCGGCGAGGGCAGCAAGGTGGGCCTGGTGACCAGCCGCATGGGCTCGATCGCCGACAACACCTCGGGCAGCCGCTACGGCTACCGGATGTCGAAGGCCGCGCTGAACATCGCCGGGGTCTCGCTGGCCCACGATCTGAGACACCGCGGGATCGCCGTGGCGATCCTCCATCCCGGCTTCGTCCGCACGGAGATGACCAACCAACAGGGCCTGATCGACGCCGACGAGTCCGCCCGCGGCCTGCTCGCTCGCCTCGAGGCCCTGACCCTCGAGACCAGCGGCACCTTCTGGCATCAAAACGGCGACATCCTGCCCTGGTAGCGACGCTACCCGCGGCTGCTCCGCAAGGCTTTGGCGGGCTCTTACGGGGTCGCGAAGCTCCAGGCGTCGTTGCCGAGGTCTGCGCTGACACGCGACGACGCCCACGAGCGCGGCCGTGAGCGTCCACCATCGACGAGGCGCGCGACGGCCGCGTCGCACCTGGGTGTCGCGCGCTGGGTTGCGCGCCGGATTGCCGCCACCCCGCAGGCTCCGGTAGCATGCCCTCCGCACCCCGACAGGAGCCGACGATGAGCGAGACGGGCCCCAAGGCTCCAGCGAGCAAGCCAGCGAGCAAGCCACCAGGCGCGGACGCCCCCGAGCAGCGCGCCGACGAGATCTCGATGGAGATCGAGGCGCCGTCGACAGACGACGTGGGCGCCGCGGCGGTTGGCGCGCTCGAGACGGCGGAGAGCCCAGCCGAACCGAGCCATACGGGTAGTACGGCGAGCTCTCTGAGGCCTAGAAAGCGGCCGGCCATGCGATACCCGGCGACGGGAGGACGTTGTAGCGGTGCTCCCAAGAGCCCGACCGACGCCGACGACCTCGACGACTGGTGGGGTCTTTTCCACATCCACAGCTTTGTCTCGCTGACCGAAGCGGACCGCCACATCGAGCGCCGTGAGCTGGTCTGGATCAAGCGCTTTTTGCGCCACGCCGACCGCCCGGACCTCGAGCCCACGCTGGACCGCCTGCTCGAGTCCGGTCCTCAACCCAAGCTCCACAGCCGCCTGGTCGATCGAGCGGCGATGAAGCTGACGACGCCGGAGAAGCGGCGCTTTGTCTACAACCTGGCGCAGCTCTGCAAGTCCAAGGGGTCGATCAGCGACGCCGAGTACGAGAACATCCTCGACATCTCCGAGCGCCTCGGGATCGAGGACACAGAGGCCGACGCGATCATCAACTCGGTGTTCTCGATCAACGACACCTTCACCGCGATCATCGGCCTGCTCGCCCTGGGCTTCATGCTCTACTTCACGCGCACGGTGATCGTGCCTTTGGTGGTGGCGCTCTTCATCACGATGATCATCAACAAGGTCGAGAGCGTCGTCGCCCGCGGGCTGAAGCTGCGCGGGGGCCTCCGCTGGGTCAACAAGATCGCCGCGATGGTGGTGATCCTCGGCGTGCTCTTCGGCGTGGTGATGGCCGCGGTCAGCTCGGGCAAGGACATCGCCCGCCGGGCGCCCTACTACCAGGCCAAGATCTCCAAGACGCTGGCGGGTCTGCACGACTGGGCCGTCGCCAAGAACATCCCCTGGCCCGAAAACAGCGAGCTGGCCAAAGAGCTGGAGAAGCTGCCGGTGGGCAAGACCCTCTCGGGCTTCTTCAGCTCGCTTTTCGACTTCCTCGGCGACTTCTTCTTGGTGGTCGTCTTCGTCGGCTTCTTGGTCTTCTCGTCGTTTTCCTATCGCGGGATCCTCCAGGAGATGAACGAGAAGATCAGCGCCTACATCAGCATCAAGGCAATGATCAGCTTCGGCACGGGGCTCTGCATCGCCTTGGTCTGCTGGGCCTTCGGCGTCGACTTCGCCCTCTTTTGGGCGACCCTCGGCTTCTTGCTCAACTTCATCCCCAGCATCGGCTCGATCATCGCCACCGTACCCCCGTTGCTGCTGGCCTTCATCCAGCTCGACTCTACCGGCCTCGCCGTCGCCTTCGCCGTGACGATGGTCGCCGTCCAGTTCGTGCTCGGCAACGTCCTCGAGCCGAAGATGATGGGCGACAGGCTCGCCGTAAACCCGGTGGCCCTGATGCTCGGCCTGATCTTCTGGGGCTTCCTCTGGGGCCTGCCCGGGATGTTCCTCGCCGCCCCGCTGATGGCGCTGCTAAAGATCCTCGCCAGCTACTTCAACTTCAGCCGCTCCTTCGAGCGCCTACTCTCGGCCTAGGAGCTTGATTCGCTTCCTGGACGGAGCTGCGCGAAGGATGCGGAGTCACGGCGAAGGCGCGAGCAGGGCGCCTGCTGGTAGCACGCAACCGACGAGCGACGACCGCCGTGATGTCGCAGACCAGCGCGGCGACGGGAGGTAAGCTGGTCTGCGCTCTAGGTTTTTTCAAGGGAGTCACCGACGGATGCAGAGGTCTATTGCCACGTTAGTTGTCGAGGGTGGGTTTTGGATGTATCCCCTGGCCCTCGCAGGCCTTGCGGGCATTGGGCTGGCCGCATCGAACGCTCGACGAGATTTGGCCAAATGGGCGATATGGGCGCTGCTCTTATGCTTGGTACTGAGTATGGTCGGGGCGTATTCTGGGGCGTCTTTTGCCTTGAAGTACATCGCCGCCGGCGCCAAAGGCCAAACGTTCTGGATGCCTTTGACGATGTCTGCTTTGGGAATGAACCCACCCTATTTAGCGGCGATCCTCATGGCGATCGGTAGCGGGGTTCTTGGGCTCACATCGGCCTACCGTAAGAGAAACGATCGCCTCCAAGCCATGACCTCGTTGGTTGACGGTTTCCTGGGTAGCTCGCTTTTGGTCTGCGTCGTTGTCGTTGTCTCTCTTGTTCCCGAAATGCTCATGGCCACGTCGACGGCGGCGAGGCCAAATGAAGCCCATGTCGTGGCGGCAAAGGCGATGGCCACGCGCACACAAGACGTCATAGGGCCTGCGTCGTTAGCCTTGGCATTGCTGGTGGTGCGAGCGGCGTTGTCAAGGACTCGTCGATCCAACGCCAACGGTGAATCATGAGGGTCCGCGGGGAACAGTCAATCTCAGCCGCCCATCAGCTCGCCGCCGAGATCACGGGGCGAGGCGCGCGTCGCCCTCGGCTTCAGCGGCTTTAGCCGATCCGTCCGCTGCCGGGACGGGGCCGGTGACGCGCAGCTGGTCGCCGTCGAGCTCGATCTCGATCTCGCCGCGAGCCTTGGCGCGGATGTAGACGAACATCGCCTGCACGGCGCTGACGATCGGCACGGCGAGGAGCGCGCCGACGGCGCCGTAGGTGCGCTCGCCAGCGACGACGGCGAAGATCACGATCACGGGGTGGATCTTCGCCGCGGTGCCGATGATCTTCGGGTTGAGCAGGTTGGCCTCGATGAGGTGGATCCCGATGATCCAGGCCAGCACCATCACGCCGCTGAGCACGTCGACGCCCTGCTGGCCGCTGACCAGCGCGACGATCACGATCGGGATCGACGAGAGGATCGAGCCGAAGATCGGGATCAGGCTCATCACGGCCGCCAGCAGCGCCAGCAGGAAGGCGTACTTCACCCCGATCAGCACCAGGCCGATGCCCGTGAGCACGCCGTTGACCAGACAGATCAAGAGCTGGCCGCGGATCGCTCCGCCGAGGGCCTTGTCGATCAACACCAGCACGTTATCGTAGTCTTGCCGGTATTCGAGCGGCACCAGGGTGCCCGCCCAGTCGAGGATGCGGCGCGTGTCGAGCAGCAGAAAGGCGCTGATCATCAGCACCAGGATAAACGTCGTGACCATCTTCAGCAGGCCGCCGACGACCCGCTGCCCTGCCGTGAGCACCTGCTTCATCTTCACCGGCGAGCTGCCGGTGATCTTCGCGAGGTAGCGCTTGACCTCGCTCTCGCCGACGTCTTCTTTGCCCGAGGGCACCTGGATCACCCAGCGCTTGTCGGCGGTCTGGCGCAGCTCGAGGCGCAGCTGCTTGGCTTCGACCTCGAAGCGGCCGTCGGGGAGCTTGCGCACGGTGAACTTCGGCGGCGGCGTGGCGGCCTTCGGCGCGACCTCGGCGGGCGCGACCTTCTCGTTGAAGTTGCGCTCGACCCAGGCCTCCACCGCGGGCACCCAGCGGTCGCGGACCTTCTTGGCCAGCTGCGGCGCCTCGGAGACCACGCGCTTGAAGTCCCGCGTCACCCGCGGCACGAAGAGCGTGAAGAAGAGCGCCAGCATGCCGAGGAGCACCACATACAGGGCGATCAGCCAGACGAAGCGCGGCAAGGCGCGCCCCTTGATCCGCAGCCTGCACAGGGCGTTGAGCACCGGCGCCAGCACGTAGGTCACGAGCAGGGCGAGCAGAAAAGGCAGCACCACCTGCCGAAAGAGCACGACGATCAGCAGCAGAAAGGCGATGAAGCCCCAGAGCCGCGCTGTGTTGCGCAGCCAGCCGAAGAGGGTCTCGCCGCGGGCCTTGCGGACGGCCGGCTGGGTGACGTCGGCCCGCCGGGGCCTCCCCGCTTCGACGTTCGCGGCGCGCGGGTCGGCGTGGGGGAGCTCGACCAGCTCCTCGCCTTGGCTTTCGCTCTCGCCCCTGCCCTCTTCGGATGACGTGTCCTCGGCCATGCGTCAGAACGCTAGCAGAGGGGACGAGGCTGCGAAACCGTTTCAAGCGTAGGTGTCCTGGGGCGGCGTCTTCGGCTGCTCCGTGACGTCTGCCGCTGACTGCTAGAGCGCTGACCAACTGACCTCCCGTCGCCGCGCTGGCCTGCGACATCACGGCGGTTGTCGCTCGTCGGTTGCGTGCTCTAGCGCTCGGCGGCGCGCCGGCCCCAGGCGACGCGCACCGAGTCCCAGCTGCCGCAGCGCTCGCAGCGCCAGAAGATCTGGCGCTCGGCGTAGCCGCAGTCGCCGCAGCGGTAGCCCCGGTCAGCCCGGCCCAGCACGTCGAGGAGCTCCTCGAGGGCCCCGCGGATCGCCCGCGTGTCGTCTTGCTCGAGCATGATCCGCGCCGCCTCACGCCGCGCCGGCAGCAGGTTCGGGTGATCGTCGAGCAGCCCCATCAGCGCCGACAGGGCGCGCTCCGGATCGCGCTTGGCGGTGTAGCGGGCCTGCGCCAGCCGCAGGTGGACGCTCTCGCCGTGGCGGTGGAGGAGCCGCGAGAGCAGCGCGCCGACCTCGTCGACGCGATCGATCTCGAAGAGCGCCGCCTCGACGCGGGGCATGAAGAACGCGGCCAGATCAGGGGCGCGGTCGAGGGCCTTCTCCCAGGCCTCCACCGCGGCGGCGAGCTTCCCCGCGCGGCGCTCGTAGTCGGCCAGCACGTGGAGCACGTGTATCGAGGAGGCGTCGGTGGAGACGGCGCGACGGAGCATCTTGCGGGCCGCCCGCAGCTCGTCCCGCTCGGCGAGCTCCTGGGCCCGGCGCGCGAAGAGGTGCGCCACCTGCCGATCGCGCTCCGCTCGCGTCGTCTTGTCGAGCTTGCCCAGCCTGAGCTGCACCGCCGCGGCCCGCTCCCAGGCCTCGCCCCGCTCGTAGAGCTCGGCGAGGTCGATCAGCGCGGCGCGATGCTTCTTGTCGTGGGCGACCACGTACTCGAGGGCCTTGACCGCCCGCCGCGGGAAGCCGGCGCCGCGGAAGTCGAGGGCGAGTTGATAGTGCACGCGCAGCCGCGTGGCCTTGTCGATGTCGCGGCGCACGAGGATCGTCTGATGCACCCTCACGGCCCGCTCGTGCTCGCCCCGGTTGCGAAAGAGCGCGCCCAGCGCGAAGTAGGCCTCGACGGTCTTGGTGTTCTCGCGCAGCGCCTTGCTGATCTCGACGATCGCCGCGTCGTCTTTGCCCTCGAGCACCTCGACCAGGCCGCGGACGTAAGACTGTCCTTCGCGCGCGGCGCGCTTCAGCGGGCGCTTGTCTGGCGCGTAGTAGCGCCCCAGGAGCGCTCCGACGAGCAGCAGAAAGAGGGCGCCGCCGAGCAGCAGCACCAGGTTCATCGCTCGCCCCCGATGTCGCCGGAGGTCGCGCTGCGGTCGGGCTCTTGCAGCGCCGCGATCAGCAGCGCCTCGTCGTCGTCTTCGATCAGGCGGCGCCGCTTGCGTCCCTTGGCCGCCGATCCCGACGGCCCCGAGGGGTTCGAAGGCGGCGCCTCGTCGATGTCTTCGTAGGGCGCCGGCTGCGTCAGCGGCAGGTTGCGGAGATCCGAGAGCTCCCCCTCGAGCGCGCCGATGAAGCGCTCTCGACGTCGGCGCTCGTAGCCCCGCCGCAGCGAGAGGGGGATCAGCAGCAAGAGCACCACGGAGACCACGCCAGCGACGAAGCAGCCGACCAGCAGCCCGCCCTGATGAGCCTCGTACGCGATCCAGCTCAGCGGCTTTCCAAGAGACGAGCCGACCACCGGCACCTTGACCAGCGCCCAGCTGCCGTTCTCGGCGACGAAGGCCGCCACCACGGCCAGCACCGCGGCGACCAGCAAGAACACCACGCCGAAGACGACTATCCGCAGACCACGCCTCATCGCCCGGCGATTATAGGGGGCGGCCCGCGGAGGGGCGAGTTTCCGCGCTACAGGCCGGGGAAGAGGATCCCCCGTACGCGCTGGTCGAGACGCTGGCGCTCTCCTTCATTGTGACGGAGCCTCTCGTGTTGCCAGAGCTCCAGGTCCTGCTCGGCGCAACCACGCGCGAGGCCTTCTCCAACCTGCTCTGCCGTCTGACCGAGCGCCGCGCAGAGAACCTCGGGCTCTTGATATGCGCCGAGCACGAACACTCTCGGGCGCAACGACGTTGGCGTCTTGTCCTGCACCAGCGTTCTGCGGCCCACAGGTTCGCCATCAAAGTCGATGACGAGGACGAGCCGGCGCTCGGGGTACCGCTCCATCGTCTTGAAATAGTGTCCCTCAAGACGCTCGACGGCCTTCATCCAACCGCCGGCTGGTGGCAGGATCTGAAGTGAGCGCTGCGCGACAGCCGCGTGTAGGATGAAGCCGTTGGCAAACTGACGACTGTGGTCGTCTTCTGGCAACACCAGCACATGTGGCCGGTACTTATTGATCCCCATCGTCCAGATCCCCCTGAATCAGCGCATCGACCAGGTCGCCCTCGAGCTTCAGGTCCTTGATCGGCCGCACTGTCGTCGGGTCCAGGTGGCTGCGGCGGCTGAGGAGGAGCGTGTTCTCGTCCGAAAAACGCCGGACGGCTTCCGACGCATGAGAGGTCAGGACGACTTGGCCATTCCGCTTGAAGGCGCGGCGAAGCGTCACGACGAGCTGGCCAACCTCAGAGAGGGAGAGATGAGCGTCGGGCTCATCCCAAAAGCAGAAGAGGGGACCATGGTGCTCGTGCATCGCGAGTAACGCCGCGCAGATGAAGTAGCACTTCTCTCCAGCCGACAAGCGCTCGAAGTCCACTTCGAGGGTCGTGCCCCCCCGCCGAAAGCGCGTGACCAAGCTCTTTGAGCTCTTGCCGGTCCGCTCGTTGCGAAAATCCAGCAAGTCGGGCATCACCCCGGCGAGGTACGTCGCCATCGTCGAGTAGCTGGCGGGGTAGAACGCCAGCAGGCCCGTCAACCATGAGGCGTAGTTCTGCCCATCGTGCTCGGGTTGGAGCGTCTCTGTCTCCGACTCTCCGCCGATCAGCTGCGGCAGCGGCGCCAGCACGATCACGTTAGAGAGCCACGTCTTGAAGACGAGCAGCGGGTCTTCGGGAGACTGCTCCTGGATCACGGGCAGCGCCACGAGATGCCAGTCCACGAGAAACTGGATCGTGCGCCCCGCGCGCAAGAGAGAGAGCTCCGCCTGATTCCGAGAGAAGACCTCCTCGCCGTCGACGGTCAACGCCTCCTTGGAGATGCGCAGCTCGCGAAAGTGGGGGGGAAGCTCGAGCGCTAGCAGGTACGAGTACAGGCGACCCGAGAGCTCCACGTCCACTTCGAAGCGGATAGGGCGATCTGTGCAGCCTCGGCAGAAGTCTGCGACCTCGACGAGCTCTCCGACACGATTCTTGCCCCTGCCGACGCGCTGAAGCAGCTCGATCACGCTGCCGACGGTCGATTTTCCAGAGCCGTTTCCCCCGATCAACAAAGATGAGGGCATCTCCTTAAGCCGGAGCTCGAAGTTCTCCAGGCAACGATAGTGATGCACATAGAGACGGTGAATCATGAGCCTTCCCTCGCCTGACTCTAGCTCGCAGGTGTCAGCTGAGCAATTCAGTCGGGGCGTCTCCGCGCTTCAGGGCCCGTCGAGCGAGTCTCCGCGCTACAGGCCGGGGTGGCGGGCCTCGACGCGGAGCCGCCGGCTCAGCTCGCTGCGCAGCACCGCGGCGGCGCGGCTGGTCGCCTCCTCGAGCAGCTTCGAGAGCAGCCCGCCGGAGCGGCGGCGGTAGACGGGGATGGGCTCGCCTCTGGCCTTGGCGAGCTTCGCGGCGAGATCCAGCGCGTCGCTGAAGTTGCCGAGCTGGTCGACGAGCTTGGCGGTCTTGGCCTCTTCGCCGGTGATCAGCCGCCCGGTGGCGACCTCGCGGACGGCCGCCTCGGAGAGCGCCCTGCCCTTGGCCACGTCGCGGACGAACTGGGCGTGGATCCGATCGACCATCCGCTGAAGCAGCCGTCGGTCCTCGTCTGTGAGCGGCCGTAGCGGCGAGCCGACGTCTTTATGGGGGCCGCTCTTCATCGTATGCGCCTGGACCCGCGCCAGGGCGAGCAGCTGGGAGACCTCGGTGGTCTGCGTGATCACGCCGATGCTGCCGGTGAGCGTCCCCGGGTTGGCGACGATCTTCTGGCAGGCCGCCGCGATGTAGTAGCCGCCGGAGGCCGCCACCGTGCCCATGGAGGCGACCACGGGCTTGACCTTGCGGGTACGCTCGATCTCGCGAAAGACCTCCTGAGAGGGCCCTACGGAGCCTCCTGGGGTGTTCAGCCGCACCACGACGGCCGCGATCCGCTCGCTCTTGCGGAAGGCGCGCAGGGTCTCGAGGGTCCGCTTGGAGCCCGTGATCACCCCGCGCACCTCCACGACGCCGATCTGCGGCCCCTCCTCGCTGCCGCCCTCGGAGGACATCAGCAGCGCGACGAAGGCGAAGCAGAACAAGAGCAGGGCGAAGAAGATCAGCGCGCCGGCGAGCACGGGTCGCGAGCGTTGAGGTCGCGAGCTTTGTGGTCGCTCGCTGTTGCCCGTGTCGACCGGCGCGGGGCTGGTCTCGACCGGCGCGGGGCTGGTCTCGACCGGCGCGGGGGGCGGCTCGATCCCCTCAGGGGGTGTCTCGGTGCTCTCGCTCATCCTTGACGACTGCTCATCCTTTTCATTCTTTGAGGCGATGCCTTGAGACTAACGCCCGCCATCGACGACGCAATAGCGAGCTTCAGTGTCTGCGTCCGCGCCGAAAAACAAGCCGGCGCCAACACACGAAAAAGGGCCACAGGATGATCCTGCGGCCCTTTAAGGCGTCATGAGAGGCGGAGGCTACTCGTCGTCGGCCTCGGCCACCGGCGCTGCCTCGGCCTCGGCGTCCTCTTCGCTGCCAACGCTCAGACCAGCCAGCTTGTCTTTGAAGACATCGCCGAGGGTGGCGCGCTCGCCGCCGGGGGCGTAGCCCTGGACGTCGGCCAGCTCGTCACGCCGGGTCGCGCCGCGCATCGAGAGCGCGATCTTGCGGTCGTCGGGGTCGACGGTGATGATCTCGGCGCGAACGGCGTCGCCGGGCTTGACCATCGTGCGGGGATCTTCGATCCGCTCCTCGGCGAACTCGGAGACGTGGATCAGGCCCTCGATGCCCTTCTCGAGCTCGACGAAGGCGCCAAAGTCGACGACCTTGCGCACGGTGACGTCACAGACGGTCCCGACCGCGTAATCCAACGGGATGCGATCCCACGGATCCGGGATGATCTGCTTGATGCCGAGGCTGATCTTCGGCTTCTCGCCGTCCATGTCGATGTTGAGCACCACGGCCTCGACATCGTCGCCCTTCTGGAACATCTCCGACGGATGCTTGATCCGCTGGGTCCAGGAGAGGTCCGAGATGTGGACCAGGCCGTCGATGCCCTCCTCGATCTCGACGAAGATGCCGAAGTCGGCGATGTTGCGCACCCGGCCGTTGACGATCGAGCCCAGCGGGTACTTCTCCGTGAGCATGTCGTAGGGGTTCGGCTCGAGCTGCTTCATGCCGAGGCTGATGCGGTTGTTCTTCGCGTCGACGTCGAGCACGATCGCCTCGACCTTGTCGCCGATGGAGACGACCTTCGACGGGTGCTTGACCCGGCGCGTCCAGCTCATCTCGGAGACGTGGATCAGGCCCTCGATGCCCTCCTCGAGCTCGACGAACGCGCCGTAGTCCTTGAGACTGACCACGCGCCCGGTGACCTTCGAGTCGACGGCGTACTTCTCCTCGGCGTTGGTCCACGGGTCTTCGGTGATCTGCTTCAGCCCCAGCGACACCCGCTCGGTGTCCGGGTTGTACTTCAGCACCTTGACCTTGACCTTGTCGCCCACCTGGAAGAGCTCCGAGGGGTGGTTGACGCGGCCCCAGGACATATCGGTGATATGGAGCAGGCCGTCGATGCCGCCGAGGTCGATGAAGGCGCCGTACTCGGTGAGGTTCTTGACCACCCCCTCGACGATCTTGCCTTCGGCGAGCTTCTCGAGCGTGGCCTCCTTCAGCTCGGCGCGCTCCTTCTCGAGCAGCGCGCGTCGCGACAGGACGATGTTGCCGCGCTTCTTGTTGAACTTGATGATCTTGAAGTCGAAGGCCTCGCCGATGAGCTTGTCGAGGTTCTTGACCGGGCGCAGGTCCACCTGGGAGCCGGGCAGGAAGGCCTTGACGCCGATGTCCACGGACAGGCCGCCCTTGACGCGAGCGGTGATGGTGCCGGTCACGACTTCATCGGCGTCCACGGCCTTGGAGATCTCCTCCCAGGCCTTCATCATGTCGGCGCGCTCCTTGGACAGGAACAGGGCGCCGTCTTCGCCGTCCGTGCTGTCCAGGTACACGTCGACGGTGTCGCCGA
>PDPC01000182.1 GCA_002747355.1 Pseudomonadota bacterium | reverse complement strand
AGATAGCGCGTGGCTGCCCGACAGAAGTGAAACGCCGCCGAGAGGTTGACCGCCAGCGAGCGCTCCCAAGCCTCGGGGCGGGTACGCAAGAGCAGCCCGTCTTTGGCCTCGCCGACGTTGTTGACCAGTATTGTGAGCCCGCCGTGCGTCTTCACGACGTCCTTGACGGTCTGTCCGACCGCCGCGGGGTCGGTCACCTCACAGCGGTGGTAGCTCGCCTGCGCTGACGCGGGCAGCTGTGCGAGCATCCTCGTGACGAGCTCGTCGTCGTCGGAGCGACGACCGGTGAGCGCCAAGCGGCAACCGTCGGCTGCCAGGGCCTCGGCCACGGCTTGGCCGATCGCGCCGGTGGCGCCGGTGATCAGCGCGATGGTTGGAGACGTCTCGCTCATGCTCCGCTCTCCCCGCCCCAGCGCAGCCGCGCCGCGCTCCAGACATACCCCGCCCCAAAGGCGACGAGGGCGATCTCTTCGCCGGCGACGAGCTCCTCGCTCTCGGCGGCCTGGGCCAGTGTCAGCGGCAGCGAGGCGGCGCCGAGGTTGCCCACGTCGGCGATGCGCTCGATGAAGCGCTCCCGAGGCAGCTCGAGGCGCGCCGCCAGCGCCTCGAGCAGACGCGCGTTGGCTTGATGTGGCACGACGCGGGCCAGAGCCTCCAGCGAGAGCTCCGCCCGCTCAGCGAGCCGTTGTAGCGCCTCGGCCATCCTCCGCACCCCGGCGAGGAAGACCCGCTTGCCCCGCATGGTGAGCGGGGGCGCGGGATCCCCCGCCGCGACCTCTCCGATCATCAAGGCATCGCGCCCAGCCCCATCGCTGCCCCAGAGGAGGTCTTCCACGGTAGCGAGGGGCTTGCCGACAGGCTCACGGGCCAGCAGCGCCGCGGCGGCGCCGTCACCGAAGAGCACGCAGGTCTCCCGGTCCTGCCAATCGAGGCGACGGGAGAGCGCCTCGGCCGCGACCAGGAGCACGCGCTCGACGCGCCCTGCCTTCAACAAGCCCTCGGCGACAACCAGACCGTGTAAAAAGCCCGCGCTTGACGCGGCGAGGTCACAGCAGAGACAAGGGTCAGCCCCGAGCTCGAGCGCCAGACGCGACGCCAGCGAGGGCATCGGTGTCTCGGGGGCGCTGCTACAGGTGAGGATGGCGTCGACGCGAGGTCTTGTGGCGCCGGCGAGGGCTCGCTGAGCCGCCGATAAGGCGAGGGACGACAGCTGCTCGCCCTCAGCGAGCACACGTCTGCTGCGAATGCCGGTACGGCGCTCGATCCAGCCCGCCTCGAGGCCGAGCTGGACCTCAAGCTGGGCGCTGCCGAGGGTGGTCTCGGGGAGGGCCCAGCCCAACCCGACGAGCCGACAGATGGCTTATTCCTCGTCGCCCATATCGATCACGGCCTCACCCTTGTAGTAACCGCAGGCGGGGCAGACGCGATGGGGCAGCTTCGGCTCGTTGCAGTTGGGGCACTCGACCACTGACGGAGCGGTCGCGCGATCGTGGTTGGCGCGGCGCTTGTTGCGGCGGGTGTTGGACTGACGTTTCTTCGGGACGGCCATGAGACTCGCTCTTTCCTATGTGAGACAACCTCGCCTGGAGGCATCGATACCTATCACTCGTCGCTCTTGTTGGCCTCGGCGCCGTCGAGCGAGCCACGAAGCTGCTCGAGCTTGGCCTTCCAGCCGCTGATCGCTTTCTTGTCGCCCTCGGCAAACTCGCCCACCTCGGCGATCGGATCGACACCCTCGATGCCAGGGCAGTCTTCCCGGCAGAGCGGCGCGATCGGCGCGGCGAGCATCAGATGCTCGCGGAGCAGATCGCCGAGATCGAGAGACTCGCCATCGTGGGCGTAGGTGTCGAGGTCATCAACGTCGAGCTCGATCTCGTCGCCTTCGATGGCGAAGGCCTCCCGCGGGAGGAAGGTCAACGCCACCCCATCGTCGGCGAGCTCCACCGGCGCGGCCTGCAGGCAGCGCCGGCAAGGGATGGCGAAGGCCCCATGCATCGAGCCGCGCACGAAGACGGTGCTATCCATCCGCGTCAACGAGAGGCGCACCTTGGCGAAGGTCTCACCCTCGCAGAGCGAGAGCGGCGCTCGCGTCTTGCCCACGCCCTCGCGCTGAAGCAGCTCGCGGACCGCGGGCGCGTCGAGATCCCGCTCGAAGCGGACCCCTTCTTCGCCTATGTCCTCGATATACAACTTCAAAGCACTCTCCAGGGCGCAGCTGTGGCGCAGTCGAAACCGCGTATGTGTAGGGGACTTGGCGTGCGCCGTCAAGCGGCCCCGAGAATGCGAATCACCTCGAAGAGTGATTACCGGTAGACCAACCAAGCCCTGGCGTGAAAGGGCCGGCGAATACGGCCAGGAATTGCCGAGACAGGACGAGCGACAAGAGCGCTGATCCGCTGACCGGACCGAGCTGCGCGAAGGATGCGGCATCACAGCGTAGGAGCGAGAAGGGCGCCTGCTGGTCGCACGCAACCGACGAGC
>PDPC01000095.1 GCA_002747355.1 Pseudomonadota bacterium | reverse complement strand
GATCCATGGCCTGCCGCTCGCCGAGGAGCTGCTCGTCGCGCGCGCGCCCTTTGGAGAGCTGTGGTCGAGGCAGCAGCCGATCGTCGCCGCGGATCGCCTCCGGCAGCTTCTCGCCGGTGGGTGCCAGGGGCTGGCCTCGGCTTGGGGGGCGGACGTATTCGTGCAAGAGCGGCGTCGCGCGCTGACCCTTCGCGGGCGTGGCGAGGCCGACGGCGAGCACGAGCAACCCGAGAAAGGGTAAGGGTCTTCGCCGCGCAGCGTGCGAAACGACGGGGCGGGCCTTATCGGAGCTCGAGGGCACGGATCCTCCAGCTACCACGTCGGCGCTGCAGCGTCATCGTGAACATCCGCTCGCCGAGGCGAACCCGGCCGACCAGCAGCTGCTGGCCGTGGCGCACGCCCCTGGGCAGGGCGCCGAGCCGGCGTCGGGCCTCGAAGGTCGTCATCAGCTTCAGCGCCCCGAGGCGCCGGGAGCGCGCCTCGCGCAGCAGGTTGGCGAACATCCGCTCGAGCTCGGCGCGGGTGCGGGCGACGATCGTGCCGCGGGCGCGGAAGGGCAGGGCGCAGGCCCTCGCCATCGCCTCGGCGTCGCCAGCGCGAAACGCGCGCAGCAGCCGCCAGGCGCGCGCTCGGGCGGCGGGGTCTTCGGCGTCGACGTGCCGTCGCGCGGCCGCGCGGGCGGCGCGGAGCCGCTGTCGCCGCTGCGTCGCGGAGAGCCTTCGATGGTCGACCTGCGGCGGCAGGCGACGCCTCGAGGGCGTCGCAGGGCCGGGCCGATAGCGCGTCGCACCAGCGGCGATGGGGCTGCGACGGTTGAGGCGTCGTACGCGCCGGTCGGGCTTGGGTAGCAGGGCCTTCGTCCCGTCGACCGGCCCCTCCGGTGGGGTCGTCAGGATGTAGGGGCGGACGTTGAAGGTGCCGCATTGGCGGTGGTTTCGGTAGAAGCTCCAATGCAGGTAGACCTTGCCGTCGGCCGAGCGGATCATCTTCGGGGTCGGGTCGTAAGGGCCACCGCTGAAGATCGTCTCCATCGCGGCGACGTCGTAGACCAGCTGGCCGCTAGGCCGGACGATCGTCGCCTTGGCCACGCTGCCGTCGGGGTTGACGGCGATCTCCATCGTCACCCGCAGCTTCATCTCGTTCAGCGGGTGGCGGTCCGATTTGTTGTCAAGGTCGATCAAAAAGCCGTGGCCCCAGAGCGGATGGATCTTGCGGTGCATCCGCGCGATGTAGATCGCGAAGGGGTTCGCGCGCGTGCTGAGAGCGGTCTGGTTGCCTGGCTGCACCTCGGGGATATAGTTCTCCAGCGCCGCCCGAACGCGCTTCCACTTGCGAGCGATGGTGCCGCCACGGCGCGGGGAAGGCTTCAGGCGCGCCAGCTCTCGCTGCCGCTTGGCCTCCGGGCCGACGATTCGGTCGAGCGCCCCTTGGTCCAGGTCGAGCTTTGGTCTACGGCCGCGCCTCGCTCTCTGGGCGCTCTGCGCCTCTTGCGCCCTCTGCGGCGCTCGGAGCGCTCCATGGTCGGCGCTCGGCGCCAGCTCGCGGATCGCCTCCTGTGCGCGTCTCTGTCGCATCGCCAGGCGGGGCGAGAGCCGCTCGCCGTGGATCACCTTGGGGCGTTTTCGCGGGCGCTCCTCAGGTGGCCTGGGGCGAGCCGCTCGGGTCTTTTTGGCGCCGGCGCGCTTGGCCGGCTGCTTGCTTCTGCTCGGCACGGGGCGCGGGGTGGGGGCGGCCTTTTGTCGGTTGGTGTGGCGCGCGCGGGTCTCACGCTCGACCCGACGGTTCTTATCCGAGAGGTAGCGCGCGTTTTTCGGCGCGGCCTCGCGCCCGGGGTCTTGAACCTCGACCATCTTCAGCCGAGGGGGCTGAGGAGGCTGCGGTCTGATCTCGCGCTCCTTGCGCTTGTTCGCCTTCGGCGTGGGTGTCTTGCGCTGCTCTGGGGGGCGCTGGCGCGTCCGCGGCCGTCGACGCGGCGCTGGCCGGAGGCGGCGCGCGAGCCGCGGCAGCTCGCGGGGGTGCGGTCCGAGCTCGGGCTCCTCGACCAGCTCGAGGCTCACCGGTCGCGGAGGCGCCGGGGAGGGCGAGAGCAGCAGCTGCAGCAGCGGCAGCATCGCGTGGGTCAGCGCCGTCGAGACGAGCAGCGCCCAGCCCAGGGCTCCTCGCCCTTGGCGTCTTCGGTGCTCCTGGATGTCCTCCCAGCCGCCACCGTCGTCGCGCCCACCGGCGCGATGCTGTCGCCTGCTCACCGGTCAAGGATAGCAGACGAGATCGTCGTAGCGGGTCAGCTGTGTCGCCGCAGCCGACGACGCAGCGCGGCGTGAGCCCCCCGCGTCGCTCGATCGAGGAGCACGCGCAGCAGCGCGAGGAGGCCGCGGCTCACTTCAGCGTCAGCCGACAGCGCGCGTAGACCTTCTCTTTTCCGCTGATCAGGCGCGTGACTCGCCCCTCGAGGCGGTCACCGACCTTGAACCCCGCCGTCGGGGAGAGGGTGGCGCTGGCCTGCAGCGTCACGCCGTCCGGCGGCACCGTGAACTCCGTGAAGTCGACCTGCTCGCGCTTTTTGCCCAGGCGGTACCAGACGAGGTTGACCTGCGACGCCTTCGGGGCGCTGCGTAAAAAGGCGATGAAGTGGAGGCTCCAGCGACCCTTGGCGTTCTTCTTCAGCGCCTTGTTGCGTCGGGCCTTGCGCACCAGCTTGCCGAACTCCTTCTCGGTGCCGAAGGTCGCGAAGGCCTTGGCTTGCCAGACGATGCGGCCTCGGTTGCGGCGATAGGTCGGGCCCTTCTTCTCGGCCAGGGCGTCGCGCGGTTGAAGTAGGGCGCCGAAGACTAGCGCCGTAGTCAAATAGGTCAGGGTCTGCGTTTGCGTCGTCATCGTCTCCTCGCTCTCATGGCGGCCAAACGTGTCATCCTACCATTCTCAGTCTCGCCGCTGTGGGCATCCTGGGCAACAGCGATAGTTGCCAGCCCTCGCGAGGCCAACGTCGCCAGGGCATCACCTCGCCGAGAGTAGACCTCATCGAGCCGGCATTGTTCGGTCCGCGCGATCTTTTTTCGCTCCTGTCTGCGCGGATCGACTCGAGCTGCTACGCTCCCGGGGCTGGCCGGGCGAAAGCACGAGGATGTAGATGCTAGCGATCGAACACGCGTCCGCCACTGACGATCCCACCGCGCTGGCGAGCTCGCCCTCAGCGCGGCGGCTCTGGCTCTATGAGCGCGTCCCCCTCGACCTGCGCGATCAGGCGCCCGCCGAGCGCGCCTTGGGCGCTGATCGCTCGCGATGCTGAAAGACGAGCAGCCGTCTTCGGGGCGGCGCGCGCTGGCCCGAATCCTGCGCTGGGGCTTCTACCTCCTTTTCTCCTACGGCTGGCTAGGCTGCGTGTTCTGGCTCTTCTTACGCCAGATCACGGCCTCGCTGGTGGTGGGTGTGATCGGCAGCGTCACCCTCTATGGCCTGGCGCGGGGGCTGGACGGGCGAGCCTTTCGTCGCCCGCGTCGCCCGCTGCTGACGCACGTCGTGGGCATCATGCTCTTCATCGCTCTGCAGGCGATCGCCTGGCGCTTTCTGTACTTCTTCGCCGATCCAGAGCGCCAGGTCCCATCGGAGGCCACCTTGGTGTCGCCCGCCGATGGGTGGATTGTGTACGTCCGCCGCGTCGAAGGGGGCAAAGCGCCGGTGGCGATCAAGGAGGGGCGCTCGATCGAGCTCTCCGAGCTGCTCGGGAGGTCGCCGACGCGGATCCAGGGCGGCATCCTGGTCGGCGTCTTCATGACGCCGATGAGCGTCCACGTCAACCGCGCCCCGATCGCCGGGCGCATCGCCTGGCGCCACTATGTCCGAGGCCGCCCGATGACCAGCATGCTGCCGATGAGCCTGCGGCTGATGTTCGGTCAGAGGCCTTACGAGCGCGGCTCCGAGCATATCGTGCGCAACGAGCGAGAGACGCTGCTCTTCGAGGGCCGCTTCCCCGTCTACATGACCCGCATCGCTGATCCTTACGTCGACAAGATCGAGCTCTGGAAGCCCGTCGGCGCCAAGGTCGCGAAGGGCGAGCGCATCGGCCTGATCCGCATGGGCTCTCAGACCGACCTCTACGTCCCCGCTACGGTCGGCGATCAGCGCGTCGAGGTCCTCGTGCGCGAAGGCCAGTACGTCTTCGGCGGGAGCACGCCGATACTTCGCCTGATCGATCCCAGGTAGCTCTCATCCCAGGTCGCTCTCCTGGCCGCGCGGAGAGGTCACCTCGAGCTGCGCTGCCGAGCAGCTTCGTAGAAGGCGGCGGTGGTGGCGGCGGCGACGTTGAGCGCGCCGATGGGGCCTGCGGCGGGGAGGGTCAGCAGCAGGTCGCAGTGCTTCTTTACGTTGGGGCGCATGCCCTTGCCCTCGCTGCCGAGGACGAGGGCACAGGGGACACGGAGATCGATGCGAGCGGGGTGCTCTCCGCCGCGCTCGACCGTACCAACGATCCAGACCCCGAGCTCCTTGAGCTTCTCGAGGGCGCGGGAGAGGTTGGTCACCCGCGCGCAGCGGAGGTGCTCGCTGGCCCCGCTGGAGACCCGCACGACGGTGGGGGTGATCGAGGCGCAGCGGTCACGCGTCAGCACCACGCCGCTGGCGCCGAAGACCAGCGCAGAGCGCAGCATCGCGCCGAGGTTCTGCGGGTCGGTGACGCCGTCGACGACGAGCAGGAGCGCTGGCGTGGCCTCCACCGCGTCACCCTCGAGCAGACCCTCGAGGTCGACGTAGGGGTAGTCGCCGACGGCGGCGACGACGCCCTGGTGGGAGCTGCTGCCGCAGATCAGCTCGAGCTGCTCTCTCGGGACCCGCTGCGGCGTCACCTCCGCGGGCAGCTTGGCCAAGAGCGCCTCGAGCTCGGCGTCTCTGCGAGCCCGCCCCTCGTCGACCCAGAGCGCCGAGATCTCGCTGCGACCCCTGCGGAGCCGCTCGCGCAGCGGGTGCAGGCCGTAGACCAGCCGAGACATCCGTCAGTGCATCTTTCCGCCGCCACCGTCGAGCAGCCCGTCGACGACCGCGTCGTCCAGGCCATAGAAGAAGCCGAGCTCGGCGATCAGCGCGCGGAAGAGCTCTGCGCCGATCTGTGGCTGCGAGCCGGCGAAGCGCTCGACGTTGCGCTTGTAGATGAAGAGGCAGGAGAGCTGCAGCTCCTCGCCTCCCTCTCGTGCGGAGCCAGAGCGTCGCCGCGCCGTCGGGCTCTCTCCCCCCGAGGTTCGAGATGGGGCTGGAGCGCCGGCCAGGAAGACCGCGGCGCGTGGGTCGAAGCCCTCGCAGACCAGCTCGAGCGGCGGGCTGGTCGCGATGCGCCGCGGCACCGCGAGCAGTCGCTCGCCGAAGGGGGCCTCGACCTGGCCTAACACCTGCTCGACGAGCGCCGCGAAGCTCTCGGCGTCGAGGGTCCAGCTCGGCGGCGGCGCCTCGAGGTCGAGGGCGTGCACAGAGACGAGGTGCTCGAGCGCACGTTGGTGCTCCCCGGCGAGCTCGAGGGCGAGGCCGAGGAAGTAGCGCCCGTCGGCGCGCGTGGAGGGATGCTCGAGGGTGGTCTCGAGCAGCGGGATCGCCCGCTTGGGCGCCTCGAGGTCGAGCAGCAGCCGACCGACGCGTAGCGGGAAGGCTGGGTCTGGAGCCGTCGCTGGAGTCAGCGCCGGCAGCGCCGCGAGGGCGCGCTCGGCCGATGACCGGTCTCCTGCGGCGAGGTGGGCCTCGGCTCGCAGCAGGATCAGATCCAGAGCCTCGGGGTCGTCGTCTCGCACCAGATCCTCGGCGTCTTCGCAGAAGGCCAGCGCCTGCTCGAGGTCACCTAAGGGGTGAATCGCCAGCTCCGCCGCGTAGAGCAGCGCGTCGAGGTAGTCGGGGTCGGCGTCGAGGGCGCGGCGGAAGAGATCCATCGCCTCGTCGGGATCACCCTCGGCGGCGACGATCGCGCCGAGCAAGGTGTGGCCCTCCGGGCTGTCGGCGTCGAGCTGCAAGATGTGATGCGCCGAGAGCCGAGCACCGATGGTGTCGCCGCGACCGAGGAGGTCCCAGCCTCGATCGAGGTGGGCGGTGATCGCGTCCATATCGAGGGACCGCTCCTCGTCGGAGGCGTCGACGTCGGGGGGCGAAGAGAAGTCGGCGTAGGGTTCGTCGCTCATCGACGAGGAACTATACCACGGGGGGGCGCTTGCCAAGGAGATTGGTCCAGCGGGGACGCGCCATGATATCGTGGGTGCCTCAGGAGGATGTCGAGGATGTCAACGCAGCTCTCGGGACTCGCGCACGTCGCCGTCCCCTTCGCCCTGTCTCTCTGCCTCGCCCTCGGCTGCAGCGACGAGGCGAGTGGTGGGTCGGATGGCGCCGTGGACCTCGGTGAGGTCGATCTCGCGAGACCCGATCAGGGAACCCCCGACGGAGTCGGCACACTGGACACCATCCCGCAGCTCGACGAGGGCTCGGCGACGCCGGTCCTCGACAAGAACCACGTCGGCTGGGCCAAGACGGAATGCGCGAGCTGCCACGGCCTGCCACCGTCGGTGCAGCAGCGCGATCACTCGGCGTTCACCGAGTCTTGGCAATGCGCGAGCTGCCATGGTGCCAACGGCGCCTGCGATGCCAACGGGGCCAACAGCAACAAGAAGGATCATCTGCCGAGCAACGACTGCTTGAGCTGTCACGCGGGCGCTGGCCACGGCTACACAGCGATGAATCAATGTGCGTCATGTCATCTGGCGTCCGCGGGCATGGTCGATTGCCCTTAGGAGCTCCCCTACAGATCCCCCCCGTCGCCGGGCATAGCGCTGCCGGCCGCTGTCTAGGCCTCAGAGCGTTCGCCGTACTACCAGGCCTCTTCTTGCTGCCCCGTACACGTCGCCGCCGCTCCGTCGGACTCGCGGCAGCTTGCGCCCTCGCGCTGACGTCGCTCGGCTGCCCCCGGCGCTTCGACCCGGCCGCCGCGCCGCCGATCAGCTCTAGCAACCCGAAGGTCGCCGGCAGCTTCGAGGGCTGCCAGCAGCTCTTCAACGGCGCCAAGCTTGGTAAGGCCGACGCTTGCTTCGCGCGCTTCGTCGAGCTGCACCCCAAAGAGCCTCTCACCCGCCCGGCGAGGCTCTACCGCGGGCGCATCGCGCTCTCTCGCGGCGACGCCAAGGCGGCCTCGGCGCAGCTCGAGCCGCTGTGGAGCGAGCTCCGCAGAGTCTCCAAGGGCGACGCTCAGGACGCGGCGGCGCGGTCGATGGCTCGCGCGGCCCGCTATTACCTTGGGCTGGCGGTGGCTCGCTTGGGTCGCCATCGACAGGTCACGACGCTGCTCTCGCCGCTGGAGGCGACCATCGACGAGGCTAGCTTCCCGGCGCTGGCGACGACGCTGGGAGCGGCCCTCGAGGCGACGGGGAAGCCCCTCGCCGCGGCGCAGCTGCTGCAGAAGCTGCACGACAAGACCAACCGCCAGGTCGAGCGGCTCCACGCCCGCCTCTCCCTCGAGCGGATCGTCAGCAAGCTCGGCGTCGCGAGCTTAGAGAAGGCGCTCACGGTCGCCCCCGCCGGGAGCCTGCTGCGGGGGCTCTGTGCCCGGCGAGCGCTCGAGGCGGCGCAGGCGCGTGGTGATCTCAGTCGGGCGACCTGGCTCCGTCGGGAGCACGACGACGCGCTCCGGAAGCACGGTCTGTTGGCGTCGTCACAGCGCGGCGCTCGGGTCGGTCTGCTCTTACCCTTCACGGGGCCCTATCGTCGCGTCGGGCAGCTGGCGCTCGCCGGCGCCGCGGTCGCGGCGGGAGCCTTCTCGGCCGCGCCGCGACCGCTCGAGGTGCTGATCCGCGACAGCGGCAGCGGCGGGGTCGCGGCGGCTCGTGAGCTGCTCCAGAGGCAGCGCGTCAGCGTGCTGATCGGCGCCTTCGATAGCCGCCGGGCGGGGCAGCTGGCCGCCCAAGCAGCCGCCGCGCGGGTGCCCTTCTTGACCCTCGCGCCTGCGCCATCTGGGCGCTCACCGTGGATGCTGCGGGTCGTCCCTTCGCTCCGCGCTCGGGTCTCGGGGCTAGCCCGCAAGCTCGCCGCCGAGCGGCCGCGGGCTCGTGTGCTCGTGCTTGGCCCCGAGACGCGCTTCGGTCGCCTCGCCACGGGGGCCTTCGCCTCCGCGCTGCGCCGCGCTGGCGGCCGGGTGAGCGCCGTGCGGCGCTACGCGGCGCGCAGCACCAGCTTCGTCAAGCTGGCCAAGGCGGTGGCGGCGGGCGGCAGCTTCGACGCGATCTTCGTCGCCGACGGCGCCCGGCGTCTGGCCCTCCTCGCCCCCGCGCTGGCTCAGGCCGGGCTGTGGTCGCGTCCTGTGGACGGAGAGGCGCCGAAGCGCGGTCGAGGGATCCGGCTGTTCGCGACCGCGGACGGCCTCTCCTCACGGCTCTTGCGCAGCGCGGGGCGCTATCTGCAGGGCGCCGTGCTCGCCCCTGGGTTCTACGCTGACGAGGCCTCGACCACGCTGGGGCCCCTGCTGCGCCGCTATCGGGCCGCCGCCGGCCGCGCCCCTGGGCTCGTCGAGGCCTTCACCCATGACGCCGTCGCCGCGGCGCGCGCCGCCCTCTCCCGCGGGGCGCTCAGCCCCTTGGCGCTGCGAAACGCGCTGCAGCGCCTCTCGATCACCGGCCTCACCGGCGGTCTCCGCTTCGACGCCCAGGGCCGCCGCGTGGCCGCGCTGCCGCTCTACGAGGTGCGCGGTCAGGCGGTGAGGCTGATCGAGCCCACCCGGGCGTCGCGGGAGCCCAACGCTGGCTGACCCGGACGACGCTCTTGTGGAGCTTTTCTGGACGATCTTAAACGTATTGCAGGCGGTGGAGACGCGCGTAGAAGCCATCGCGTTCGATCAGCTCCCGATGCGTGCCCTGCTCGACGAGGCGGCCGCGGTGCATCACCAGCACCCGATCGGCCTGCTCGATGGTGCTCAGGCGGTGGGCGATCACGATCGCCGTGCGGCCCTGCATCAGCTCGCCGATGCCGCGCTGGATCAGCTGCTCGGCCTCTGGATCGACGCTGGCGGTGGCCTCATCGAGGACGAGCACCTCTGGGTCGCGGAGGAGGGCGCGGGCGATCACGATCAGCTGCCGCTCACCAAGGCTGAGGTTCTGGCCTCGCTCGGCGACCTCGGCGTCGAGCTGCAGCCGCGCGTTCAGCCCGGCGCGGCGCACCGCCGTCGCGATCGTCTCCTCGCTGTAGTGGTCATCGCCGAGGGTGATGTTCTCGCGCACGGTGCCAGCGAAGAGGAAGACGTCCTGCCCGAGCACGACGACCCGGCGGCGCAGCGAGCCCGGATCGAGCTCGCGTACGTCGACCCCGTCGAGGCGCAGCGTCCCGCCGTCGAGCTCGTAGAGCCGGATCAAGAGGCGCACCAAGGTGGTCTTGCCCGATCCCGTGGCGCCGACGACGGCCACGGTCTCGCCGCGCTCTACGGCCAGCGAGAGGCCGTCGAAGAGCGGTGAGGCCTCGCCGTCCCGATCGTAGGCGAAGACGACCTCGTCAAACTCGACCTTCGGCGCGTCGTCGACTCCCTCGCTCGCGCCGTCCGCGCGCGCCGCGGGGGGCGACGGTATGGCGCTCGGGGCGTCGGGCTCGTCGGTGTCGAGCAGCTCGAAGACGCGCTCGGCGGCAGCCATCGCCTGCTGCATCACGGCATACTTGGCCGACAGGTCTCGCACCGGCTGGAAGAACTTCTGCACGTACTCGACGAAGGCCACCAGCAGCCCGAAGGTGATCGCCTCGGTGGCCACCCCCGCGGCGCTGGCGCTGGCGCCATGCACCACCTGCACGCCGCCATACCAGAGCAGCAGCGCGACCGTGACGGCGCCGATCATCTCGACCAGCGCGTAGAGCGAGGCGTCGAACTTGATCGCCTGCTTGAAGGCGTCACGGTAGGAGCTGTTGATCTCGGCGAAGTCACGCTGCGCCCGCGCCTCGCGGCCGAAGACCTGCACGACCTTCATCCCCGTGATCTGCTCCTGGAGCACGCCGTTGATCCGCGCAAGGCGCCGACGAACCCGCCGGTAGGCGCCCCGCAGCGCGCGCTGAAAGAGCAGCACCACCAGCAACAGCACGGGGAGCATCGCGAAGGTCAGCAGGGTCAGCCAGGGATCCATCCAGAGCATGATGGTGACGATCCCGCAGAGCCTTAGCACGTCGGCGATCAGCGCCACGAGCCCCGAGGCGAAGGCCTCGGCGATGCTCTCGACGTCGTTGGTCACGCGGGTCATTACCGTGCCCACGGGGGTGCGGTCGAAGAAGCTCAGGCGCAGCCCCAGCAGGTGCCGATGGGTCTCGACGCGCAGCGCGTGCATCGCCCGCTGCCCGCAGAGCTGGATCAGCACGGTGTGGGAAAAGCCGATCAGCTGCTCGCCGATTAGCACGCCGACCAGCAGCAGCGCCAGCGGGGTCAGCTGGGAGAGGTCTCCCGGGATCAAGGCGCGATCGATCACGAGCTTGAGCAGGTAGGGGGGCGCCAACGAGAGCGCGGCGGCCAGCGGCAGCAGCAGCAGCGAGGCGGCGAGGAGCCGCCAATGGGGCCGGAGGTAGGGCCACAGCCGCCTGACGAGCTGCCGGTCGAGGGCCTTGCCTCCCGGTACGCCGCCCTCGCGACCGCCCATCGTCTGCGTGCCGG
This sequence comes from Pseudomonadota bacterium, assembly GCA_002747355.1. Lineage (GTDB taxonomy): Bacteria > Myxococcota_A > Polyangia. Next base: position 1,922 of record PDPC01000095.1, on the reverse strand, counting down.
TGGCGTTGGCTCCGTCGTCGTCTTTGGGGCGGCGTCGCGTTCGACGCGCGGCCTCGTCTCCTTGGGCTCCCGCCGATCGTCTGATCATGGCAGCGGCTCCTTGGCCGCCTCGAGCTGCTGCCGCTGATAGAGCTGGGCGTAGAGCCCGCCCGCCGCGAGGAGCTCGCTCGGCGCGCCCTCCTCGACGATGCGCCCCTCGTCGAGCACCAGCACCCGATCGGCGTGGGCCAGCGCCGAGAGGCGATGCGAGATCAGCAGCGCCGTGCGTCCTGCCAACGTCCGCCGCAGCCCGGCGAGGATCCGCTCCTCGGTCTCGGCGTCGACCGCCGAGAGTGAGTCGTCGAGGATCAGCAGCGGCCGGTCCGAGGCGATCGCTCGGGCCAGGGCCACTCGCTGTCGTTGACCGCCGGAGAGGCCGATCCCGCGCTCACCGACCAGCGTCTCGAGCCCATCGGGCAGCGCCTCGATGTCGGCGCTGAGGCCGGCAGCCTCGAGGGCCGCGTCGATCCGCGCCGCTCGCTCTTCGCCATCGAGCTCGTCGGTCTCGGACAACCCGAAGGCGATGTTCTCCGCCAGCGTCGCCGAGAAGAGGAAGGGGTCTTGTGGCGCGTAGGCGATGCGCCCCCGCACCTCCTGCACGTCGAGATCGGTGGCGTCCCGGCCGCCGTAGAAGAGCACGCCTTCGGGCACCTCGACGAGCCGGGCCACCGTCTCGGCGAGGACGGTCTTGCCGCTGCCGAGGCGGCCGACGACGCCGAGCACCTGCCCCTCCTCGAGGGTGAGATCGATCCCCGCGAGCACCTCCCGATCGCCTAGCGTCACGCGTAGCTCGCGAAGCTCGAGGCTCATTGACGCTGGTGCCCCGTCGCCGGCGCTCACCGCTGGGGCGCGCAGCTCGGGCTCGGCGCCGAGGATGTCGCCCAGCCGATGCCAGGCCGCCGTGCCCCGCTGCCACAGCGAGAGCATCCAGCCGATCGCCATCGTCGGCCAGGCCAAGAGGGCGATGTAGAGGTTAAAGGCCACCAGGTCGCCGAGGCCGAGGTCACCGGCGATCACCCGCTGCCCGCCGAGCCAGAGGATCAGCACCAGGCTCGCGCCAGCGCCGGCCCCGACCATCGGCATCATCCCGGTGCGCCAGAGCACCAGCTTCACCGCCTGGTCGAGGTAGTGCGCCGACGCGCGCTCGAAGGTCTGCGAGCGCCGCTGCTCGAGGCGGTAGCTCTTCAGCTCGCGGATCCCCGCCAGGTCTTCCTGGACGTTGGTGGTCATCGCCGCCAGCGCCTCTTGCTGAGCCTTGCTCCGATCGTAGATCCCACGGGCGAAGGCCCGCGCGCCGAGGAGCAGCACCGGGTAGGGCAGGAGGGCCCAGAGCGTCAGCCAGCCGTCGATGTGGATCATCAGCGGCAGCGCCACCGCGTAGGCGAAGAGCGTGTTGACCGTATGCAGCACCCCGGCGCCGAAGAAGGCGCGGACGGCGCCGAGGTCGTTGGTCATCCGCGACATCAGATCGCCGGTGCGGTGCTGGCGAAAGAACGCCCCGTCCAGGCGACAGAGCTGGCTGAAGAGGGCTCCTCGGAGGTCGTGTTCGGCGTCGCGGCCGGCGTTGAAGATGAAGACCCGAGAGAGGATCCGGATCAGCCCCTGCGTCACGGACATGCCGATCAGGCTGATCGCGAGCCAGCTGATCAACTCGGGAGGCGAAGCCGCGCCGGCGACGGCCGGGAGCGCGGCGCCCTGGGCGGCCCGCTCGATCGCCTCGATGGTCAGCTTGACGATCCAAGGGATGGCCTGGGCCAGGCCGTTGGTCACGACCAGGCAGAGGATCCCGAGCACGATCCAGCGGCGGTAGCGCGCGAGGTAGCGCAGCGGGTGGGCGGGGAGCGTGCGCCCGGGTGAGCCCCACGGTGTCGTATCGAACCGCT
>PDPC01000158.1 GCA_002747355.1 Pseudomonadota bacterium | reverse complement strand
TCGTCGGTTGCTTGCTACCAGCAGGCGCCCTTCTCGCTCCTACGCCGTGATTCCGCATCCTTAGCGCAGCTCGGTCCGGTAAGCTGATCAGCGCTCTAGGTCTCAGAAAGCTCGCCGTACCACCAGTATGGCTCATATCTTCGGCTACGAAATCGGCTCGGCAGCTCAGCACCCGGCTCGGTCCCGAATTTGTAGGGGTGCTCTTGATTTGCGGCCTGTTGGTTTCACTCCGCCACCTGGCGCGGGGGCTCCCGGCGGGGACTGCTTGGGTGCCGCTCACCCCTAAATGGCCTCTTGGCCTGACAGGCGGCATTGTAGGCGCGAAGCAGCTGACGCTGCGCTGCGCGGTAGGCCTTGGTCGCTGCGAGCTGTTTGGGGTAGGCCTTGCAGCGCTTGCGGCGCTTTTCGCCGGGGTCTGCGTTCAAGTCGTAGGCCCAGCAGGCGCCACGGCCGCGGGCGCCGATCTTGATCTGCAGCTTGATCCCGCCGCGGCTGACGCTGCTGTAGACGCCCTCGTTGCCGATCAAGAACACGTAGCGCCGGGCGAGCTCGCGTTGAAAGAGCGACTCACCTTGGAGCAGCTTGCGGTTTTGAGGCTTGCCCACGGCGTCGAGGAGCGTCGGCACGAGGTCGACGTGAGTCGTGACGGCGTCGATCTTGCGGGGCGAAAAGAGCTTTGGCTGCCAGAGGACGCCAGGGGTCATGTAGTTTTCGTTGAAGCTCGCGCGGGCGTGGGCGTAGTTGTTTTGATGCTGGCCCCAGGCCTCGCCGTGATCGCCGACCGCGGCGATAATCGTGTGGCCGAGCAGCTTGCGCGCCTCGAGGTGGCGATAGATCCGCTCGATCTGCTTGTCTAGCAGGTAGAGGTTGTTGAGGTAGTTGTCGACCTTTCGCCGCGGCCGGACCCGGTGGTAGGGCTTGCCGAAGTCCGGGTAGGGCCAGTGGGCGACGAAGCTGTAGTAGGTCGCAAAGAAGGGCTGCCCCTTCTTCGACAGCTCGTCGAGCTTCTTCAGAAAGAAGCCCACCGTCGGTACCTCGTGGGCGGCGAGCTTGAACCCGGGGGCGCGGCGCCTGATCGGCAGCGTCTTGAAGCCGTAGATCTGCCTTGGCCCCTTGCGCCGGAAGAGGTCCATCGGGAAATACCAGCGCAGCGACCCCGGCGTGACGAAGAGCGAGCCGTAGCCCGGGCCAAGGAGGGTCACCAGCGTGGGGAGGTGCAGGCCCTTGCTCATGGCGAAGATCCGCCGCTCGGGCATGGGGTAGAGACCCGTGAAGAGGGCGGCGACGGAGCGCGGGCTGGTGTTGGCAGGCGAGTAGTGGCGGGTCAGCTCATAGCCTTCGCTGGCGAGCTTGCGCAAAAAGGGCATCACGTAGACGCCGCGTTGCTTGTCCCGATAGTAGGAGAGTCCTGTGCTCTCCATGATCACCAGCACGATATTCCACGGCTTCGCCTTGGCCGCGGCGGGGACCGTGACCTCGGCCTTGGTGTGCGCCGCCCGCTCGTAGCGTGGCCCCTCGAAGCGCAGGGCCGGCGGCAGGTCGACCTTGGAGCTCAGGTCGGCTCTTGGGGGGGTGCTGCGCGCCCAACAGGGCACGGCCACGAGAGAGAGCGCGAGCGCCCCTAGCGTCGTGAGGCAGAGCAGCTTCTTGGTACGGCTCCCTGGAAGAAGGTGAACAAGCGCTGGTGTTAGACGCCGCTGGGTTCGTTGCACGCGCTTTTCACGGTCTTCCGCTTTCGGGTCGCAGTACTTCGTCATGCCTTCGAACTCTCATCTGCACCCTGGCAGCCTGTTGATCCAAGAGCCCCTCTCGCGACGGCGTCGCCTCCCTCACTCGGGTCTAAGAGCACCCCACACATCCCTCCGGTCGCCGGGCACCGCACTGCCGGCCGCTTTTTCGGCCTCAGAACGTTCACCATACCACCCGTATGGCTCATGTCTTCGGCTACGAAATCGGCGCGGCAGCTCAGCACCCGGCTCGGTCCCGAATGGGTGGAAAAGCTCCTAAACCACTAGCAAGCTTTGGCGAAAAACGCGACCGTCGACAGGTCGCGGTGAGGGTCTGCTGGTGAGGGCCTGCTAACGGCCGCTGGGCTGGGAGGCTCTGCTAGATTGGGAGGCTCTCGAGGCCGCGCATGGTGAAGAGGCGGGCGGCGACGCGGGCGAGGGGGGTGGCGAGGAGGAGGGCGATGGCGGCGTCGCGTGGGGCAGGGTAGCGCTGGGCGCGGCCGAGGCGCATGTAGAAGGCGGCGCGACGGGTGGCGACGCGGGCGACGCGGCGCGATCGGCGCTCGTAGTCGGCGAGGGCGCGGCGCCAGGGCCGGCCGGCGTCGATCGCGTCGAAGGCCTCGAGGAGCCGAGCGGCGTCTTTCCAGCCGAGGTTCATCCCCTGGCCGCCGATCGGGCTGACCACATGGGCGGCGTCACCGGCGAGCACGACGCGGTGGTCGACGAAGCGCCGGGCGATGAAATGCTGCACGCCGAAGGTGCTCTGCATCAGGCAAGGTGTGCCGTCGAGATCGTGGCCGACGCGGCGGCGCACCAGCTCGATCAGCCGCGCGCGGACCGCCTCGGCGCTACCCACTGCCGCAACGTCGGTGCGAGCGACCCAGCGGCGTAGGCCGTCGGGGAGCGGAAACGACTCGACTAGCCCCTCGGCGTGCAGAAAGATCGCGGCCTGGTCGCCCAGCTCGGTGTCGTCTCTGAAGTCGCCCATCGCGAAGGTGTCGGGGTAGGGGCCGCCGTCGTAGGGGAGCCCCGCAAGCTCGCGCACCGTCGATCGCACGCCGTCGGCGCCGACGACCCAGTCGGCGTCAATCGTCTCTCTCTCTCCGCCGTCAGCGCGTCGAAAGGTCAAGCGCATCCGATCGCCGAGGTTTTCCAGAGCGCAGAGCTCGCGACCGCGGAGCAGCGCTCCGGGATCTCGGTGCTGGAGGGCGCCCTCCAGCACCGCCTCGGTGCGAGACTGCGGGACGGAGAGCACAAAGGGAAAGGGTGGGGGGAGATCGCGGAGGTCGAGGTCGCCGATGGGATCGCCAAGACGGCGCAGCGCCAGGCCGCGTCTGACGCGGACGCCCTGGACGATCAATGTTTCGGCGACACCGAGCCCGGCGAGCAGCTCTAGGGAGACAGGGTGGACGCCGATCGAGCGCGAGTGTCGTCGCGGCGCGGCGGCGCGCTCGAAGACGCGACAGGGCAGACCGCGCTGGCGCAGCCCCGAGGCCAGAAAGAGCCCAACGGGGCCAGCGCCGACGATCGCGACCTGTGTGCGCTGATGCTGATGGATCATGAGCGGAACCTCTCTTCGCCTCGAACCCCCGAGCGAGCATGGCGTGGCGCAGCTCTCCTCTTAGACGCGGCTCATGAACCACAAACGATGAGTGCATGTCTGCGGGCCGGATGGTACGACTTGAAGATCATGCGGATCGTCGCCGTCGGGCGCGCCTTGCCCAAGCACTATTACGACCAGGATACCCTGCTCGCCGCCTTTCGCGAGGTCTGGGGCGATCACTTCCATAACCCTGCGCGGCTCGAGCAGATCTTCTCCAACGTGCTGGTCGGCGGTCGCCACCTCGCGCTGCCGCTCCAGCGCTATCGCGCTCTTTCCTCCTTTACTGAGAGCAATACGGCCTTCATCCAATGCGCCACCGAGCTTGGTGCGCGCGCGTTGCAAGACGCGGCCGCGATCGCGCACCTCAAGCTCGATGATCTGGCGCAGCTGATCCTCGTCTCGAGCACAGGCATCGCGACGCCCTCGGTCGACGCCAAGCTGGTCAACCGCCTCGGTCTGCGGACAGACATCCGCCGCACGCCAATCTTCGGCCTCGGCTGCATGGGCGGCGCCGGCGGCCTGTCGCGGCTGGCCGATCTCCTGCGGGCCAACCCAACGCAGGCCGGCGCGCTGCTCTCGGTGGAGCTCTGCAGCCTGACCCTGCAGCGCGACGACGTCTCGGTGGCCAACCTGATCTCCAGCGGCCTCTTCGGCGACGGGGCGGCCTGCGCGGTCTTGGTGGGCCCCAAGCATCCGATGGCGGCCCGGGGTGACGCGGGCCCAGAGATCGTGGCCACGCGGTCGAGCTTCTACCCCGACACCGAAGGCGTGATGGGCTGGGATATCACGGCGGAGGGCTTCAAGGTCGTGCTCTCGGCCGACGTGCCGAAGATGGTGCTCGAGCACGTGCGGCGCGACGTCGAGGCCTTCCTCGCCGACCACAGCCTGACGCTGCGCGATGTGGTCAGCCACGTCTACCACCCGGGTGGCCCGCGGGTGCTCGAGGCCTTTCAAGAGGCGCTTGGTCTACCCCGCAGGGCGCTGCAGCTCTCCTACGACTCGCTGCTCGAGCGGGGCAACCTCTCGAGCGCCTCGGTGCTGCTGATCTTGCGCGACGTGCTCGAGGGCAAGGGCAGCTGGCTTGTGCCCGATGGGACCCTGCGCGCCAACTGTCGTCCAGCGCCCGGCGACTACGGGCTGATGCTGGCGATGGGCCCCGGCTTCTGCACCGAGCTGCTGCTGCTGCGCTGGTGAGTCGATGACGCTCGCGCAGCTGACGTCGCTGCCCCTCGGCAGCTGGCTCTACCTCGGCTTTATCGCCTTGCTCGGCGCCGAGCGCGTGGTCGAGCTCGTGATCTCCAGCCGCAACGCCGCCTGGGCGCTCGCACATGGTGGGGTCGAGGTCGGGGAGCGTCACGTCGTCTGGATGAAGCTGCTCCACAGCGCCCTCTTCGCCGCGATCGTCGCCGAGGTGCTGCTGCTCCGACCGCCGCTATCACCTGCGCTGGCGTGGCCGCTCTTTGCCGTGGCCCTGATGGCCCAGGGCCTGCGCTATTGGGCGATCGCTAGCCTCGGGAAGCATTGGAACGTCCGCGTGATCGTCGTGCCCGGAGCGCAGGCGGTGCGACGGGGACCGTTTCGTTACCTGCGCCACCCCAACTACCTCGCGGTGGTCCTCGAGGGCCTCGCCGTGCCGCTGATTCACGGCGCCTGGATCAGCGCCCTCGGCTTCAGCGCGCTCAACAGCTGGCTACTCACCGTGCGGATCCGCTGCGAGGAGCGAGCGTTGGTGACACACTGCGACTACGATCGGCGCCTTGGCGACCGGCGGCGCTTCATCCCCAGCGGCGCCGTCGAGAGCAAACCAGAACGAGAACGGGAGCCGCCCCGAGCATGACCTCGCAGAGCATACGAGAGATACCCACGAGCGAGCCGCGGCTGCCCGCGCGAGCGACGATCATCGCCGAGATCAAGCGACTGCTGCGCGAGAGCTGTCGCGTTGATGCCGAGGCGCTCGGCCCCGCGACCGACCTCTTGGCGGATCTTCAGCTCGACTCCGTGCAGCGCATGACCTTGGTGGTTGAGCTCGAGAACCGCTTCGAGATCTGCTTCGACGCCGGCGACGAGGCCGGCCTCCGCACCGTCTCGGACGTCGCCGAGCGGATTGAGGCCCACCTCGGGAGCGAGGAGCCGCGATGATCGAGCCCGCGGCGCCCACGCTGCAAGAGCGTCTCGACCGCGCCGCGCGGCCGGGGGCCGGCAAGAGCCCGCTGGGGCCTCGCGAAGACGACTGCATCGGCGTGCGCTTCATCGACCTGGCCGAGCGCGAGGACTACCACACCTACGCCGAGCTGCGTCAAGGCGCGCTGACGATCGCCCGCGCGCTGCGGGCCGAAGGCCTCCGCGCCGGCGACCGCGTCGCGCTCGTGCTCCCCACCGCGCCGAGCTTCTTTCACGCCTTCTTCGGCGCGCTCTACGTCGGCGCGATCCCGGTGCCGCTCTATCCGCCGGTGCGCCTCGGACGCCTCGACGAGTACCACGAGCGCACGGCGACGATGGTCGAGGCGGTGCAGGCGCGGCTGATCCTCACCGACAAGCGGATCCGCCGCCTCCTCGGCCCGACCGTCGAGCGTTGCCGCCCGGCGCTGGGCTGCCTCACCGTCGAGGGGCTAGCGAGGTCTGCGCCGCGGCCGCAGATGAGCGATCCGCGCCACCGGCCGCGATCCGATGAGCTCTGCTTCATCCAGTTCTCGTCGGGGACGGTGCAGGCGCCGAAGCCGATCTGCTTGACCCACGCGCAGGTGCTCTTCAACGCCTCGCAGATCCTCGAGGCGCTGCTCACGACCTGTCCTGAGCGCGATGGCTGGGTCAACGCCGGCGTGAGCTGGCTGCCGCTCTATCACGACATGGGGCTGGTTGGCTGCGTGCTGGTCGCCCTGGCGCACCCCGGCGAGCTGACGCTGATCCCGCCTGAGATCTTCGTCGCGCGGCCAGCGCTCTGGCTGCGCGCCCTATCACGCTACAAGGGTACGATCAGCCCGGCGCCGAACTTCGCCTACAGCCTCTGCGTCGAGCGGATCAAAGATGGAGACCTCGCCGGCGTCGATCTCTCCTGCTGGCGGATGGCGCTCAACGGCGCCGAGCCCGTGACGCCGAGGGCGCTGGAGCGTTTCGTCGAGCGCTTTGGCAGCTGGGGCCTGCCCAGAGAGGCGCTGACGCCGGTCTACGGGCTCGCCGAGGCGACGCTGGCGGTGACCTTCTCGCCGATGTCCAAGCCCTTCCGCTGGCGACGCTTCGATCGGGCGCTCTTGACCGAGGTAGGCGAGGCAGAGGTGCTCGGGCCGGAGCAGCCCGCCGCCGCCGGCCAGGCCCTGGTCAGCCTCGGTGGCCCGCTGCCTGGCTTCGAGCTCACGATCGTCGAGGAGCCCGCCGACGAAGAGGCTACGGCCCATGGCGGCCGGGTGTTGCCGGAGGGGCACCTCGGTCGGGTGCTGGTGCGTGGGCCCTCGGTGATGAGCGGCTACTTCGAGCGGCCCGAGCTCACCGCGCGGGCCCTCGACGACGCGGGCTGGCTCGATACCGGCGACCGCGGCTTCCTCTACGGTGGCGAACTCTACCTCTACGGCCGCGCCAAGGACATCATCATCCTCCGCGGTCGCAACATCGCGCCACAGGACATCGAGCAGACCCTCGACGATCTGCCTGGTGTGCGCCCCGGTTGCTGCGTGGCGATCGCCATACCCGCCGAAGCGCATCGCGGCGAGGAGCTGGCGTTGCTCGTCGAGCGCGCGACCAGGGCCAACCCCGCCGCCGACGACGAGCTCGCTCGCGCGATCGTTCGGCGCGTCAGCGAGCGCAGCGCGCTGATCGCCAAGAGGGTCGAGATCCTCGAGCCCGGCACGCTCCCGCGCACCTCGAGTGGCAAGCTGCGCCGCGGCGAGGCGCGCCTGTTGTTGATGACCGGCCAGCTCGTCCCGCCGAAGAAGGTCACCACGCTGCGGATGGCCGGCGAGCTGCTGAGGTCGGCGGTCGCCCACGGCAAGGCCAAGCGCGCCAAGACAGGGCGTCGCGAAGCCAAGCCCTCGGAGAAGAAGACGTGAGCAGCGCGACCCAGGCTGACTGCCTTGAGCACCCCTACACCTTCCTCCCGTCGCCGGGCACCGCACTGGCGGCCGCTTTCTAGGCCTCAGGACGTTCGCCATACCACCCGTATGGCTCATGTCTTCGGCTACGAAAGCGGCGCGGCAGCTCAGCACCCGGCTCGGTCCCGAAGGTGTAGGGGTGCTCTTCGCTGGCATGGGGCAGTGGGTCAGCCCATGGCGCGGGCGGCGGCGCGGAAGGCGTTTTGTCCGGCCAGCATGACGCCCGTGAACCCGCCGCCTGGCTGGGCAAAGGCCGAGGCGAGGTAGAGGCCTGGGATGCAGGTCTCCGCGCCGGGGCGGTGGCGGCCAGCGTGTAGAGGATCCTGCGCAAAACCATAAACGGCACCTCCTGGGGTCTTCAGATACCGCCGGCAGGTGCGCGCGGTGGCCATCTCCCGGTAACTCGTCACGGCGGCGACGCCAGGGTAGCGTCTATCGAGGTCGGTCACGATGGCGTCCAGCCAGGCAGCCTTGCGCTCTCTGTATGTGCGCCTCTTCAGGCCCTCCCAGTTATCGATATGATCCGCGCCACCGAGGACGACCAGGTGACGCCCATCTGTGGCGAGCCCGCTGCGGATCCGCGAGTAGTTGGCGACCACGTAGAGTGGAAGATCGTTGGCAGGAGCGGTGGACATCAGCCGTTGAGATCTTGGGAGGTCGGAGAGACGCGTCGCCCAGGCGGGGTAGCAGAAGGTGGAGTAGTGGGTCAGCCCGAGCTCGCTCGGGTCGCGCTCCAGGCCAAGGTAGATCGACCAGAGGGACGTGGACAGGGGGCGGCCGCGCCAGGGTGCCGAGAACTCGTTTCGGCGGTCGCGTGGGAGCATGGTCTCGAGGACCTGGGGTGCGGCGTTGCCAAAGAGCAGCGGCGCGGTCTCGGTCTGAGGATTGTCGCCGTTCTTGTCGGTGTGGACGATCCCGCAGGCCCGGCCGCCTTCGTCGAGCAGGATCTCACGGACGGAGCGTCGGGTCAGCGTGTCGCCGCCAGCTGTGCGGATGTGGTCCGCGAGCGCGTCCGAGAGCACCTGACTGCCCCCTCTCACGTACCAGCCGCCGCCGCGATGATAGCCGCCCTGGGCGGCCGCAAAAAAGAGGAAGCTGAGCCGCCCCGGGTCCACACCATAGTATTGGAAGTTCGCGCAGAGGGCGAACTTGATGGCCTCGTCATCGCCAAAGAACGACTGCAACACCTCCCCCAGCGTGGCGCGCTCCCAGCGCAGAATCGGCCAGAAGCGGAGGGGAAAGATGGGGCCATTGAGGGCCCACCAGAGCCGCCTGTTGGCCTCCTCATGAAGCGTCAGGAGCTTGCCTCGGATCGCGCCGATCAGACGAAACCAGCGCCTCAGCGCAGCGCGATGCTGCGAAAACCGCTCTTGGAGCGTCTCCAGCGCCGCCTGCACCCCCTCGGGCATCACGAAGGGCCGAGAGAAGAGCGGGCTGTTTACAGAGTAGAACTCGGGGACCTGGACGAGCTCGAGTGTGTCTCGAAGCCCCAGGGTCTCCATCAGCCCGCGTTTCGCGTCCTCATGGTCGAAACCATCGATCTCGTGGAGCCCAACCTCGACGGTGAAGCCCTTTCGGGTGAAGGTGGTCGCGGCGCCCCCCAGGCGACCGTGCTCTTCGACCACCAGGACACGCTTGCCCGCGCGGGCCGTGAGGGCTCCTGCGGTGAGGCCACCCAGCCCTGATCCGATCACGATCGCGTCATAGCTTGGGGTGCCTCGCATATCAGGCCTCCTCTGGCTCTTGGTGCGTTGACGCAGACGATGCATCTTCAGCATGAGGTTTCGAGCTCGCTATCGCATTGACGAGCCACGACAAGGTGTTGACACCTGACGCCACCTGCGCCCAACTCAGAGAGTGTTCGATGATCCGACCGCGTATCGGAAAGACTTGAGCGCCCTCATCGAGGGGTTCGTGCTCGTCGGTCTAGACCGCGAGGAGCTCCTCCAGAGCGCAGAGGTCAACCTCGACGATCCCGTGGGCGACGCGATGCAGGCTCAGGTCGACGCGCATATGCGGCTCTGGGCGGCCGCTGCGGTCGCCGACCCGCGGCCCGCCCTGCCGCTGCTCGTTGGCATGGCCGTCCCCTTTGGGGCCTATGGGGTGGTCGACTATCTGGGCTCCAGCAGCCTCTGCGTGGCTAGCGGCATGCGCCAGCTCGAGCGCTTCTTTGGGTTGATCACCGACGTCGTCGGGCTCCGCCTGGTAGAGGAGAGCGGTCGACGAGGGGTGGAGGTGCGCGTCTTGCGGCCGCTTCCAGGGGTCGCCTGTTTCGGCGTGCTCTACACCCTGGGGGTCACCGTCGCGCATCTTCGATACGCCACCCCCGCCCCCCTCGAGGTCTCCGAGGTCTGGCTCACCCATCCGCCGTCCGATCCAACCGAGTTTGAAGCCGCGCTGGGAGGCCCCGTCCGCTTCGGTGCGCTGCGGACCGTCTTCTTTTTATCCGATGCGAGCTGGGACGCCCCCTGCACCAGGTCGGAGCCGGCGCTCCACGCCGTGCTCGAACGACATGCGCTGGAGGCCGCCGCGCGTCGGGGGCTCGGCTCAAGTCTCATCGATAAGCTCTGGCCTCGGATCGCCAGGCTGCTGCGCGACGGCCAGCCCACCCTGGACGACGTCGCGCTACACGTCGCGATGTCCGCGCGTACGCTCCAGCGGCGACTCAAGGCCGAGGGGACCTCGTTTTCTGAGCTCGTGGATCGGGTGCGACAGAGCCTCGCCAGCCGCTACCTCTCGGAGCAGGACCGCAGCGTCGCCGAGGTCGCCTGGCTGCTCGGCTACTCGGACGCCAGCGCCTTCGTTCGCGCCTTCGAGCGGTGGACGGGCATGACCCCTGGGCGGTTTCGAAGCGGAGAGCGATCTGAACTCATTGGGCAGGGGACAGAAGCGCGAGAGTCCCTCGGCTGAGGCTCGTCTCCTCAGCCACCAGGGGGCACTTCACCGTCTCGAGAGCACCCCTACACCTTCGGGACCGAGCCGGGTGCTGAGCTGCCGAGCCGATTTCGGGCGCTTGATCAAGTGCCTTTTCGGCCTCGGCGAGGGCCGCGATCTCGCCGGCCCGCTCTCGAAAACGTGCGTCGCGGCAAAACCGGTCAATGGCGAGGCGACCAGCCACCTTGATGAGCCAGGGACGCGGGTTGCTGGGCGGCCCGGATCGCCCCAATGCACCAGCGCCCTCTCGCCTGCCCGCGGACACCAAAACGCAGGCAAAACGGGACGCCGTGTCCGCAATGAGCGAGGGAGCGCTCGTCCTACGGACACCTCGCCGACAGGCGTACCGGCCTGAGAGAGGGCGCTCATGACACATCGCGCCATGCCCTCTTGACAAAAAGAGGTAGGACGCGTACGCACCATCACCTACGCGTACTCTTACTCTCGAAGGGATGGGTCATGTTCAAAGGTGTGGTTGGGTTCTTCTCTTATGTGGCGTTGATCGTCGCTCTCAGCGCCTGTGGCCATCAGCAAGATGATGAGCGCCTCGAGGCGCGCCAAGATTTGGCCAAGCTCGGCGGCAAGGCCGACATACCGAGCTGGTTACGTCATATCCCAAAGCATTGGGGCTGTGGGCAGACGCTCAACGGTAAGTTCACAGGCTGGGATAGCGCCCACCTCTACAGCTTCGGGGCCAAGACAGGCTACCGCTACACCTTCAGCTTCAAGGCTGCTTACTCCTTTGGCTTCGGCTCAGTGGTGGCGATCTACGACGCCGAGACTGGCGATCGCCTCGCGATCGTGCGCAGCTATGGCAAGAAAACCGAGCTGACCTACCTCGCGAAAAAGAGCGTGAAATACCTCGTCGCCGTCTACTCCATCAGCTGGTTCTCGATCGGCAAGTACTCGCTGAAGGCTAACTGCGAGCCCACTGGCTTCTGCGTCGAGTGGGAGGCCGCAGACTCAAGCGGAATGCCGCTCAACAGCTTCTACGCGGTCAACGTCAAGACCTACGCCGAGGGCGAGGACCTGCTGGCCAAGACGCCGTACTACTTTCATGAAGACATCCGCCCCGGCACCTGCGCGGCCCAGCCCTACAAATGCGGCGAGATCTATCAGCCGATCTGCGCCGACACGCCCAAGCCAAACACCGACCACGATAACGTCTGCGAGCTGAAGGCGCATATCCGCAAGACCGCTGGCGACACGGGCAAGTCGAAGGGTCAATGGGAGCTCGGCGCCTGCTCCACAGGTCAGCTCTGCGGCGGCGTCGCTGGCCTGCCCTGCCCCAAGGGCGAGAAATGCATCCTCGACGGCAGCTACCCCGACGCGGGCGGCACCTGCAAGCCGGTCGCCTGCACCTTCGCCGGCGACGAGTATGCCGAGGGCGAGACCTTCCCCGCCGGCGACGGCTGCAACACCTGCACCTGCGGCAAGAGCGGCCAGGTCGCCTGTACCAAGCGCTTCTGCCCGCCGCCCAGCTGCGACCCAAAGGCTGAGTGGTACCGCAAGTACGTCGCCACCGACGTGCAACAATGTCAGACGATCAAGTACGTCTGCCCGCCCAACACGACCCACTTTACCAACGCCTGCGGCTGCGGCTGCGAGCAAGACAAGAGCTGCCCCGAGTGGTTCAACTGCATGCCACCCGCCGGCTGTGACGTGAAGGCCCTCAAGGAGAAATGCCCCTACAGCGGCATCGCCTACTGAGCCCCTCAGCAGCGTTCACAGTGCTCGCTGAAAGGCGAAGACGCTGACGCGGAACGCTCGTGGCAGATCAGCAGCGCCGGGAAGCGCCGCTGCGCTTCGCAAAAGACCGTGCCGAAGGCGAGGGAAGACTTACCGGATCCGCTGACACCACCGACGCCGATCAGCGCACCGCGAGCAGCGCTCCCTCTCGCCGTTTGGCCAGCACGACGCTGGCGACCAACGCTTCTTTGCCCTCTTGCGCCAGGCGCCCCTCGGGGAAGCTGACGTTGTTGCCCTCACGCAGCAGCCGGCAGCGCCCTTCGACCGCGCCAGGTGAGGGGGCGAAGCAGCTGCGAGCTGATCGTGCGGAGCGGACGTTCATCCTCGCCGAGCTCCTCGTCGCGATCCGCAGCGCGAGGCTCGCGGCGGCCGCGACGGTCAGGCCACCGAAGACGGCGCGCCCCTGGCCCCAGCCGCTGGGCAGCTCGAAGCTCCAGCGCTCGCCGCCGTGGGTCCACCCCGCTCGCATGGTCTCGTCGAAAGCGACGCTGTTCATCTCATCCTCGACGCCGGGAGAGCTCCCGCGCGATGGTTATACGCGCGGTATGATCCCGCCGCGACCTCCTCGTCTAGAGCGCTGACCAACTTACCTCCCATCGCCGCGCTGGTCTGCGAAATCACAGCGGTTGTCGCTCGTCGGTTGCTTGCTACCAGCAGGCGCCCTTC
>PDPC01000157.1 GCA_002747355.1 Pseudomonadota bacterium | reverse complement strand
GGAGCGAGGAGGGCGCCTGCTGGTAGCAAGCAACCGACGAGCAACAACCGCTGTGATTTCGCAGACCAGCGCAGCGACGGGAGGTCAGTTGGTCAGCGCGCTAGCGCTTGCTGAACTGGTAGTTCTTGCGGGCGCCAGGCTGGCCGTACTTCTTGCGCTCCTTGACGCGCGCGTCGCGGGTCAGGAAGCCGGCCTTCTTCAGCGGGCCGCGCATCTCCGGGTTGAACTGGAGCAGCGCCCGAGAGATGCCATGGCGGATCGCGCCGGCTTGGCCGGTCTGGCCGCCGCCGCGCACGTTGACCTTCACGTCGATCTTGTCTTCGTGCTCGACCTGCTCGAGGGGGAACATCACGTTGGCCCGGTGGGCGTAGCGCGGGAAGTACTCATCGAGGGTGCGGCCGTTGATCAGGATCTGACCGCTGCCCGGGGTGATGTAGACGCGCGCGACCGAACTCTTGCGGCGGCCGGTACCATAGAAATGCTGCGTTTCGGACATTGCCGTACTCTCGTCTCTCGTCTTTGCTTGGGCTACAGCTCGAAGGGCTGCGGCCGCTGGGCCTGGTGCGGGTGCTCGCCGCCACCGTAGATCTTCAGCTTCTTGAGGAGCTGACGTCCGAGGGCGTTCTTGGGCAGCATCCCCTTGACGGCGTGGCGTAGGACCTCTTCAGGTTTACGCTCGAGCATCTCTTCAGCGGTCAGGCTTCGCATGCCGCCGATGAAGCCGCTGTGCCGGTAGTAGCGCTTGGTCGCGCGTTTGTTGCCGGTGAGGTGGATCGCCGACGCGTTGACGGCGACGACGAAATCACCGGTGTCGACGCTGGGGGTGTATTGCGGGTTGTGCTTGCCCCGCAGTAGCCCGGCGATCACCGTGGCGGCGCGTCCGAGCGTCTTGCCCTCGAGGTTCACGAGCTTCCAAGCGCGCGAAACATCTTCGGGTTTTGCATGGTAGGTCTTCATGGCGAGCCTTTTCGTCGTACGAGCCTAGACGGACCCCTCCGGGTTCCGGACCGCAGTTCTCTATACCCTGGGGCGCCGAGTGTCAACCGCTTTGGCCTCTGGGGGAGGGCTGGTTTACCGGCAGGCCGAGCGTGAAGCGAGAGGTGCAGCCACCGAAGAGAAGGGCAGCCACCGAAGCTGAGCCCGGTGTCGAACATCGCGCGCAGGCGGTAGACGCGAATCGGCCCGCCTCAGCGGTCGCTCTGCGATGTGACGCCCGAGCTGACTCAGCCGTGAGCCATCGCCCCGCAGCGGCGAGAGGCTCGAGGGGAGACGGAGCTTTCGTAGCCCAGGGCGAGGCGAGGACGGGATCGCGTGGCGCCTGGAGAGGGGAGCTCCTTTGGTTGCTCGCCTCCGGTTTGCCTGTCCGCCTTGGCGCCAGGGAGGCAGCTGGGCGCTGCTGGTGAGCTTGGCAAGAGCGTGCTATGGAGCGCCACCGACCTTTGCTGCCTACCCAGCCTCTGCGAGGTCTATTCGTGCTCACACAGCTGCGTATCGTCGACGTGGGGATCATCGAGAGCGTCGAGCTCTCGTTGACGCCAGGGTTGAACGTGCTCACCGGCGAGACCGGCGCTGGTAAGTCGATGATCATCAGCGCCGCCGGGCTGCTCCGGGGCGGCCGCGCGTCGACGGAGCTGGTGCGCAAGGGCGCCGACGAGGCGGTGATCGAGGCGCTCTTCGATCTGCGCCGCCTGCCCCTGCAGCGGGCGCTCCTGGCCGACCAAGGCTTGCCCGCCGATGGCGACGACCTGCTGATCCGGCGCGTCGTGGCTCGCTCTGGCCGCAGCAAGATCTGGGTCAACGGCTCGATCTGCACCGCCGCCGTGCTCGGGCGCGTCACGGCGGGGCTGCTCGAGGTCAGCGGACAGCACGAGCACCAATCGTTATCCGATCGGCAAAAGCAGCGCGAGCTGCTCGACGCGCTGGCGCTCTCGGACAAGCAGCGCGGGGCGATGGCCGAGGCCTTCCAGGCGGTGAAAGAGGCAGCCGCGCGCCTCGCCGGGACGCGGCTCGATGACCGGCAGCGGGTCGAGCGTAGCGACTACCTCCGCTTTCAGCTGCAGGAGCTCGAGCGGGCTGAGCTGCGGGAGGGGGAGGACGTCGAGCTCGAGGCCGACATCGGGCGTCTTCGTTGCGCCAGCGATCTGGTCTCGGCTGCCGCCGCCGCCGAGCGCGCGCTCTACAGCGACGACGGCTCGATCTGCGAGGGCGTGGCCACCCACTACCGTCGCCTGGCCGAGCTGGCCTCCGTCGACGCTGAGCTCGAGCCGCTGGCTGCCCAGCTCGAGGAGGCGCGAGTGTTGCTCGAGGACGCGGCGCTCTCGTTGGGCCGCTACGCTGACGGCGTCGAGCTCGATCCTTCCCAGCTCGAGGTGGTCGAGGAGCGGCTGAGCTTACTCCATCGGTTGCGGCGCAAGTACAGCGGTAGCCTCGCCGAGATCATCGAGCGCACGGCCCAGATGCGACAAGAGCTCGACGAGCTCGACTCTCTCGACTCGCGTCGGGAGGAGCTCGAAGCCGAGCTGCGAGCCGCGCGCGAGGCTGCCAGCGTCGTGGCGACGCGGATCTCCACCCTTCGTCGGCGAGCGGCGGGGAAGCTCTCGGCGCAGCTGGGAGAGCGCCTGGCCGAGCTGTCGATGAAGGACGCGCGGATGGCCGTCGCGGTTGGCCCCCGGCCGCCGCAGAAGGGGGATGAGGAGGCCTTGGTCTACAGGCTAGGGAGATCCGGGACGCGTGGGCGCGAGGCCAAGCGCCTCGCCGCTGATGGCTGGGATCGGGTCGAGTTCACGGTGGCGACCAACGCCGGCGAGGATCCGCGGCCGATCGGAAAGATCGCCTCTGGCGGCGAGCTCTCGCGGTTGATGTTGGCCCTCCGCCAGGTGCTCGGCGAGGACGCGCCGGCGGGGACCTCCATCTTCGATGAGGTCGACGCGGGGATCGGCGGCGCCACGGCGGATGTCGTCGGGCGCTCTCTCGCCGCCGTTGCCCAGCATCGGCAGGTGCTGGTGGTGACCCACTTGCCCCAGGTCGCGGCCCACGGCGCGCGCCATTTTCATATCGGCAAAGCTCGCGTCGGGCGGCGCACGGTGACCACCGCCCAGACCCTCGAGGGCGACACCCGCGTCGAGGAGCTGGCTCGGATGCTCGCCGGCAGCGAGGTCACCGCTGCTGCTCGGGACAACGCGCGAGGCCTCCTCGACGCCGCCGCGGCTGAGACCAGACCGGCCTCCGCGCGGAGGTCTCGGCGGAAAAAGGCTGATTTATCGGCGTCTTGACAATCGTTCGAGCCACATGCTAGTCAAGGTCGTAC
This sequence comes from Pseudomonadota bacterium, assembly GCA_002747355.1. Taxonomy (GTDB): domain Bacteria; phylum Myxococcota_A; class Polyangia. The sequence continues at coordinate 9,750 of PDPC01000157.1, read as the reverse complement.
GCTACGAATCGCCTCGGCTAAGCGCCTCGGCTAAGCGCCTCGGCTAACCGCCTCGGCTGACCTGGCACCCCAGACACAAGACACGATGAGCCGTCACGATCTTCTCCGACAACCGCCGCGTGGATCGCGGCGCTCTGGCTTACGCGGCAGCCTCCGGCTCGGCGCGCTCTTTGCGCTGCTGGTCGGCGTGAACATCTATGTCTTCTTTTTTCGCGACAACACCTCGATCAACGAGCTCCTCCGCACGGGCTCGATACAGCGCGCCACGTCGAGAAAGAAGCAGCAGGCCAAGACTCTCCGGGCCATCGCGACCAAGGCGTCTTTGGACGAGGCTCAGGTGAGCGTCCAGGAGCACGCCGTCTCGCCCGGTGAGCAGCTGGTGCGCGGCTCGTTGGAGGGGCACAGCGGGCTCGCCGCGGCGTTGAAGGCCGCGAAGCTCGAGTCGCGTGATGTCGGGGCGCTGGTGCGGGCGCTGCAGCCCAAGATGGATCTTCGTACGCTGCGCCCGACCCACCGCTTCGACGTCTACAAAGACGCGACCCCGCCCTATCGGCTCAAGCGCTTCGTCTTTCATCTCTCGCCGATCAAGAAGGTCGTCGCCAAACGTCGTCGCAATGGCGACCTCTACGCCAAGCTGGTCGAGAAGAAGCTCCGCGTGGTCCGTGCCCAGATTGGCGCGAAGGTCGAGAGCTCTCTCGACGCGGCGATCGCCGCGACCGGTGAGTCGTCAGCGCTGATTTATCGGCTGCTCCGTCTCTTCGCCTGGGACATCAACTGGAGCGCGGATGTCCGCAAGGGAGACAGCTTCCGGCTGATCATCGAGAAGCGCTACCTGGAGGGCAAGCTCTACGGCTACGGCAAGCTGCTCGCCGCCGAATACAAGGGCAAAAAGACGGGCGTCCTGCGCGCCTTCTACCATCGCAGCCGTGACGCTGAAGGTGGCTACTACACGCCACAGGGTCGTGACGTTCGTCGTGTGCTGGTGAAGCGTCCGCTGAACTATCGGCGCATCAGCTCGCACTTCAACCACAAACGCTTTCATCCGGTGCTCCATAAGGTCAAAGCGCACCTCGGGGTCGACTACTCCGCGCCAACAGGGACGCCCATCTATGCCGCCGGTGATGGCCTCGTGACCTGGGCTCGCCGGGCCGGCCCCGCGGGCAAGATGGTCAAGATCCGCCACGACGGCGGAGTGGTCAGCGTCTATATGCATATGTCTCGCTTCGCCCGCGGGATGAAGCGCGGCAAGAAGGTCAAGCAGTGGCAGGTCATCGGCTACGTCGGCGCCACGGGGAGGGCGACGGGACCACACCTGCACTTTGGCTTGCAGGTCAACGGGCGCTACATCGATCCCCTCGGCTACCACGTGCCGCGCGGGAAGCTGCTGCCACGCTACGAGCGCGCGCGCTTCAAGCGCGGCATCGCCAAGCTGGCCCGGCAGCTTGGCCGTATCCCCTTGTCCGGGAAGCGAAGTGGCGGCGCCAAGGACCGCGGGCCGGCGGGCAAAGAGGATACGCCTGGCTCCGACGACGACGACCTCTGGTCGTAGGAGCACCGCCACCCGTACGGCTCAGGTCTTCGGCTACGAAATCGGCGCGGCAGCTCAGCACCCGGCTCGGTCCCGAAGGTGTGGGGAAGCTCGTAGGCCGTCATGACCTCTGGCGCGAGAGCTCGGCGAGCAGGCCCCAGCGCACCCCCCGATCCGAGACCCGTAGCCGGCCGCGCTCGCCGCCATAGCGCGCCAGGACGCGCTCGACGATCAAGGCGCCTGCGATGATCACATCAGCACGGAGTGGCTCGAGGCCGGGCAGCTCGCGGCGCTCGGCGAGGGGCAGCGCCATCAGACGCGCGAGCACGCGCTCGATCTGGTCGTGGGTCAGCACGGCGCCGTTGACCAAGTCGCTCTCGTAGGTCGAGAGCTCACGATCGACGGTGACCAGCGTGGTCAAGGTACCGGCGACGCCGACGAGCTCCGGCGGGACGTCCTTGTTCGACTGCGGCAACGTGTCGAGGGCAGCGTCGACCGTTCGCCGGATCGCGTCCCGCTCCTGCTCGGTGGGCGGATCGTTTCGAATCAGGCGCTCGGTCAGTCGTACCGAGCCGATGTCGAGGGAGCGGCGCGTCGCCGACGTCGACCGGTCTGCGCCGACCTCGATCAGCTCCGTCGAGCCGCCACCGACGTCGAAGATCAGCGCCCCGGCCGCCAGGTCGCCAAACGCCGGGCTGGAGGTCACGCCGGCGATCACCAGCTCGGCCTCGCGCTCACCAGGGATAGATCGAACGGGGGCGCCAAGCAGCTGCGCTGCGGGCCGCAGGAAGACCTCGGCGTTGTCTGCGTCGCGTAGCGCCGAGGTGCCGACCGCCGCGATCGCGCCCACGCCGATCGTCTCGAGCAGCTCTCGATAGCCTTCGAGGGCGACGAGGGTGCGCTCGATCGCCGCGTCGTCGAGGCGCCCGCTGGCGTCGACACCGCGGCCGAGGCGGGTGATGGTGCAGCGCTCGCAGATGGCGCGCAGGCCCCGCTCGCCGCCCTCGGCGACCACGAGTAAGACCGAGTTGGTGCCGACGTCGATGGCGGCCAGCCGTGAGGCCGGTGGGCGAGGGAGAGCGCGAGGCATTGGGGGGACCGCGAGGAGGCCTACTCGAGGGTCACCTCTTCGGCGTCGGCGAGCAGCTGGGCGAACTCGGGGGTGGCCGCGTAGGCGATCACGCCGCGGAGGATCTCCGACTGGGCGACGTACTCATCGAGCTCCTCGAGCTTCGCCACGACCTTCGGCCGCGGCACGTCCTCTTCCATGCGGGCGAGCACGCGGAAGACCTGGCGGGAATCGGCGCCAGCGAGCAGCCCCGCTCGGCGAGCGGTGGAGAGCACCGCCTGCCAGTAGCTCTGCCCCAGCGCCGCGGGATCGGCGCCGCGCAGCGGCTCGAGGGTTTGAGCCCAGCTCTCGCGCGTCGCCTCCTCGGTCGACTCCATGATCTGTCCCGCCAGCGCCGCGGCTGGCGGGCTGATCTGCTGCGTGAAGCCCAGCACGTGCCAGAGCGCCGGCAGCAGGTAGTCGCGCATCGTCTGCGGCAGAGAGGCCAACAGGCGGTTACTCGGCTGCGCCAGCTCGAGCGCGTAGGCGAAGAGGAAGCCCACCTCCGCGTGCACCAGCTGCTGCATCACGTCGGTGCGGACGACGACGCGCACGGCCTCCGGATCGTTGACGACGAACACGGCGTCTGGGAGCGCCTGCGTGCGATGCAGCGTGCACTCGGGCAGGTTCGATGCCGCGGCCAGGGCGGCGAAGGTCTTGCCCAGGCTGGTGTTGGCGCCGACGGTGATCGCTGAGCCATCGCCGGCCTCCTTCAGCGTCGCCACGCCGAGCTTGGGTATGGCCTCGCCGAGCTCGGTGAGCACCATCGAGAGCTCGAGGTGCACGTCTGGGTGGCGCAGCAGATCGTAGCTGCCGGCGGCGGGAGCGCGCAGCGGTGGGCGCTCGAACTGCTTGCGCATCGCCTGCACGACCGCCTTGATGTCCGGATCAATCTGGCTCACGCCGAGGAGCGGCGAGAGCAGACACCAGGCTCGTGGCTTGTCCTCGGCGAGCGCCGCCTTGCCCAGCTCGAGGCAGCGCTCGAAGAAGGGCGGGCCGAAGGCGACCAAGCGCCCGAGGACCTCGCGTCGCTCTGCCTCCCGCTCTGGGCTAGCGGCAAAGATCGCCTCGAGCGAGAGCAGCGCCTCTTTGGTCGGGTAGGCCGCGACGGATTGTCGGAGGTACTCCTCGGCGCGCAGCGCATCGCCGAGCTGCTCGGCGGAGAGCTTGGCCATCCGCATCAAGGCCTGAGCGCGCTGCTCTGGCGTCCCGGCGTCGGCGCTGGCCTCGAGCACCTGCAGCAGCTGCTGGAAGTCGCCGCGCCGCTCGAGCACCAGCACCAAGCCGTCCCGGGCGCCTTGGCGTCCTGGGTCGTAGGAGAGGGCCATGTCGAAGGCCTCGATCGCCTCGTCCTCGGCGTTCTCGCGGGCGGCGAGGATCTCGCCGCGAACCAGCCAGAGCGTGGACAGCTCCTGTGGCTCTTCGGCGGTCGGCAAGAGCCCCTCGACCACGTCCAGGCTCTCATCGAGCCGCCCAGCGCGCTTGTAGTGGCGCAGCGCGCGATGCAGCAGGTCGCGCTCGTCGACCCCCTCGGCTAGCGCCAGCTCGTAGCACGCCCCAGCCTCGTCGAAGCGCTCGAGGGCGTCCTCCCAGAGCACGCCGATGCGGTAGTAGAGATCCGCTCGAGCCATCGGCTCTTCAACGACCGTCAGCGCGCGGATCTGATGCTCGAGGGCCGCAGCCACGCGGCCCAGCTCGGCCTGCAGCTCACCCATCGCGATCAGACAATCAGCGTGGAGGGGCGAGAGGCGGAGCGCGGCCCGGAAGTCTTCCAGCGCTTGCTCTCGCTTGCCGAGGGCGCGGCGAGCGACACCCCGGCAGTAGAACGCGGTCGTCTCCTGCTTCTCGTCGAGCTCCGCTCTGTGGTGCTCGAGCACCTCGTAGAGCAGGGCGCTCGCGCCCTCGATGTCGTCCGCCTCGAGCTGGGCCTGGGCCCGAGCGAGCGCCGCTGGTGCGAAGCTTGGTACGAGCTCGAAGGCCTGCTGGACCAGCCGCGCGTAGTCGGCCGGCGCGTTGGCCGACTTGGCCGCGCTCGCGAGCTCGTAGAGGCGCCGGGCCTCGAGCTCGAGGTTCTCGGGATCGAGGGCCTCGGCCCGGGCCAAGGCGTTCATCCAGCCCCGGCGGGCACGGTAGGCGGCGCCCATGTCGTTGCCACGCAGCGCCACGGCGGCGAGGGCGGCCCAATGCTCGGGAGCGTCTGGATCGACGGCCACAGCCCGTCTGTACCAGTCCGAGGCGGTGGCGAGGTTGGTGCCCAGGGCGCCGTCGCCGAGGGCCTTGAGGCGGCTGGCCCGATCGTTGGGCTCCAGCTCGCGCTCGCCGTCCAGCGGCAGCAGCGCGGCGGCCGGACGCAAGGTCTTGAGCCGCCGGCCGATGCCCTTGAGCGCCTCCATCGCGGGCACGTTCTCCGGATCGAGGGTACGAGCCTCACGATAGAAGCCGACCATCCGGGTCTTCAGCGAAGGTGTCTCGTCGCAGACCTCCGCCAGGTGGCAGAGCACCAGCGCGGCCTCCTGCGGGTTGAGCAGCTTCGCCTGCTTGCGGCGGATGTCGAGGTAGGTGGAGAGATCGCCGCGGCGCTTGGCGAGCATCGCCAGCGCCAGCAGCGCGCCCTCTTCGTCCCCCGCCAGCTCGGCGATCCGCTCGTAGGCCTTCTCGGCGAGCTCGGGCTGCTCCAGGTTGAGCAGGCGCACGCGACCCAGCTCGTAGAGCGTCGCGATCTGTTGCGCCGTCTCGGCGCCCTCGAGCGTCTTGTTGAGCAGCTCGCAGAGATCCTCGAAGCGGCCAGCCCCGCGCAGCAGCCGCGCCAGGCGGACCTTCACATCGTGATCGTCGGGGCGGAGCTCGAGCACCGACCGGTAGAGCTGCTCACGCAGCTCTTGGTGGGAGTCGGGGAGCTTGTCGTGGCAGAGCTCGATCGCCTCATCGAGGGCGGCGAGCTTGTCTTCCTTGTCTTCTTGCTTCTCGGCCCGGGCCTGCAGCAGCTCGACGAGCTCGTCAAAGCGCTCGCGTTGGGCCAGCAGCCGCGCCAGGGGCTCGTAGCCGTCGCCAGCGGCACCACGCTCGTCGGCCTCGATCAGCGCTTGCAGCTCGCGGACCGCGCCGCCGACGTCCTCGAGATCGACCTCGAGGATCTTCGAGACCTCGAGGCGCAGCGCGATCGCCGCCTGGCCCTCGGCGGTGGCCAGCTGCATCTGCAGCCAGCGTCGCCGCAGCTTCGGCTCGGTGATCGAGGAGACGAGCCCCTCGAGCCCTGCTCGCGCTTCATCATGGTCGGCCTCGAGCTCCAGCACCCGCCCGAAGGCCGAGAGCGCCTCCTCCGCGTCGTTGAGCTTCTGCTGCGACACGCGGGCGATCTCGAGCAGGCGTGGGATGCGGCACTCTTCCTTTGGCGCCAGCACGCACCATTGCTGCAGCCGGTCGCGGAGGTCACGGTGCTCGTTCCGCTCGCGGTGCCAGGCGATCACGACCTCGAGGGACGGCATCTCGTCTTCCTTGAGGTCGAGGAGGCGACGGTGGATATCGATCGCCCGCGCTGGCGCCTTCAGCTTGTCTTCGTAGATGCTGGCGATGATCCGCAAGAGCTTCAGCGTCAGCTCCTGCTCCTCGCTGCTCGCCGCCGCCATCCGCAGCGCGTCGGCGAGCTGCTCGTGGTTATGGGTCGCCTCCGCCAGCTCGCGGAGCCGCTCGAGCAGCTGCCCCGTCTTCGGCTCGAGCACGAAGACCTCGCGGTAGATCGCGAAGGCCCGGTCGAGGTCTTCGAGCTTCTCCTCGTAGAGCGCCGCCGTGACCATCAGCTCGTCGGTGGAGGATTGATCCACCGGCGCCCGCTGCGTGGCCTCGAGGAGCGGCAGCAGCCAAGCCCAGCCGTCGAGGCTCTCTGCGTCCTCCGTCAGCGCGCGCAGCAGCTCGAGGTCGTTGTCATCGAGGCGGTAGCGCTGCACGAGGAAGTCGAAGGCCGCGGCCTGGTCGTTGGTGTGCTCGCGGGCGATCGCCTCACGGCGCGTGAGCAGCTCGAGGCGTTTGCTCTCCTCGCCGGTGCGGTCTCCGAGCTCGGCGAAGACGGCGTCGAGCTGTCGCCAGAGCTGGTGCGCCGCGGCGAGGCGCTTCAGCTCTTCGATGGGGGTCCAGTCGCTTGCGTCGAGCTCGAGGCGCCGCCGCTGCTCGTGGAAGGCGCGGAGCGGGGCCTTGACGTCTTTTTCGCAGATCGTCGCGCGGCGGGCGAGGATCGCCTTGCGCTCGGCGAGGTCGAACTCGGTGGTGGTCATCCGCTCGAGCACGGCGAGGAGGTCCTCGTGGCGCTCGGTGCTCCGGGCTAGCCGCTCGAGGTCTTCGAGCACCGTGTCGCGATGCTCCGGCGAGAGGAGCGCGGCCTGATGGGTGAGGTAGGCCAGGGTGGGCTTGTCCAGCTGCTCCTCGTAGACCTTGGCCAGATCGCCGTAGAGCGCGATGCGTGCCTGATCGGACTGCTGCTCACAGGCCAGCTGCTGCAGCACGGCGGCCATCTCGGGCCAGAGCTCCGCCTGCTCGGCGGCGGCGAAGAGCTCGCCGAGCACGGCCGGATCGCCGTCGGAGACGAAGAGGATCCGACGCAGCTGAAAGAAGCGCGCGAAGTGGTCGTCGGGGGCTAGCAGGTCGAGGGAGCTTCTGGCCAGCTCGACGCGGCGCTGCCCTTCGACGAGGTTGCCGGTGTGGGCGAGGACGCCGAGGGCCTTGCCGCGCTGATCGTGCTCTTTGTAGATCTCCACCAACGCCGCCAGCGCCTCGCGATGGGTGGGATCCCAGCGCAGCACACGCTCGTAGGTCGCGGCGGCGGCCTTCGGCACCTCCTCGGCGCGCCAAAGCTGAGCGACCTGCATCGCCAGCTTGACCCGCTCCTCGGTGAGGTGCTCAGCGCGAATCTGCTGCTCGAGCACGGCGATCAGCTCGCGCTTGTTGTCGAGCGCGGCATAGTGCTGCGCCAGCTGACCGAGCGCCTGCTTGTCGAGCGGCTTGAAGTCGAGCACGCGTCGCCAGGCCTCGACGCTGCGTGCTGGCTCCTCGAAGTTGGTGTCGAGGTTCTCGGCGGCCATTCGCGAGAGCTTCTCGGCGCGATCTTCATCGGTGGTGAGCCAGATCTGACGCATCAGCGACGAGTTCAGCGACTCGAAGTCGCCGCGGCGACGGTGTAGCTCGGTGAGCTCTTCACGCGTCGGCAGGTCGCTCGGATCGAGCGAGAGGATCCGCTTCCAGCAGTCCTCGGCGCGCTCATCTTCGCCGAGCTTCTGGGCGTAGTGGTCGCCGAGGCGGCGCAGCAGGTCGATCCGGTCGCGGAGATCGCGGGCGAGGCGCAGCTGCCCCTCCAAGGCGCGAGCGATCCCCTGAGGATCGCCGAGCTGCTCGTAGAGCCGGGTGAGGGCGACATACCCGACCGACTCGTCTGGGGCGATCGCCACATGCGACTCCCAGAGCTTGATCGCCTGGTCGGGCTGGCCGAGCTTCTCCTCGGCGAGCAGCGCGGCCTGGGCGAGCAGGTCAATCCGCTCCTCGTCGTTCTCGGCGCTGTCGGCGCGCTCCTCGAGGAGCGCGAGGAGCTCTCTCCAGCGCTGCTCCGCCGTGAGGTGTTCACGTTTGCGTTTGATGCCGTCGTGGTTATGTGGATCGACCTCCAGGATCCGCTCGTAGGCGGCCACGGCCTGGGCGTGCTTGCCGGCCTGCCAGAGCGCGTCGGCGACGAGGTGCTGTAGGTCGCGAGCGGCCGCGTCTTCGCCCTCGGCGGCGGTCTGGCCGAGACGCTCGAGGGCGGTCCACTCCTGGCGTTGCGCATAGACCCGCGCCAGCTGCAGCGTGGCGATCGCGTCCTGCGGGCTGCGCTCGACGATCTCTTCGAGCACGGCGCTGGCCTCGTTGGGAGACTTGAGCCCCGAGAGCAGCACCTCCGCGAGCTCGCGGAGGGCGACCAGCTCGGCGGGTCCCTCGCTGCGCTCGGTCTGTTGCCGCAGAAACGCCGCCATCTCGGCCCAACGACCCGCCTTGCGGTAGTAGCGGGTCAGCGCTCGGGCGGCGTCCTCGACGGCGTCGCCGAGCTGCCAGAGGTGCTCCCAGGCCTTGATCGCGAGGTCGATCTTGCCCAGCCGATCGTCAGCCAGGGCTGCGGCCTTGCGTGTCCACTCGAGGCGCTCGTTGGGGTCCCAGGTCGCCTCGACAGCGGCGACATAGAGGTCGTAGATCGCGCCCCACTCGCCGCGCTGCTCGTAGACCTCCTCGAGGTACTCCAGCGCCTCGCTCGAGGCCGGGTCTTCCTGCGCCAGAACGGCGAAGGTCTCCTCGGCGCGCGCCTGGTCCTCGAGGCGATCGCGGTAGAGCTGGGCGAGGTCGAGGAGCATCGCCGTGCGGGTCATCCGCGTGGCGAAGGGGGCGTCGTTGAGGGCGTGGCCGGTGACGGCCGCGAGGCGACGCCAGTTGCCGACGCGCGCCAGCTTCTGCGTCTCGGCCTTGAAGAGCTTGAAGTTGGAGAGCCAGGAGTCGCCCTCGGGGATGGTGGTCAGCGGCAGGGCGTCGATGCGCGCCCCGCGGGGCGCCTCGTCGCGCGGCGCAGGGGTGACGGGCTGCTCCTCGATCGGCTCCGAAGCGACGACGGGCTCGGCGCCTCCGGCGAGATCATCGAGGTTGGCCTCGGCCGATTGAGCGCTCGACACCCGATGGAGATCCGGACCAGCCTCGCGGGCTTTTTGCGTAGAGTAGGCCGTGGCGTCGTTCTCCACCGGGGCTAGACTCGGCTGTCGCTGCCCGGGTTGGTGCGGATGCTGTTGCTGGATGCCAGGATCCGTGCCTTCTTCAACGTCGAAGAACTCCTCGTCGATCCCGTGGAAGGCCTGCCGCTCCTCGCCGGTGAATCCCTCGTCGTGGGCCTCCGGATCGTGAGCTGACGCTCCTGGAGGTGGAGAGGGCGGAGGCTGCTGCGCCGCCGGCTCCATCGTGGGGTAGGGGTTGGTCGGCCGCGGCGAGGCGGCGGCCGGCGAGGGGATGGGCTCGGGGGGCTCGAGGCGCCAATCGGCAGAGTTGGGAGGCGCGATCAGCTCCCCGGGGGCCTGCGGTTGTCCGGCAGGGAGAGGGGGCGCGGCGGGCGGCTGCG
>PDPC01000156.1 GCA_002747355.1 Pseudomonadota bacterium | reverse complement strand
CCGAGCGGTCGAGCAACGCGACAGCTGGGTTGCGTCCGTGTTCGACCCGGCGTCCAAAGACATCGCCAACGGTCCTCTCGCGAACGAGCGGGTCCTCGTTAGATGCAACACCGCAAAACGGATCCACTCCACCAGCCTGAAAGTTGACCCACCTAGAGCCCCCACTTGGTACGGCTCTTGGCGATCTCGAGCGAGTCACGCAGCAGGACATTGAGCCCGACCCCGACGGTTTGGGCTCACGCATCAAACGTGGCGTGCGCGGTAACAATGCCCTCCCTCGGGGATCGAGAGATGCGACACGGTCGCAAGACCCGCTCTCGGCTGTTCAACGGCTACAAGCGCCATATCGCCACCATGGCGGACCACGGTCTCATCGTGGGGGCACTGGTTCTTCCGGCTAACCAGCCCGAGCATCAAGCTACGACAGCGCTCATCGAGGACGTCCGTTGGCACGCCCCGGTCGACGAGCTGCTCATCGACCGAGGTTACCTGCCGAGCCAGGAGGTGCCGCGGCTCCGAAGCTGCGGGGTGCGCATGCGGTGTAAGCCGTGGAGAACCAGCAACCGCGGCCGTTTCACCAAGGACGACTTCAGGATCGATCTGAGTACGGCCGAGGTGACTTGCCCGGCAGGCAACGTGACCGCCATCGCCAGCAACGCCCATCAGGCCCGATTCCCAGCAAGCGCCTGCGGCACCTGCCCCAAGCGCGAACTCTGCACCACGTCGAAGACAGGGCGCAGTATCTCCATCCACCGGCAGGAAGCCCTGTTTCAGCAGCTGCGCGCCGACCAGAAGGATCCTGACGACCGTCGAGCTCTACGCAAACGAACTGCCGTGGAGCATGGGCTCGCCCGACTCGGGCGTATCCAAGGAGCACGCGCCCGCTATCGCGGTGTCCAGAAGAACACACTCGACGTTCGCCGGAATGCGGCCGTAGTGAACCTCGAGACCGTTGCGCGGAGGATGGCCGCATAGCGTTTACGTGTTCAGCTCTCTAGTCGGTTGGTCGCACGAGGTGAGCAGCGCCCTTTGGCCCGCGCCTGCGACAAGAATGCCCGACCTCAGCGGACGCGAAGCCCCGGCTCGTCGACCACCTCGCCGATGGTCACAGCACCAGCGACACGCGCGACCAGCTCGCTCTCCTGGGCGGCGGGGACGACCATCAGCAGCCCTCCGCTGGTCTCCGGAGAGAAGCAGAGCAGCCGCTGCCACTCGTCGAGCCCGTCGGCAAAGCGCACCCCCTCGCCAAAGAAGGCGCGGTTGTTGTGCGCCCCGCCGGGATAGACGTAGTCGGCGGCGAAGTCCCGCGCGCCGGGGAGCAGCGGCAGCGCCTCGAGCTCGAAACAAAAGCCGATCTCCGAGGACACGTCCCGCAACATCTCAGAGGCGTGGCCGAGCAAGCCAAAGCCGGTGACGTCGGTCGCCGCGCAGACGCCACAAGCCAGCGCCACCTCGGAGGCCTCGCGGTTGAGCTTCAGCATGCTCTCGGTCGCCGCCGCGACCTGCGCCTCGCTGGCACGATCGCGCATCAGCGCGGTGGTGATGACCCCAGCCCCGAGCGCTTTGCTCAGCACCAGCTTGTCGCCGCGCTGCGCGCCCCCCTTGGTCAGCATCCGCCGCGGGTCGACCAAGCCCAGCGCGACCAGGCCGTACTTTGGCTCCTTGTCTTGGACGGTATGACCGCCGGCGATCACCGCACCGGCCTCCTTCACCTTCTCGGCGCCGCCGCGCATGATCTCGGCGACGACCTCGGTGGGCAGCTGTGGCGGCAGCGCGGCGATGTTCAGCGCGACGATCGGCCTGCCTCCCATCGCGTAGACATCCGAGAGCGAGTTCGCCGCGGCGATCGCCCCATAGGCCCAGGGATCGTCGACGATCGGGGTAAAAAAGTCGGTGGTCGCGACCAGCGCGCGGTCGTCATCCAGTCGATACACGGCGGCGTCATCGGCGCGCCCGAGGCCGATCAACAGGTCCGGATGGGCGTCAGCGTCGAAGAGGGTCTTCAAGGGGCGCAGGACCTGCGCCAAGGCCTCGGGGGCCATCTTGGACGCTCACCCAGCGCAAGCGGCCAAGCTGGTGAGGCGGATCTCGTCGCGTGTCTTTGCCATGGCGAAGCTGACAGTATCAGCTCCACTCAGAGAGAGCCTCGACTTTTCGAGCGGAGCCCGCGAGCGTCGCCGCCCTCGGCCCCATGGGGTTCGAGTCACCAAAGGCGGCAACGGTCGTTTCCGGCAATCTAAGCAACCGAGATTACTGTTTTGTTGTGTCACACCTGGTGACGGTGTCGTGTCTTGCCCCCGAGCCCGCCAGGGTCGGGGGTCGCCGCGCCCCCACCCAATAGTTGGTTTGATTTCAATTGTTTGAAGCGACTACGCGACGGCACGATTCCTGCTTCAGTAACCAGCGTGACTAGAAAAGGAGCCACCATGGACCGTCGCCCCGAGCTGCTGTTGCTCGCTGCCCTCACGCTGTTCTTCACCGCCGCCGCAGGCTGTGGTGTCGCGACCCTAGAGGTCCACGAGGAGGACAAGGACATCAGCGAGCAGGGCGATCCGGAGGGGGGCGACCGCTTCACGCCGTTTTCGACCAACCTCCCGAAGGGCGCGGCCGTCGAGGTGGTGAAGGTCAAGGTCGGCCTGAACTGCCGCACCGGCCCCTCGACCTCCTACATGGTCGTGCGCTTGCTGGCCAACGGCGAGCGGGGCACGGTGCTGGACTACAACAGCTCCAAGACCTGGTACAAGCTCGACGTGGGCGGGGTGCAGTGCTGGTCGTACCACTACTACCTGGCCAAGGTCAGCGACAGCGGCACGAACAACGGCCAAGGCGTCGGCAGCGGCGGCGATGTCGGCTCGAGCCTCGGCAACTACTGGCATACGTATTACTACCTGGCGCAGCAGTCCGACTACCCGGGCAGCGGCTACCCGATCTACGACAAGAGCTGCGGCGTGATCGTCAGCTCGACCTCGGCCTTCTACGCGGCAGCGAAGATGGAGGGCTCGGCCAAGCTCAACGACGGCCGCGTGATCAACTACGCTGGCAGCTGCACCTGCGGCGGCCAGAGCCGCAAATGCTTCCAGGTGCTGAGCACGGCCTTCCCCTACGGCGCCGGGGCCTCCGGCAAGGCGATCATCCCGCTGCGCTCCATCGCCGTCGACAAGTCCCTGATCCCCCTCGGCTCGGCGATCTACATCGCCGAATGGGACGGCAAGGCGATGCCCTCGATCGACGGCCTCGGCGGCTTCACCCACGACGGCTGCTTCCGCGCCGACGACACCGGCGGGGCGATCAACGGCCAGCACTACGACTTCTTCGCCGGCAGCAAGGCGATGTGGCAGGCGCTCGAGAACCTGCGCCCAACCCAGAGCAGCTCCGCGGTGTCGATCGGCGGCGCCAAATGCGCCTACGTCTCGAGCCTGACGCCGACCGCGCCGCAGACCCCCAACTCGCCACCCGGACCGAGCAACGGCTCCTGTCAGGGCTACTGCGGCCAGGAGGCCCCCGGCGGCTGCTACTGCGACGATCAATGCGCGACCTTCGGCGACTGCTGCGCCGACAAGCAGACCCTCTGTGACGGCGGCAGCAACAACGGCGGCAGCAACAACGGCAGCAACAGCACCCCGCCCCCGGCCTCGAACCCCAACGGCTGGTCCGGCATGCCCGCCCCATTCGTCCTGTCCCGCGACGGCATCATCAACGCCGCGTCGACCTACGTCGGCTTCTCTTACTGGTGGGGCGGCGCCAAGCTGCCTGATCCCTGGCAGGCCAGCGGCGCGAGCAAGGGCAGCTGCTCGTCTCCAAGCTTCTCGGGCCACAGCGGCACCTACGGCGCGGACTGCTCCGGCTTCGTCGGCGACGTCTGGCAGCTCCCCGAGCACCAATCCTTCAGCGCCAACCAGCACCCCTTCTCGACCTATCACTTCTATCACCAAGAAAACCACTGGACGAAGATCAACCGCGCCACCGCCCAACGCGGTGACGCGCTGGTCTATCGCAGCAGCTCGGGCGGCCACATCGTCGTCTTCGAGAGCGTCGACCCCTGGGGCAAGGTCTGGACCTACGAGGCCCGCGGCTGCTCCTACGGCATCAAACACAACCTGCGCACCCTCGGCACCGCCTACAAAGCCCGCCAACGCCACGGCCTGCTTTAGGCCCCACTACCCCCAAACCGCCGTGCCGAGGTATCGTCAGCGCCGATGAAGCGTCGCCTCCCGCTCTTGCTCGCCCTGCTCGTCATCGTCGCCGTGGCGTTCTATCTGATCGTGCTGCGCGGTAGCGGGCCCGACCCCAAGGCTCGCGCTGAGCGCCACGAGAAGAACTCGACTCGTCGCCGAGTGAACCGCGGGCGCGATCGCAAGCTGCTGAGCCCTGGCGCCAAGGGCTCGGCCGGCGGTGCGTCGCTCGCCGCCACGATCCAGCAAGGCAAGCGCCTGATCAACGGCACGTGGGGCGCCGGGCGCGGGCAGTTCGGCAAGCTGAAGGCGCGCGAGTCCAACCCCGAAGGACCGATGAGCTTCGCCGTCGGTAAGAAAGGCACGCTGCTGGTTCTCGATCAGGTGAACCGACGGCTGCAGCGCTACGGCCCAGACGGCCGCCTGCTCTCGACCCAGCGGATCGCGACGGAGACGGCGCAAGACGTGATCCTCGATTCCAACGGCAACGCCCTGGTCCTCGATCGTCTCGGCAAGGATCCAACGATCCACGTCTACGACGCCAGCGGCGACGCCAAGGGCGCGATCCCCTTCACCGGTGAGCAGGTCGGCGAGCCGGGCGGTGTGTCGGGCGTGTTCGCCGACGGCGACGGCGTCTATGTCGAGGTCGAGCACGACAAGCTGGTCCGCGTGGCCGACGGTAACGGAAACCCGGTCTCGACCCGCGACACCGTGCCCGGCCGCCCCACCCGGGATGGCCGGCTCTACATCAAGGCCGGCATACTCGACAAGGCCACCGGGCGTGTCTATGTGCAGGCCCACGACAAAGCTCAGAAGCTCGCCTGGGAGACCGCGCTGAACCTTGGCGGCGCCGTCGTCCACATCCTGCTGCTCGACAGCGACCTGACCGGCAACGTCTACCTCGGCGCCGAGGTCGAGGAGACCCCAGAGCCTCAGGCGACCTACAAGACCGTCGTCGCCCGGCTCGAAGGCCAGCAGGGCAAGCTCAACGGCCAGCTGCTCCTGCCACCCACCACCACCGAACCAACCGAGAGCTTCAAGCCGCTCTCGGTCGGCGACGACGGCACGGTTTATCACCTCGTACATACCGCAAGCGGGCCCACACTCACCGCCTACACCTTCGAATGAGCCCGGCCGCTGAGCGGAGGGGCTGAGCCCCCTCGTGTGCAGACGTGGTTTTAGAGCGCTGACCAACTTACCTCCCGTCGCTGCGCTGGTCTGCGAAATCACAGCGGTTGTTGCTCGTCGGTTGCGTGCGACCAGCAGGCGCCCTCCTCGCTCCTACGCTGTGATTCCGCATCCTTCGCGCAGCTCGGTCCGGTATGCTGATCAGCGCTCTAGGCAACGAGGTCTGCGCTGGGTGCATACGCCCCCTGTCTCCCCTCCCATCCTGAGGCGTCATCAGCGCAGTCCTTGGCTGACGGCAGGTTAGCAGGCGACCATGGGATCGTTGCCCACCTGCCGCTGCAATCTAGAGGTTGCAGCCGAGTGGTTCTCCCCCAGTAGGACATGTAGGCCGTCGCACAGGAGGCAATGATATCAGGGATGTCGCCGAGCGCCCCCTTTGGCTCAGAACCTGCTGTACCGACGCGCGAAGCTCTATTGGCAATCGATTGGAGACACACTGTGGTGCGACGTTGGCTGAGCCCCCTTTTCATTGGTTTCTTCTTTCTGGCGACCGGCTGCACAGGCTCCCTCGAGATCTCTCAAGAAGATCCCTCCGACATCAGCGAGACCGGTGACCTGGAGGTCGACGGTCCCGAGCTCACCACGTTCTCGACCAAGATCCCGATCGGCGCCACCGTCAAGGTGTACAACGTCAAGGTCGGCTTGAACTGCCGCACCGGCCCCAGCACCAAGTACATGGTCAAGACGCTGCTGCACAAGGGCGCCACGGGGAAGGTCCTGTCGCAGTCGTCGAGCCGGAAATGGTACAAGCTCAACATCGTCGGCAAGCGGTGCTGGGCCTACCACTATTACCTCAAACAGGTCTCCGGCAGCTCTGGCCAGTCGGTCAACCCGGGCGGCGGTAGCTGCCACAGCGGCGCCAAGTTTGGCTGGGTTTACTGCAGCGCCTCCTGCCCTTGTGGCGAAGGCGAGGGCGACTGCGACAGCGACAGCGAGTGTAAGAGCGGTCTCGTCTGCGCCAAGGATGTCGGCTCGAGCTATGGTGTCCGTTCTACCGTCGACGTCTGCCAGCGCGTAAGCGGCGGCACTCCTCCGACTCCCCCGCCTGCCGCCAACCCCAACGGCTTCTCGGGCATGACCTCATCCTATGTGCTCAGCCGCAACGGCATCATCAACGCCGCCAAGGCCTTCGTCGGCTTCTCCTATTGGTGGGGCGGCGCCAAGCTGCCCAAGCCCTGGCAGACCAGCGGCAAGACCAGGGGCGCATGCCATAAGTCCGGCGGCCACTACAGCCACAGCGGCAGCTGGGGCGCGGACTGCTCGGGCTTCGTCGGTGACGTCTGGCAGCTGCCGGAGCACAGGTCCTTCGAGAGCAACGCGCACCCCTTCACGACGTACAGCTTCCGCTACAGCACGACCCATTGGCGCAACATCAACCGCAGCTCCTGCCTCCGGGGTGATGCGCTGGTCTACCGCGGCAGCTCCGGCGGCCACATCGTGATCTACGCTGGCGGCGACGCCTGGGGCGCGGTCAAGACCTACGAGGCTCGCGGCTGTAGCTACGGCATCGTCTACAACACGCGCACCCTCTCGACCTCTTATAAGGGTCGGCGCCGCAAGGGCCTGTAGCCCGGCGGCCCCCGTTCTCCCGCCTGCCTCCCTGCGCCTTTTCTGCGCACGATCGCCCCCGCCCCTCTCAAACCTCTAGCTCAGTCTGTGAGACCAGCAGATCGCTCTCGCCGAGGGGCGCCGCGTTCATGATGAAATGCCTGCCATCGAACTCGTAGCGCAACCGCACTCGCGTCCGCTCACCTGAGACGACCGACTCAAGCGCCTGCTTGGCAGGCTCGGGTAACGTCTTCAGCTGACAATCCAAGTTCGTCGTTTTCGCGCCATCATGGCCGTGGCCGTTCGCCGCGTTGTCGGTTCCGCAGGCCTCGAGCCAGGCCTCGTTGACCATCGACACCTTCCCCTCCCGATCGAAGACGAGGATCTGATGGGGGAGGGTATCGATCACCTCTTGGAGGCGCCGCTGAGCGTCGGAGAGCTCGGTGATGCCGACAAAGGTCACGACCACACCATCCACCTCGTCGTCGCTGTCCTGATAAGGCAGGACCCGGATCA
Organism: Pseudomonadota bacterium; assembly: GCA_002747355.1. Lineage (GTDB taxonomy): Bacteria > Myxococcota_A > Polyangia. The sequence goes on along the minus strand of PDPC01000156.1, from coordinate 5,700 downwards.
GCAGCTCGCGCCCGTCATCGGTCTCGGTAGCTCGCTCGACGCTCCTTCCGCTGTCGAGCACGGCGCGGGCGTCGTCGACAAGAGTGTCTGTGCGTAGCCGATGTGAGAGATGCGCCAGCGGGCGACCGATGTCGCGCTCCATCACGTTGACGAGCTCGCGCGCGGCCGGCGTGAACTTGCGGATCGCCAGCGCCCGATCGAGGAAGATCGTACCAACCTCGGTGCTGCGCAGCAGGTTGTCCATGTCGGCGTTGAGCTCGGTGAGCTCGTCGATCTTGCGCTGATACTCGGCGTTGACGGTGTGGAGCTCCTCGTTGGTGGCCTGAAGCTCCTCGTTGGTGCTCTGAAGCTCCTCATTGGCCGCGAGGAGCTCTTCGTTGGTCGCCTGCAGCTCTTCGTTGGAGGTCTGCAGCTCTTCGTTGGTCGCCTGTAGGTTCTCCCGGGTATACTGCAGCTCGCGCTGCAGATCAGCGAGCTGCTGCCCATCGGCCAACGTCACCGCGCCGCTATCTCGCGGCGGCGCGTCATGCTTCTCGAGCGAGAGCACGAGGAAGTCCTCGCGTCCGGGCACGCCGTCGAGGGCCTGCAAACGCAGGTCGACGACCTGACTCTCCTCTTCTCCGTCGAGCACGATGTTGCGGTAGTAGACCTCGACGCTCTCCCGCAACACCTTCTGGATCGCCGTGCCGACGATCGCCGCGAGGCTTCGGGGCGCGAGCTTGAGGATGTCGAGGGTCGCCTCGCCGGCTGGGAAGCGCAGCATCGACCCGGGATCGCCTACCGCGTGGTGGACGGTCCCGCGGGCGTCGATCAACAGGCTCGTCGCGGCGTAGGTGTCGATCAACGAGCGATAGAAGCGCTCGAGCAGGGGCGTCCCTTTCACCGGGCCGGGCAAGATGGTATCAGCCCGCCCACCGGCGGACGGCGCCGGGGTATGGAGCGTCGGCCCACTGGGCAGAAGCCGCGCCGTGCCCCGTCGACGAAAGATCTTCGACTGGGTGTGGACCGTCTCGAAGGCCTGGACGAGATCGCCGATGGTCTCGCTGCTGCCCAGCAGCATGAAACCGCCGGGCCGCAGGGCGAAGTGGAAGAGCGAGAGGATCCGCTGCTGTACATGTGGCTGCATGTAGATCAGCAGGTTGCGACAGATCACGAGATCGATGCGGGTGAAAGGTGGATCGCGCAGCACGTTGTGTCGGGCGAAGACCAGTATCTGCCGCAGCTCTCGCGAAATCTGGTAGGACTCCTCCTGCTTGATGAAGAAGCGCTCCAGACGGTCGGGGCTGACGTCGGCGGCGATGCTTTCAGGGTAGATCCCTGCGCCGGCGATGTCCAAGGCGTCGCGGTCGACGTCGGTGGCGAAGACCTTCACGTCGACGGGCTTGCGCATGTTGTCGAGCTGCTCCTGCATCAGCATGGCGACCGAGTAAGCCTCTTCGCCGGTGGCGCAGCCCACTGACCAGATCCGGACCGTGCCATCGAAGGAGGGGTTGTCGAGGATCGCCGGCAACGCGCGTTCGGCCAACGCCTTGAACACCTCGCCATCGCGGAAAAACGTCGTCACGCTGATCAGCATCTCGCGGCGCAGTACGTCGAGTTCCCCTGGGTGGGTGTGGATGTAGTCGAGGTAGGACTCGAAGCTCTCCTGCTGCGTGGTTCGCATTCGACGCTCGATGCGGCGCAGAATCGTGTTCGGCTTGTAGGAGGAGAAGTCGATCCCTGAGCGACGCTGGATCAAGGCGAAGATCTCGCGGAGGCGCTCAGGGCTAATCTCGAGCCCGGACGGCGAATCGTGGCGGGTCAGGGGATGGCGGATGAAGTTGATCAGCTCCTCCGGCATCCGCGCTGGATCGAGAACGTAGTCAGCGAGGCCGGTGGCCAGAGCGCTGCGGGGCATCCCGTCAAAGCGCGCCGACTCGGGATCCTGCACCATCACCATCCCGCCCTCTTCTTTGAGCGCACGCACGCCTTGTGTCCCATCGCTGCCCGTCCCAGAGAGCACGACGCCGATCGCCGTCTCTCGACGCTCGCGAGCGAGCGAGCATAGAAAGACATCGATAGGCAGCTTGAGTTGTGTGCCGCTCTGCTCGGTCAGGCGTAGCTTGCCGCCCTTGATCGCCATGTCCTGCTTCGGCGGGATCAGGTAGATCCGGTTCGGGCGGACCGTCACCCCGTCCTCGACTCGAAGCGCGGGCAACGCCGTATGCCGCGAGAGCAGCTCAGGCATCATGCTGCGGTAGTCAGGCGAGAGGTGCTGAATCACCACAAACGCTAGGCCGCTGTCTGCCGACATGTTAGCGAAGAACGCCGTGAGAGCATCGAGCCCTCCCGCCGAAGCACCGATCCCAACGACATAGGTAGGCTTCTGCGTCGCTTCTGCCATATCCACGGCCTCCACCGGTCGCGCCGAAGAGTAACCGTCATCTTGAAGCTGGTCGAGAGGCATTCGCTCTTCTGCCGCGGTCCTGGACGAAGCCGCGGTGATGCGCTACCAGCTGGCTGGACACGAGCCGCGGTCACGGAGACCAACGCCAACGCCCACAGCAAGGAGAAAGCGATGCGAGTCGGCATCTGCGGCTACCCAGGGTCTGGAAAATCGACGGTCTTTGCGGCGCTCGCACCCGGCGCGAGCGCGGAGCGGGCTGGGGTGGCGATCGGCAACATCAAGGTTCCCGACGCTCGCGTCGACGCCCTAGCCAAGGTCTTCTCGCCCAAAAAGAAGGTCTACGCCGAGATCACGTTTGTTGATGTTGGTGGCGGTGGCCGCGCCGACACCGGCGCCTTCCCCCCCGAGGTCGTACAGCAGATGCGCAACGTCGACGTGCTCGCTCACGTCGTGCGCGGCTTCGAGAACCCAATGCTGGCCAAGCCCTCCAACGTGGCGCGCGACAGGGAGCTCTTCGACGACGAGATCAACCTCCTCGATCTGCAGATCATCGAGCGCCGTGGCGAGCGCTGGAAGAAGGAGAACAAGAAGGGCGCGGAGGTCGACGTGAACCAGCGCTGCCAGGCGCACCTCGAGGACGGCAAGCCCCTGCGCTCTCTCGCGCTCTCCGAGGACGACCTCGCGACGCTGGGGGGGATCCAGCTTCTCTCGCTCAAGCCGCTGATCACCCTCTACAACCTCTCCGAAGACGGTTGGGCCGATCCCACGACAGAGGACCTGAGGGAGACCCGAGAGCTCGGCGACAACGAGCTCTCGATGGCCCTCTGCGGCAGCATCGAGGCCGAGATCGCGACGATGGCGGACGAAGACCAGGGCGAGTTTCTGGAGGGCCTGGGGCTCGGAGAGCCAGCGCGCAACGTCTTCATCCGCACGGCCTACCGGCTCCTCGACTCCATATCCTTTCTCACGGCCGGCCCCGACGAGTGCCGCGCCTGGCCGATCCGCCGCGGGACCATCGCCCGCAAGGCGGCGGGCAAGGTCCATAGCGATATCGAGCGTGGCTTCATCCGCGCCGAAGTCTACCAGCTCGATGATCTCCTCGAGTATGGCTCCGAGGCCGCCCTGAAGAGCGCCGGCAAGATGCGCCTCGAGGGCAAGGAGTACGTGGTCCAAGACGGCGACGTCGTGAACTACCGCTTCAACGTCTGACTCGACGGCCCCTTGCTCCCCCTACCTCGGCAATCAATAGACCTGCCCGAAATCGCAGCGCCAGAGCCTGGAGTGAGCCGTGAAGTCGGGAAGGAAGGCCCGCGCTTTTAGTGGGAGCCCCCCTCCAACCAATCCGCATACTCGCCGAGGAAATCGCGGAGGATCATCTCGCGGGTCATCTCCTTGACCTTCGCGCCCTCCTTCCGCACGTCCTTGAGCATGACCTCGGCGCGCAGGACAGGCTGCCCTTCCTCCTTGCCCGAGCGTGGCATCGCAAAGGAGAGCTTGTGATAGATCCGTCCCCGGATGGAGTAGGAGAACTCTTCACGCTCACCGTTGAAGACACGGATCGCAGCGTAGTAATCGCCACGCTCGATCACGGCGCTTCGGCCATGCTTTTGGAGCTCCCCGCGGAGCTCTTTGAAGGTCGGCGCGACGGTCTTTGAGATCCACTTGGCCACTCTACGCCGACCCTCAGCGAGGTTGCTCTTTGGTGGTGGGCCGCTTCGACCAGCGAGCAGCTCCCGTAGCTCATCGCGCCATTGTTCGCTCATCGCGCTCTCGCTCCTCTAGTCGCCCCAATCATAGTGCATGGTCGAGCGTGTGGCACCCCCGACAACACCCGCCAGGTCGCGACGATCGCGAGAGACAGCGATCGCGAGCGTCATCGCAACGAAACGGTGGCGTGACTTGCGCGAGGTCAGAAAGGGCCCCAAACAAAAGAAAAGGCCACCCAACAAAAGAAAAGGCCACCCAACAAAAGAAAAGGGCCCCAGTCTTTCGACTGGGGCCCCTAAAAACTCCGGCAGCGACCTACTCTCCCACACAGTTACCCGTGCAGTACCATCGGCGCTGGAGGGCTTAACTTCCGAGTTCGGGATGGACATCGGGTGTGGCCCCTCCGCCATAGCCACCGGAAAGTGTAACGCATTGATCGCTCGAGTGAGAAGGGCTCGCTCAAGCGGGAATTGCTAGCTCGAGTGAGAAAAACTCGAGCTGCTGTCTGTCCGTCGAATCTGCGATGCACCCAGGGATGGGCACGAAGCTGACCTCGTTCCCGCAGTCTACGTGTCGAGGTCAACATTAGGAATAAAGGAAAAAGGCCAAGCCTCACGGTCGATTAGTACTGGTTAGCTCCATACATTGCTGCACTTCCACACCCAGCCTATCAACGTCGTAGTCTTCGACTGACCTTTAGGGACCCGAAGGTCCAGGGAGTGCTTATCTTAGAGCCGGCTTCCCGCTTAGATGCTTTCAGCGGTTATCCGTTCCGGACATAGCTACCCTGCAATGCCCTTGGCAGAACAACAGGAACACTAGAGGTCCGTCCATCCCGGTCCTCTCGTACTAGGGACAGATCTCTTCAACACTCCTACGCCCACAGCAGATAGGGACCGAACTGTCTCACGACGTTCTGAACCCAGCTCGCGTACCGCTTTAATTGGCGAACAGCCAAACCCTTGGGACCCACTTCAGCCCCAGGATGCGATGAGCCGACATCGAGGTGCCAAACCTCCCCGTCGATGTGAACTCTTGGGGGAGATCAGCCTGTTATCCCCGGAGTACCTTTTATCCGTTGAGCGATGGCCCTTCCATTCGGAGCCACCGGATCACTATGACCTGGTTTCCCACCTGCTCGACTAGTAAGTCTCGCAGTCAAGCCCTCTTATGCCATTGCACTCTACGCCTGGTTTCCAATCAGGCTGAGAGGACCTTCGCGCACCTCCGTTACTTTTTGGGAGGTGACCGCCCCAGTCAAACTACCCACCAGGCATTGTCCCCGACCCGGATAACGGGCCTAGGTTAGATTTCCAGAATAATCAGGGTGGTATTTCAAGGTTGGCTCCACCGAAACTAGCGTCCCGGTTTCAACGCCTCCCACCTATCCTACACAAACTATCCCGAAAATCAGTGCCAAGCTGTAGTAAAGGTTCACGGGGTCTTTCCGTCTAGCTGCGGGTAGAGGGCATCTTCACCCCCATGTCAATTTCGCTGAGCCCCTGGCCGAGACAGTGGGGAAGTCGTTACGCCATTCGTGCAGGTCGGAACTTACCCGACAAGGAATTTCGCTACCTTAGGACCGTTATAGTTACGGCCGCCGTTTA
>PDPC01000155.1 GCA_002747355.1 Pseudomonadota bacterium | reverse complement strand
GTCAGCACCTGTTGGATCCGTGGGTGCGCGCCGACGATCCCATGAAAGGGGCGGGTGCTCACGGCCGGACCGTCGCCGTCGAGGCGGGTGTCTCGTGGCCGAGCGGGCGCCGAGAACGAAGACGGCTGAGCGTCGCCCGAAGCTGCGCGGAGGGCGACCCGGAGAGGTTGCTCAGCGACCGCTTCGCGGAGCTCTTTCGGCACGCATTGGCGCACGCGGCCCTCGATGCGGGCAGCATCGAGCAACCGGCGCTGCGCCTCACTCTCTCGGCCCTCGGCTCGCGCTACGGTCGCGAGATGGAAGTGGGCCTGCCAGCTCGCTTCATCGTCTTGGAGGTCGCTGGCCAGCTCCAGGGCCTCGATGGCCGCGGCGCGGGCTGCGGCTCTCGAGCCGCTGCGGCTCTCGACCTGGGTGCGCAGCAAGAGGGCTCGTAGGCGCAGTGGTCCGTCGGGCTCGCTCGAGAGCAGGTCCTCGAGCCGCTTGGCGGCGGTCGCGCTGTCGTCTCGCTCGTAGGCCAAGGAGGCTAGCTCAAGGGCAGCACGCCCGGCTCTACCGTGCTGGTCGCTCTTCTCGGCGAGCTCTTCGGCGCGCGCGAGGTGGGCCTTGGCGTCGGCGAAGCGGCAGGCGGCCTTGGCCAGCCGACCAGAGAGGATCTCGCGGTTGATCCGTGTCGCGAGCGGTGGCTCGGCGTCGGCAAGCTTATCGGCGAGGTTGAGCATCGCCGTGGCCCGCCCGACGCCGCCGAGGTCGAGGTAGAGTTTCGCCAGGTCGAGCCCGACCCAGGCGAGGTAGCTACGGTGCCCGACCTTCTTCCAGGCGCCGACTGCTTGCTGGTAGCTGTGGATGGCCTCGGCGTAGTCGCGGCGGCGCTCCGCGAGGACGCCGAGGTGTTGTAGGCAGGCGCCAAGGTAGCGATGCTCGCCGACGCTGGCGCTGAGCTGGCGGCCCTGCTCGTAGTGTTGCTCGGCTGCGGCGTAGTCGGCGGCGGAGAGCGCGGTCATGCCGAGCTGGATCTGGGCTCGCGCCGTCTCGGCGACGAGGCCGGCGACGTCGGCGCGCCGCAGGTTGTCGGCGAAGAGGCCGCGGGCCTCCTCAACATCACCGGCGTCGAGGGCCAGCTTACCCAGCGTGTTCTGCAAGGCGAGGCGGAGCGTTATCGTCTCGCCTTCGCGCCGCAGCTCATCACAGAGCTCCAGGCCCTGCTGGGCCGCGCTGCGGGCCGCCCCTCGCTGTCCGTCGAGAAAGAGCCCCTCGGCTTGCTCCGCGTGGACCTCCGCGCGGAGCTCGAGATCGCCGTCCCGCGTGGCGAGCCGCTCGAGCTCGTGGAGGCGCTGTCGCGCGGCGGAGAAGTCGCCGCGGCGCAGCAGCAGCCGGGCGAGCTTCAGCTGCGCGGCGGGGTCTGGCTCGCCGCGGCGGCTCTCGAGCTCGAGCAGCTGCTCGGCGGTCTGAACCGCTCGGTCGAGGTTCGCGCTGTTTTCGAAGATCGTGCAGAGCGCCCACAGCAGCCGGCGGCGGGTGTCATCATCGCGCACCTGCTCGAGGGCGCGCTCATAGAACTCTCCGGCGCGCTCGTAGCAATACGCTATCTCGAGTTGCTCGGCGGCTCGCTCGGCGGCTCGCACGGCGTCGTCGCCTGCGCTGCCGCGGAGCAGATGGTCGGCGCAAGACTCGAGGTCTTCGTCGGCGGCCTGCAGGTGGTAGCCGATGGTAGCGTGGAGGGCCTGACGGTCCCCAGCGGGCAGCGACTCGTAGACCGCGCGCTCGTCGCCGACGCGGCGGAAGGCGATGCAAAGGGCCCCGCGGCGCCCCGAGGCGTCGCTGACCGTCTTTTCGATGATCTGGCGCCCGACGAGGTTGGCGATGGCGGTGGTCAGCGTGTCGCCCCGCAGCCCGGTGAGCTCGCCGAGGGTCTCGGCGGCGAGGGGGCGGCCGAAGGTGGCGAGCAGCTCGAGGACCCGACGCTCGTCGCCGGAGGCCTGGCTTAGCGGAGATGGCAGACGACGGGCCAGCTCGCTGCTGACCAGCGCCTCGAGGCGCTGGGGGACCCCATCGGTGAGCTCGAGGACGCGCGCGAGTACGCGCTCGCTGGTGAGGTAGGCCTTGATGCCAGCTTTGTTGATGCCCTCGAGGGCGATGTGGAGCAGCTCTGTGCCGTCGGCCCAGCGGGCGTCGCCGCCGACGTCCTCTAGCGTCGCTGCGGTGGCGATGAGCAGGCCGCGATAACGCCCCGTGGAGAGCTCCGGCGAGCTGGTGAGCTCCTGCCCGAGATAGCTGACGGCCTGGCGCGTTCCTGCGTCAGCGACGTCGATGTCATGGACGAGCAACGCCAGGGGCTGAGCCTCGGCGAGGTCGCGTAGCAGCTGCGCCAGCTGCTCGAAGAGCGTGATGCGATCGAGCTGACCGCGGTCGCTCCGGCGGCCTTCGAAGGTGGCCAAGAGCTCCTCGGCGCGGCCGACCAGGTCGTGCTGCTGGCTGGGCTCGCCTTGCTCGCAGAGGCGGACCAAGAGGCCGCGGAGCAGCTCGACGATCGGGCGAAAGGAGCTGAGTCCCGGGCGACAGCGGGTGACGAAGGTCATCACACCGCGCTCACGAAGGCGGCGGTTGGCTTCGACCATGAACGTCGACTTGCCGATCCCGAGCGGGCCGGTGATCGCGACAAAGGTGCCGTGTTGGTCCAGGGTCTCGAGCGTGTCTAATAGGCGCGCCAGTTCGTGGTCGCGTCCCACGCAAGCTGGGCTCGCGGCGTGGAGTGGGGCTGGGAGCGTCATGGACGGTCTCCAATTGCAAGAACCGAGCCGTGACGGGCTCGGCGGCGTTGGAATCTAACGTTTTGAAATCATAAAGGTAAGCTGGAGGTGTCGGCATCTATTGAGCGCCGAACGATGACGCGACGTTAATTTTTTAACAGAGCCGCACTGGCAAGACAATCGTGAAAGATCAACGTGTTGCAGGACTTCAGCCGAGACCATGAGCTGGGCTAAGCTGTAACCCTTTGATATGACGTTTGTTTTGATCGCGGGTTGGGGTAGGGCAGGGATGTCAGGGCGAACGTCAGGGGAGGACGGGGGAGGGCAAGGTCAGCGGTAGGGGAGGAGGTTACTTGGCCTTGGCACGATCCCAGCGATCGACGACGCCATCGGAGTCGTCGTCGTAGCCGATGCGGTCGAGCTGCCCGCCCTCGTAGTACTCCCAGTAGTCGATCTTGCCGTCGTGGTTGGTGTCGCGCTCGATGCGGGCGAGGATCTCCTCTTCGTAGTGCTTGAACACATCAGCTTTGCCGTTGTGGTTGGTGTCCATCTCCTGGCGGACCATCTTGCCGCCCTGTCGGTAGGTCACCAGGTCGATGCGACCGTCGAAGTAGAGGTCCATCTCTTCCATGCGGATATTGCCGTCGTCGTCGTAGTAGTACCAGACGTCCTTGCGGCCATCGAAGTTGAGGTCGCGCTCTTTGCACGTCAGCACGTCGACCTTGGCGCCGCCCTCGACCTTGGTGCGGTAGAGCTTCCAGACGTCGGGCTGCTTGTCTTGGTTCAGGTCGAGCTTCACCACCCGCTTGCCGGCGGTGTTGCAGCGACTGCGCTCCGCCTTGGGCTTGTCCGAGGCGCTGAGCTTGGCGCTGCGCTTCTCAACGCCCTTCGTGGTGCCTTTGCAACCTACCGCTGGCAGGAGCAGAGCGACGATCACGATCAGAGCTGCGCCGAAGCTGGCCGATCGGGCGTGGGGGGAGCTCAAGGGACGCGAACTCATGAGGCAACTCCTAGAGGGTGATTTCGTCAAGCTATCTGATAACCTCGAACCGGGCAAGGCGCCTGGCCTCGTGTTTGACAACCCCGAGCAGCACCTCTATATGATACGCGCTTATAGGATACGCGCTCGCCGACACCGGTCGGTTTGCCGAAACGACCGCGATCGATGACCTCCCCAGACAAGATACGCAACTTCTCGATCATCGCGCATATCGACCACGGCAAGAGCACACTCGCCGACCGGCTGCTGGAGCTCTGCGGTGCGCTGCCCGAGCGCGAGCGCAAGCAGCAGTTTCTCGACAAGATGGAGCTGGAGCGCGAGCGAGGGATCACGATCAAAGCGCAGACCGTGCGCCTGGCGTATACCGCCGCCGACGGAGAGACCTACCAGCTCAACTTGATCGACACGCCGGGCCATGTCGATTTCCAGTACGAGGTCTCGCGCAGCCTCGCCGCCTGCGAGGGCGCGCTCTTGGTCGTCGACGCGACGCAGGGCGTCCAGGCTCAGACCGTGGCCAACGTCTATCTCGCCATCGACAACGACCTCGAGGTCTTCCCGGTGCTGAACAAGATGGACCTCGCCAGCGCCGACGTCGACCGAGTCTCGGCCGAGATCGAAGAGATCATCGGGCTCGACGCCTCCGATGCCCTCCCCGTGAGCGCCAAGGACGGGACCGGCGTGCCGGCGGTGCTCGAGGCGCTGGTGCAGCGGATCCCGCCCCCCGAGGTCGACCGCGAGGCGGAGCTGGCGGCCCTGATCTTCGACAGCTGGTACGACAGCTTCCGTGGCGTGATGGTGCTCGCGCGGGTCAAGTCTGGGCGGGTGAAGGTCGGCGATCAGGTCCGGCTGATGGCGACCCAGGCGGTGGCCGACGTTCAAGAGCTCGCCGTCTATACGCCACACCATGAGAAGGTGAAGGTGCTCGAGGCCGGCGAGGTCGGGGTGATCATCGCGGGGATCAAAGACCTCTCAGAGGCCCGCGTCGGCGACACCATGACCCACGCCGACCGCCCCTGCGCCGAGCCCCTGCCGGGCTTCAAGACGCTCAAGCCGGTGGTCTTTGCCGGGCTCTTCCCCTCGGACTCGAAAGACTACGGTGATCTCCGCGAGGCCCTCGAGAAGCTCGTGCTCAACGACGCGTCGTTGACCTACGAGCCGGAGACATCGGAGGCGCTCGGCTTCGGCTTCCGCTGCGGGTTTCTGGGCTTGCTGCACATGGAGATCGTGCAGGAGCGCCTCGAGCGGGAGTTCGATCTCGACCTGGTGATCACGGCGCCCTCGGTGCGCTATCGCGCCTACACCACCGATGGGGCGATGCACGAGATCGAGAACCCCTCCAAGCTCCCGCCGGCGGTCTCGCTGCAGAGCGTGGAGGAGCCCTTCATCAACGCCACGATTCACATCCCCGAAGAGTACGTCGGGGCGGTGCTGAAGCTCTGCGAAGAGAAGCGAGGGATCCAGAAGTCGCTCGCGTATCCCTCGAAAGAGCGCGTGATGGTGGTCTACGAGCTGCCGCTGGCTGAGGTCGTCTCCGACTTCTACGACAAGCTCAAGAGCGCCACCCGCGGCTACGCGTCTCTCGACTATGAGATCGCAGACTTCCGAGCCAACGATCTGATCAAGCTCGACGTCCTGGTCAACGGAGACCCGCTCGACGCGCTGGCGACGATCTGCCACCGCGACTTCTCGTACTACAAGGGGCGCGACCTCTGTCGGAAGCTCAAGGAGCTGATCCCGCGGCAGATGTTCGAGGTGGCGATCCAGGCCGCCATCGGCACCAAGGTGATCGCTCGGACGACGGTGAAGGCGCTGCGAAAGAACGTGACGGCGAAGTGCTACGGTGGTGACATCTCGCGCAAGCGGAAGCTCCTGGAGAAGCAGAAAGAGGGCAAGAAGCGGATGAAACAGTTCGGCGCCGTCGAGATCCCGCAAGAGGCCTTCCTCGCCGTGTTGAAGCTGGACTGAGCTGATGGGCCGACGCAGCAAGGTAGAGCGAAGCGCGGCTGGCGGGTTCACCACCTGGCGGCGGAACCTCCGCACGCTGAAGGACGCCAAGGCCCTGCTGAAGGAGAGCCGCCGGATCCTCAAGCGTCACCGCGGGGGGCTCAAGCAGCCGGTCGCCCAGGAGATCGACGAGACGGTCCAGGCGCTGGAGCAGGCCTACAAAGACAAGGACGCGGTGGCGGCCCGCCCGCTGGTCACGAAGCAAGATCGGCTGCTCGAGAGGCACCTCGACTTCGCTCGCAAGTCGGCCTTCCGTGAGTACATCGAGAGCATCGGGATCGCCGTGTTGATCGCGTTGCTCTTGCGCGCCTTTGTCGTCGAGGCGTTCAAGATCCCCAGCGGATCGATGATCCCCACGCTGAAGGTCGGTGATCACATCTTCGTCACCAAGTTCCTCTACGGGCTGCGGGTCCCCTTTACACGGGTGAAGTTTTTCGCCCGGTCGCCAAACCGCGGCGACGTGATCGTCTTCATCTTTCCGAGGGATCCAAGCAAGGACTTCATCAAGCGCATCGTCGCTGTGGCCGGCGACGAGATCGAGGTCCGCGACAACGTGGTCTATGTCAACGGCAAGCGGCTCGCGAAGCGCAAGCTGAACGTCCCCTGTCGCTACCGTGATCAAGACAGCGACACCGGCGAGCGTGGCGAGATCCGCACGTGCGTCGCCTTCGAGGAGCAAAACGGCGATCGTCACTATCGTGTGATCCATGACGTCCCGAGCCTCAGCCTCGACTATGCGCGAAAAAAGGTGCCACCGGGGCATGTCTTCGTGATGGGCGACAACCGAGACAACAGCCACGACAGCCGGGCCTGGGGCCCGGTGCCCTATGAGAACATCAAGGGCAAGGCGATGATCATCTGGTGGTCGAGCGGGCCGCCGGAGGGGATCCGCTGGTCACGCTTCTTCGACCTCGTGCACGCCTTTGGCCCAAAGCAGAAGACCGCCCCGGTGCAGGACGGCCTCGCCCCTAGCGAGGCAACGCAGGAGAAGACGCCGTCGGCGACGCCAGCGAGAACGCCGTCGCTGCCGGGAGCTCGATCAGCGCGTAGAGGTCGCCGCTGACGAAGGTTAGCTTGGCCTCCCGCTGGGCGTCGGCGAAGCGCTTGGCTTGCGAGCGCAGCCGGTTACGCAGGCTCTTGAGCTTCAGCTGACGAAGCTTGAAGCCGATCTGCTTGCGCGTCGCGGGATCCTGGGTGACGGCGAAGAGCTCCTGGAGGCTGTGGATCGCCATCTGGCGCTTGCCTTCCTTACTATAAACCTGCGCCGCGAGGGAGGCGAGCCAGGGCTGCTCGGCTCCGAGCAGGATCGCGCGATGGATCCAGCCCGCCCCCATAAGCCGCCAGGCGCGACGCTCCCGTGAGGACGTCGTCTTGAGCTCTTGCAGGTAATGGATCCCGATCCGCAGCGGGATCATGTGGTCTTCGGGGAAGATCGCGTGGCCGCGCTCGAGCAGCGCGATCGCGCGATGGATAGAGGCGTTGCCGCTGGGGATCGCCGTCAGCATCGCGGCGCCGTAGCGATAGGTGGTCTTGAGGTAGGGGTCGAGGGCGACGACCGTCTCGACATAGCGGTGGATATGCCGCACGTCACGGTCGGTGACCAGGTGGTCGGCGAAGTAGGCGATGCAGCGTACCCAGATCAGATCTGCGGCGAGCTCGTTGTAGCCAAAAGACAGGGTGCGCACGACCGAGGGGGGCGGCAGGAAGAAGGTCTGGGCGGGCGCCATCTTCTTTTGGGGCGGCTCGCTGAGCGCAGCCAGCCGACCCTCCACGAGGACGAGCGGAGGGAGGAGGAGCACGAAGAGCAGCGCGCCGATCAGGGCACGAGTGAGCGGACGCGACTCCATGGTGTGGACTCTAGCAGCAAGATGAGCTCGCTGGGAGATGGGTCGGGTGGGGGGAGAGAGGCCAGCCGCGCGCGTCGCTGCCGGGCGGCTGGCGTCGAGCGACGCGACTCGATCTGACGCTACTCGATCTCGTTGGTGATGACCGGGCCGCGACCCTGGACACCAAACTCCTCGTCGATCGAGCCGAGGAGGCGGTAGGTCGAGAGCGTCCCATCGCAGTCGAGGTCACCGTAAGCGCTCGCTGTAAACTGCGCGCTGGTGTTCGTGCCAGTCGCGTCCCATTGCCAGACGAAGTAATGATTATCGGTCATCTGAAACTGGAGCGCGCGCCAGGTGTTGTCGTTCCAGCCGTTGAGCCCGGGAACGGGGGCGCATTTTGGCCCTGGCGCGTTACAGCAGTTGGCAGCGGGCGTCGGGTTCGGCGCCGTAGTCGGGGCCGCCGGGAACTGCTTGGGTAGCAGAGCGCCCGTGTTGTTGTAGTGGTCAGCCTGGAAATAGGTCTTCGCGCCGACCTTGATCTTGTCCAGCCCCTCGGTGGCCTCTACGGTCTTCGACTTGCGGAGATACTTGATGAACGCCGGGATCGCCACCGCGGCGAGGATGCCGATGATCGCGACGACGATCATCAGCTCAATCAACGTAAAACCTCCAGCGCGTCTCTTTCTCAGCTTGGCCAACATGATGTCTCTGCCTCCTTCTGGGGGGGTATCCCATGCGTTTGCGCCAGCGGCGCTTCGTCTCTATCGACTATTCGTTCTGGTTGTAAACCGTCGGTGAGGGCCTCGCGCTCGAGGCCAAGATCATGGTGCAGCCCGTTATGCTTCCTGGGTTGGGCGAGTTACAGGCGGTGTTGGTGTCGCCATCCATATCGCCCACCGCGATCACGTAAAACCACGGATGAGGCGGGATGTAGCCTGGATCGCTCACGGGTGTCGTAGGCTGCGCCGGGATGCCAAAGCGCCCATTGCTCGCGTAGTTTTCGATCTGATGAGAAACCACCGGCCTGCTGGCGCGCACCACGAAGCCGAAGTACGACACGTTATTATGGGGGCGTAGGCCAAAGGTCTGCCAAGCCCCGGGGATCGCCGTCCAAGCCTTCTGCACGGGCTCGCGGAGTTTCAGCGCCGGGTAAGCGGCATTGCTCCCCATGTCGGTGTAGTGGCCGTTCTGCTGCCGCATGAGCTCCTGTTGCTGCACGATGCGAGTGACGAACTCTGTCGCCTGGATCACATAGCCTTTACGGATGTGACGGCGGTAGGCGACGAAGGCCACGGCGGCGAGCACGGCCACGATCACCACCACGATCATCATCTCGATCATCGAGAAGCCGCGCTCATGGCGTCTCTTGCGGGTCGTGGTGGAGAGAGAGGTCATGGTTGCTCGCCTTTCAAGCAGGACTCATGCCATGATCTGCTATTGGGCAGGATCGGCAAGATTACCTGGTATCTGACACTTCCTAGCGTCACGTTGACGCCCCTAAGGTCTCGCGACCAGCTCGGACTGACAAGAACTGACAAAAATTGTCACCCGCGCCGACAAATTGCGCTGTCTATCGCTCTAGCTCTCGACACCGTATTTGGAGAGCCGGTAGCGGATGGAGCGCAGGGTGATGCCGAGCATCCGCGCCGCCTCCGTGCGGTTGCCGTGAGAGCGCTCGAGTGCTGTCAGGAGCAAGCTCTTCTCGACCTCGCCGATGTGGCGATCAAGATCGAGCCCCCCCTCAGGGAGCACCGCAGGGTTTTCGCTGGTGGGAGTCTTGCGCCGCTTGAGCTCCGGTAGCGCCGACTCGTCAACTTGAGGCCCGGTGGCAAGGATGACGGCGCGCTCTACGAGGTTTTCAAGCTCGCGAACGTTGCCAGGGTAGTGGTAGCTGCAGAGCAGCTCCATCGCCTCGGGGGTGAGCCCCGTGATCCGACGTCCGCTCTGGGCGGCGAAGCGACGCACGAAGTGGTCCGTGAGCAGCGGGATGTCTTGCTGACGCGAACGTAGCGGTGGCAACGTCAGGGGGAGGACGTTCAGCCGGTAGAACAGATCTGAGCGGAAGCGCTGGGCCTCGACCTCTTCGTCGAGGTCACGGTTGGTGGCGGCGATCACGCGCACGTCGATGGAGAGCTCCTCGACGCCGCCCACGGGCTTGACCCGGCGCTCCTGAAGGGCGCGGAGCAGCTTGACCTGCATCGACGGGTCGAGCTCGGCGATCTCGTCGAGGAAGAGCGTGCCTCCGTCGGCGGCCTTGAAGAGCCCTGTGCTGGCTTGGTTGGCGCCGGTGAAGGCGCCGCGGGTGTGGCCGAAGAGCTCGCTCTCGATCAGGGCGCTAGGGATCGCCCCGCAGTTCACCGCCACGAAGGGGCGGGAGGCGCGCTCGCTCTGGGCGTGGATCGCCCGCGCGACCAGCTCCTTGCCCGTACCCGACTCACCGCTGATCAGCACGGAGGTGCGGGCTGGGGCGACCTTGCGGATCAGCTCGAAGAGCGCCTGCATCGGCTCGCTGCGGCCGATCAGGTCATGGAGCTTGTAGCGGTCACCGAGCTGCTGGCGCAGCACCGCGTTGTCGCGCAGCAGGGTCCGCTTCTCGAGGGCGCGCTCCACGGTGACGATGATCTCGTCGACCTTGAAGGGCTTGGTCAGGTAGTCGTAGGCGCCGTCTTTCATCGCCTTGATCGCCGTCTCGGCGGTGGCGAAGGCGGTGACCATGATCACCTCGGTCTCGGGGCGCTGTTTACGCGCGTGGGCGAGCACGTCGAGGCCGGAGACCTCTGGCATCTTGAGGTCGGTGATCACCACATCGAAGTCGCGCTCGTCGAGCAGGTCACGGGCGCGCTGGCCGCCCTCAGCGAGGATCACCGTGCAGCCCTTTTGCCGCAGCAGGATCTCGAGAAACTCGCGCATAGAGCGCTCGTCGTCGACCACGAGGATGGCGGCGCCTTGCAGCATGGTGGGTGAGTATCTCCGAGAGGTGTGGTGGGCGTCAAACGACAGGTCAGGTCAAACGACAGGTCAGCGCTTGCGTGCGACGACCACGATGAAGCCGCCGAGGCGCCGCAGCCCCCAGAGGTCGCGAGCGCCACGCTCGACCCAGGCCAGCGTTGGCCCCACGAGCGGGAGGTCGTGAGCTTGCGCGACGGGGGTCAGGACGCGGACGCCATGTACCGCCTCGAAGGGGGTGCTCGCCGGCAGGTAGCCGCAGATCTCGTCGAGGGTGTCGTAGCGGGTGAAGACGTCGTCATCGGTGAAGCGAGAGCCGATGGGCGACGGGCGCTTGGCTCGCTTGAGCAGGTAGCGCAGGCTGTGGCGGTTGTAGAACTCGAGGACGAGGTGTCCACCGGGTCGGGTCACTCGCGCCAGCTCGGCGAGGCAGCGCTCGATCGGCGGGATATGGGCCAGCACCTTGAAGCTAACCACGGCGTCGAAGCTCTCGTTGGGGAAGGGCAGGGCGGTGGCGTCGGCCTGGGCCACCGAGAGATCCCGGTCGCGGGCGTGGGCGAGCATGCCCCGCGAGAGGTCGAAGCCGCGGGACCCTGGGCGCTCGGCTGCGATGCGGGAGAGCAGGAGGCCGGTTCCGCAGCCGGCCTCGAGCACTGGCCCGTCGCTGTAGCGCAGGGCCAGCTCGACCTCGAGGTCATCAAGCATCCGATGGTAACCGTAGTGACGGTGCACCTCGTAGTCACGGCTGAACTCGTCATAATAGCGCTCGGCGGTCGGTTTCATCGGATCGGGCTAGCTCCTTCGGGCAGAGAGGAGTTCATCGTAGAGCGCCTCGACTCTGGGCGCGATCTTTCCAATCGCGTAGCGCTCGGCTGCCAGGGCGCGGGGGGCGTCTCGCCGGCCGCGGGCGAGCTCGGCGTCGAGAGCCGCTGCGAGAGCCTCCGCATCTCCCGCTGGCGTCGCTCGCCCCACCTCCCCGCGAGGGTCGAGGAGCTCGGTCAAGGGGGGGATGTCAGCGACGACCAGTGGCAAGCGGTGGCCCATCGCCTCGAGCAGCACGAGGGGCAGGTCCATCTTGGCGTAGAGGCTCTCGGCGGGCAGCGCGCAGACGTCGCAGGCGGCGACGAGGTCGAGCATCGCCGGGACCTCGTCGAGCATCAGGGCGCGGGACCGGACGCCGGCGGCGCGAAGCTCGGCGTCGATCTCTGCCTCGATCCGTCGCGACTCCAGGCCCTTGACGCGACAGGCAAAGACGAAGAAAGCCCCGCGATCTCGGACCTTCGTGAGTGCTCGAGCGAAGACGCGAGCCGCGCTGGAAAAGAGGTAGTCACCCGCGAAGAGCGCCACTCGTCCCGTGGCAGGGATCCCGAAGTGGCGACGGAGCAGCGCGCGTCGCTCGGGTCCTACGAGGGAGGGCAGCGAGATGCCTGGCGGGATGTGGACGAGGCGCTCGGGGGCGACGCCCGCCGTGATGAAGTGGTGTCGAGTGGCAGCCGAGAGCACCACGACTCGGTCTGCAAAGAGGAGCCGTGGGTTGACGCTTCGTGGGATCGAGCAGACCGTCTGGATCGTCGGCTTGCGGTGGATCCGGCCGATCCAGCGGGCGACCAGGGAGGTCTTGGGGTTCGGGGCGAAGTAGAAGTGGCGGATCGCGCTGTCGTCGGCCTGGAGCAGTCGCAGGAGGGCGCGCAGGTTCTGCGTCGCGGCTGGGCTGAACGATCCGACGTCGCGATAGATCGGCTCGAGGTGTACATGCTCGGGGGGCGACCAGGAGCAGCCGCGGGGAGCGAGCAGCTGGAAGTCGAAGCGACGAGCTGCGCAGGCGATGTCCTTGACCAGGTTTTTGCTGCTGTCGTTCCACGGTGGAGCTACGGGCTTGGAGACCACCAGCACCGAAGGTCTGGGCGCTCCCGGTGTGGCGCTGCCGCGGACCGGCGCTTTCGTGGTGGGCGACATCGGGGCGCACACTAGCACCACCGAGGGGTGGTGCGGTGGGGAAACCTTGACCTGCCGCATCTGCGCGTGATACCCAAAGAATCTCCCTAGTTCGAGCTGCGGCTGCGCCATAACTGTTTCTGCGGAGGCCTCATGGCGAAGAAGATTCTGCTCGCCGAGGACAGCGTGACCATGCAGAAGGTCGTTCAGATGACCTTCGAGGCGGAGGACTTCACCGTTACGGCGGTATCTTCCGCAGCGGACGCGCTTGCTCGCGCTGGCGAGATGGGGCCTGATCTGGTGATCGCCGATGTATCGATGGGTGGCAAGAGCGGCTACGACATCTGCGCTGCGATCAAGGCTGACAGCGGTGCTCCCGTGCTGCTCTTGCACGGCACGGCCGCGCCCCTCGATCGTGCGCGCGCCCAGGCGGTCGGCGCCGACGGCGATCTTGAGAAGCCCTTCGAGACGCAGGCGTTGATCGACCTGGCGGCAGATCTCGTAGCGAGGTCGGTTCTTCAGCCGACGACCGCCCTCGAGGTCAAGCCGCTCAGCTCGCCGATCGAGTCCAATGATATCGTGATTGACAGCGCGGCGTTCAAGCCTCCGGCCAAGTCAGCTGTGCCCGCGCCGAAGCCGGCGACACCGCTGGCCGTCTCTGCAGCCCCGCCCAAGCCTGCGCCATCCAAGCCTGCACCACCCAAGCCTGCGGCGGCCCCGCCCAAGCCCGCGCCACCCAAGCCTCCACCACCCAAGCCTGTGGCGGCCCCGCCCAAGC
>PDPC01000176.1 GCA_002747355.1 Pseudomonadota bacterium | reverse complement strand
CCAAGGCCAGGTAGATCTTGGCGATCCGCCGCTCGGCAAAGGCGGCACCGAGCTCGCCACGCAGCGCGGCGTCGGGCGAGCAGAGCACCACGCCGGACGTGAGGCGATCGAGGCGGTGGATGGGGGCGAGGCAGGCGGGCGCGCCGTACTCGGCCACCGCCCACGCCAGGATGTCCGGGTGGTCGGGGTTGCCGACGGGGTGGACGACGTAGCCCGCGGGCTTGTCGATGACCCACAGGGGGCCGTCGACGGCGACGAGGGCGGGCGGGCAGGGCGGGTCGTCGAGGGCCACTAGTTCTCCCGATCGGAAGTGTCTCGGGGGTTGTCGTGGACGGGCTCGACCATCCACGGGAAGCTCGTGACGACAACCTCAATCAGGGCGTCAAGGGTGTCTCGGAAGGGGGTCCTCTCCCACTTGCCTCCGCGGCCTGGCATCTCGAGGAGCCAGAGGTTGACGGTGTCACGGCGGAGTCGGAAGTGCTGGACGACGTCGCCCTTCGGGCCCGACTCGATCGTTAGGATGAGACCGCGCTTGCGCGCTCGTAGGTGCGGCAGGCCGTAGTGCTTCTGGAGCGACTCGGTCGTGCTGTCAGCTTGCCAGGAGTCGATGGGGGGAGCGGGCATGGAATCCGAGGTCCGTTCGAGTTCGGAAGTCTCTTGTACCTCGGAAGGTCCAGTTGAAGGGATGAGCCTCGTCAGCGTTCCAGTGGTCGATGTAGCCGAGCGTGCGTTCGACGACCTCATCCACGTTGGCGAAGCTCCCGTTCCGAAGCACTCTTCTCTCAAGGATAGAGAACCAGATCTCGACCTGGTTCACCCAGGAGGCATGCTTCGGCGTGTACACGAACGTGAACCGCTTGTCATGCCGTGCATTGAAGGCCGCCCATCGTCCGGCCTTCCCATCGTAGTGGACGTTCAGGTTGTCCCAGATCACGACAACGGGCCCCGGGTAGCGTGCTGCCACCTGCTCCATGAACTCGACGAGATCGTTCCCTGTGCGAGTAGCGTTGCAGTGCCCGAACACGTTCCCGGTTGCGATATCGAAGGTCGCCATCAACACGCTGGAACCGTGGCGCGAGTAGACGAACTCCTTCCGGCAGGGCTGATTCGGCGCGCACGGCCGGACTCCAGGCCGCCTGCGATGGGCGAAGAGCCGCTTCTCGTCCACGCACAGCACGGTCGTTCCTGCAGGCGGCGAGGTGTAGAGCTGGCAGATGACATCCACCTTCTCGCGGAAGGCCGGGTCCTGGCTCTGGAGCCACATCTTCACGCGGTGAGGCCTGATCTCACGAGCTCGCAGGATTCTCCCGATCTCGCTGGTGCTGAGGGTCACTCCGGTCTCGACCTTGAGCGCCGCTTGCAGGGATGCCTGGGTCCAGATGTCCCGGAACGGGCGCCGGTCTCCGTCCTCTGGTCGCTGGCAAGCCAGGCTGATCAGCGTCGCGCGCGTGGCTGCCTCGACCAATGGAGGCCGCCCAGACCGGCGCCGATCACGCAGGCTCTTCGGCGTGGGCGTGTCTGCCCACCTGCCCCTCCAGACTCGCACCGTGTCCTCGGTGGTCCCGATCTTCCGAGCGATCTCGGCATTCGAGCATCCGTCGGCTGCGAGGAGAATGATCCGCGCGCGTCGCACCGCCGCCTGTGCCGCACCGTGAGCGCGCACGATGCTCTCCAGCTTCGCACGGTGCTCGTCGGACAGGATGATGGGGCGGGCAAGTGGGCCTGGCATACCACCAGATCGCCTGGCGAACGGATTTTAGTCCGATCCCCCGAGAAACTTCCGGGCGAACGAACTAGAAGCGGTACTCGGCGCTGACGTTGAGGGCGCCGATGGTGTGGGTGTAGGTGCCAGCCGCGTCGGGGTTGCGGAGCGTCGGGGGGAGCCCGTGAGACGCGATGTCGGTGACGGTGGGGCCGCCAGGATCCGTCGGGTCGGCAGGGACCCGGCCGCGGGGCTCGATGTCGCGGGTCAGGTAGAGCCACTGGGTCCACGTCGCCTTGAGGACCAGGGTGCGGTCGAGCAGCCAGAGCTTGGCGCCTACGGCAGCATTGAATTTGTCGGCGTCGTAGAGCGAGGTCTCAGCGGTGTGATCGGGCACGGCGTTGCCATCCCAGCCGCTTCCCAAATAGATCTCGATGTCGGGGTCGGCCCAATACGAGGCCCCGACGCGCACGCCCCAGGCGTCGCTCCAGTCGCGGGGGATGTTGACGATCTGGCCGACGGGCTCGTCGCGGTCGCACCGGCGGTCGTCGCGGCCTCTGTTGAGGATGCACTGCACGTCGAAGCTGCTCCAGCGGGTGAGGCTGAAGGACAGGCGAAGCTCGTACCGGCCCGGCATCGACCAGCGGCCGCCGAAGCGGAGGACGTCGGTGAGGGCCTGGACGAACTCGACGTCCTCGGGGGCGACCTGCTGCGGGATGCTGCCGAGGATCTGGGTGAGCTGGCCCTCGAGCTTCATGTCACCAAAGGCCGGCTGGCTCTGGTAGGACACGCCGACAAAGAGCGGGTCCAAGGGCTGCAAGATGAGGCCGACGCCGAGGGCGGGGTCGACGCCGGCGACGTCGACGTGGGCACGCCCCTCGTTGATGTAGCCGCCCGTGACGAGGTGGTCGGTGCCATCGGGGTTGCGGGCGCGCAGCGTGTTGACCGAGGACA
>PDPC01000154.1 GCA_002747355.1 Pseudomonadota bacterium | reverse complement strand
CGCGGATCTTGCGTTTCTCCATCGCGACCTCCTTTCGGGCCGCCGACGATCCCACGGTCAGGACCTACAAGCACCCAGGCGTCGCTGATGGGTCACCGCTCTCCGGATGATCCAAGGCGAGCCGGAAGGCGTTCAGACAGATCGCCCCCGTCGTGAGCGCCTCGCCGGTCTCGAGACGTTGGGTGTTGGCGCTGGCGTAGACCGCGTCGTCGACGATCGGGTGGCCGCTGCTCGCCAGGTGTAGGCGGATCTGATTGGTGCGCCCCTCATGCGGCACGATCTCAACCAACGCGCGACCGTCAGCGAGGCGATCGAGCACGTGGACCTCGCTGCGCGCTGCGCCGCCGCTCATGTCGTCAGCGCCAGCGAGCTCGCGTGAGCCGGCGGTCGCTGTCTGCCGTCGGATGGGCCGCTCGACAGAGAAGTGGTCGTCTCGCGGGTGCCCTTCGACCAACGCCAGATAACGCTTCTCGACCTCTCGCCGCTCGAAGCTGCGCGCCAGCGCTCGCGCCGCGGCGCGGGTCTTGGCCAGCACGAGCACGCCGCTGGTCGCCGCGTCGAGACGATGCACCGGGCGCAGCCGAAGCTCGGGCCAGGCCGCGGCGGTCAGCTCCGTGACTGTATGCAGACGATAGCGGCCGCAGGGGTGCACCGGCAGTGGCGCGGGCTTGTCGAGCACCAGCAGCGCCGTGTCCTCGTGGAGCACAGTGACCCGAGCGTCGACCCAAGGCTCGACAACATCAGGGATCTCATGGAGCAGCTCGTCGCCGGCGCGGAGCTGCCGCTCCACATCGCGAAGCACCTCACCGCGGAGCGAGAGCCGGCCTGTGTTGATCGCTTCGCGCCAGGTACGCTCGTCATGGTGGGGATGCAACGCGCAGAGCAGCTCGAGCAGCGGCCGCGCGTCGAGAGCCCCCGGGACCCGCAGCGGCCTCGACGCGGGATGTGGCTTCAGCCCCGGCAGTGGATCAGCGACGCGAGCGAGTCGCCTCTCGCGTTCGTTTTCGCTGGGCGACGGTGGGCTGCGATCGAGCACACCGTGAGGCTAACCTGAGGACCTTCGTCGGTGAAGGGCCACTCTGCGACGGCGAGCTATCGGACCCTCTGCCCGGCGAGATCGATCGGCCCGGCGAGATCGATCGGCCTGGCGAGATCGATCGGCCTGGCGAGATCGATCGGCCTGGCGAGCCAAGGGCGTGAACCAACGTCGGATGCCCGATCTGGCAATTGTGACTCGACAACGCCCTCTCGCTAATGAAAGGCTCGGGACATGGATAGCAACACCGCGAACCTCGAGATCGCCCTTTACGCGTGCGCGGGCCTCGCGATGGCCATCGCGCTCTACCGCACGATATTCACGATCCGCAACACCGGCAACATCAAGATGCTAACTCCCCAGCTGGTCAAGCTGGTGGCGGCCGACAACATCAAGCGGGCGCATAAGCTCTGCGCCGTGACGCCCAACTCGCTCTTCTTGCGGATGGTGCGGCCAGCGCTCTCGGCGGCGATGAACGCCAAGGGAAAAAGCCGCGACGCCCGCGCCACGTGCGCCGAGCAAGCCTTCGCCATGGCTTACGACAATGTACTAAGAGCCTCGGATAGGCTGGGTCCGCTGCTCTCCATCGTGGCGCTGGGCTTCGCGCTCCTGCCGCTCCTCTTCGGCGCGGTTGCCCTGGGTGGACTGCCACCGACGCCGCTGATCGTGCTCTGCGTCTTAAGCGTCGGGATCGCGCTCTGGAGCTATTCGAGCAGCCAAGCGCTGCGCGCCGAGGCCAAGCCGGCGTTCGCGCGCGTGGTGGCGGCGATCCGCAAGGGTTAGCAGCCCGTTGATCTAGCATGCCTCCCGTCGCGACGCTTGCCCTTCGAGCCAAGCTTTTTGTCGTTCAGACTCGGCGTGCCACCACGATGGCCGCGTTTTCGCTCCGCGATCTCGGCTCGAATGGCCTCGCCTCGCTCGGTTGAGGCTCAATCAACATCAGCGCTCTAGGGCTTGCTGATGTTGTAGGTCTTGAGCTTCTTGTGTAGGTTGGTGCGCTCGATACCCAAGGCGGTAGCGGTGCGCGAGACGTTCCAGTCATGCGCCTCGAGGCGCATCAGGATGAACTCGCGCTCCATCTGCTCTTTGAACTCCTTGAGCGTGCGGTCGCCATAGCGCTGCAGGTCGACCAGCGGCTTCTGGCTCTCTTTGAGGTAATCGGGCAGGTCCGCCAGGCGGATCACCTCATCGGACATGATCACGACCCGCTCGATGATGTTCTTCAGCTCGCGGACGTTGCCCGGCCACTCGTAGCGCTGCAACGCCGCGAGCACCTCGGGGTCGACGGTCTTGTCGCGAAACCCGTTCTCTTTACAGAAGTCACGGACGAAGTGGTCGACCATCTCGGGGACGTCGTCGAGGCGATCGCGGAGCGGCGGCGCACGCAGCGGGATCACGTTGAGGCGGAAAAAGAGGTCCTCGCGGAAGCCGCCCTGCTCGACCTCTTTCTGGAGGTCCTTGTTGGTCGCGGCGATCACCCGCACGTCGACCTTGATCACACCCTCGCCGCCGACCCGGGTCAGCTCACCGGTCTGCAACGCGCGCAGCACCTTCGCCTGGGCCGAGAGGCTCATGTCCCCGACCTCGTCGAGGAAGATCGTGCCGTTGTCGGCGACCTCGAAGAGCCCCCGCTTGCGCGCCGTGGCGCCGGTGAAGGCGCCCTTCTCGTGGCCGAAGAGCTCGCTCTCGATCAGCTCCGGCGGGATCGCCGCGCAGTTGACCTTGACGAAGGGGCCACTGGCGAGCTGACTGTTGTCGTGGATCGCGCGAGCCACGAGCTCCTTGCCGGCGCCGCTCTCGCCGCTGATCAACACGCGGCCGCGGGTCGGAGCGACCTTGGAGATCTCGGCGAAGAGCTTCTGCATCACCGGGCTCGAGCCGATCATCTCGAAGCGCCCGGCGACCTGCTGACGTAGCCGGCCGACCTCACGCTCCATCGACTGCTGCCGCAGGGCGTTGCGCACCGTGATCACGACGCGGTCGCGGTCGAGGGGCTTCTCGAGGAAGTCGAAGGCGCCGAGGCGCGTGGCCTGTACAGCGTCGGCGACCGTGCCATGACCCGAGATGACGATCACCGGCACCTCGGTCTGACCCGAGTTTTCGTCAGTCTGCAGCTTGGCCAGCGCCTCCATCCCGGAGATGCCCGGCAGCTTGAGGTCGAGCAGCACGCAGCCGACCTGATCGTCGAGGATCGCCAGCCCCTCTTCGGCGCTGCTGGCGTCGAGGACATCGTAATCCTCCGACTCGAGCACCATCCGGAGGGTGCGGCGGATATTCTTTTCGTCGTCAATGACCAGGATCGTCGCGGCGGGCATGGTGGCGAGAATAGTGCGCGCTCCGCAGATAGTCGAGTGGCGCCCATCACGCTTGTAACGTGTCTTGTAACGTGTCACGAGCACATCATCTGTTCGGTCCTCTTGACACGTGACGTGACCGCTTTGAGCGGGGGGAAAGACATGAGCCATTGAGCGGCGGGGGTAAGACATGAGCCACGGAGAGTGGCCATGGGCGACAAGAGGAGCGGCCCTCTCCAGC
Source organism: Pseudomonadota bacterium (assembly GCA_002747355.1). Lineage (GTDB taxonomy): Bacteria > Myxococcota_A > Polyangia. Next base: position 10,063 of record PDPC01000154.1, on the reverse strand, counting down.
ACAGGATCTCCAGGACGCCGTGGCTTGACAGTGTTGGGGGAGTTGAGCCAGGCTTCCGCACCGGTCGGACGCCCAGGTGGTGCCGGCCTTTGCAGATCTGGTGCCTGGAAGCCGGGACCAGCGTCGAGGAGCGAGCCCATGGCGGGAGTCAACAAGGTCATTCTTATTGGTAACTTGGGAGCAGATCCCGAACTCCGCTACACAAGCGGCAACCAGGCGGTGGCCGACCTGCGGCTGGCGACATCACGGCGCTGGCGTGACCGTAACGGCGAGCAGCAAGAAGACACGCAATGGCATCGTGTCGTCGTCTGGGGCAAGCAGGCCGAGCAATGCAAGGAGTACCTCTCGAAGGGCCGCCAGGTCTACATCGAGGGGCGCCTTCAGACCCGGCAGTGGGAGGACCGTGACGGTAACAAGCGCTACACCACCGAGGTCGTGGCGCAGACCGTGCAGTTCCTCAGCGGACGCGGCGGCGGCGGTGGCGGCTACGATGCGCCTCCTCCCCCGAGCGATCGCGACGCGCCGATGGACGACCTGCCCGAGGACGACATCCCCTTCTAGCAGCCTCTTGATTGAGGAGCACCCACACACAGTCCTCCCGTCGCCGCCCAGAGCCAAGAGAGGTCTCCCTCTAGATGTATCGCGGTGTCTCCTGCGCCGTCGTGCTGCCCGCCTATAACGTAGCGGCACATCTCGAGCGCGCACTCACGACGATCCCCTCCTTCGTCGATTTGATCGTCGTCGTCGACGACGCCTCCAGCGACGCCACAGCGGCGGTCGCGCGGCGTGTCTGCGAGGAGCGCACGCGCTCGACGGACACGCCGTCCGTCCTCGCTCAGCATGAGCGAAACCGCGGGGTCGGCGCGGCGATCTCCACTGGCTACGACGTGGCGGTGCAGCGCGGCGCGGCCGCCGTCTGCGTGATGGCAGGCGACGGGCAGATGGACCCAGCCGACCTACCCTCGCTGCTCGATCCGCTGGTCGAGGGGCGCGCCGACTATGTGAAGGGCAACCGCTTCGCTCACGCCGAGCTATGGCGCGCGATGCCCAAGACGCGCATCTTCGGCAACGTGGTGCTGAGCCTCCTGACCAAGGTCAGCTCGGGCTACCCGCGGCTCTTCGACTCCCAATGTGGCTACACGGCGATCAGCGCGCGGGCGCTGCTTGCCCTCGAGGGGGGCTTCTTCTCGCGCTACGGCTACCCCAACGATCTGCTCGCGCGCTTGCGCGCGGCCGGCGCTCGGGTCGTCGACGTGCCGGTGCGGCCGATCTACGACGGCCAGTCGTCGGGCATCCGCCCCTGGACCATACTCTACCCGATGCTCTTCGTGCTCGCGCGCTCCTTCGGACGACGTCTGTGGGTCCAGCGCATCGGGCCGGTCTTTGGTCGTCGGGCGCCGAGGCAGCTGCCGCCGGCGCAGGGCAGCGGCGAAGCCGAGGCGGCGTTGCTCCCGGCGCGACCGCGTTGATGGGTTGAGCACCGGGCTGATGGGGGAACGATGATGCGCGTTGGCGTCCTCACCACTTCGTATCCACGGGTCGCGAGGGATTACGCGGGTCGCTTCGTTGCCGAGCTCTGTGGTGAGCTGGCCGACGCCGGTGATGAGGTCTCGGTGCTCGCGCCGGCGCCGGCGGTGAGCGAACACCCAGGGGTGAGGGTCGCGGCGCTGCGCCACGGCCTCGGCCCCTCGCGACTGCTCGCGGCGCAGGGGGCTCCGCAGGCGCTCTTTCACGGTTCTCTCAGGACGCGCGCCGCGGCGCTCGCCGAGGTGCCGTCCTTCGTCTCACGTCTAGGGTGGGCGACGCTGGGTCGGGCCGGCGACTGGGACGCGCTGATCAGCCACTGGCTCTTGCCCTGCGGTTGGCTGGCGGCGCGCTTTGGCCGTGGCCGCCCGCACCTGGCAGTGGCCCACGGCTCCGACGTGAGGCTGCTGGCTCGGCTACCCGGTCGCGCGGCGCTGCTTCGCGCGCTCTCGCGCCCCCCGTCGCGGCTGGTCTTGACCAGCGAGGCGCTGCGCGAGCCCCTCGCTCGGAGCGTATTCGCCCTCGACCGTCGCGCGCGCAGCTGGGTCGCGGGAGCGGTCGTGCAGCGGATGGGGCTGTATGTGCCGCCGCTGCCTCGGGAGCCCGGTCGCGTTCGCGCAGCCCAACGGGGAGCCAAGCCGCGCTTGCTCTTTGTGGGTCGCTTGATCGCCGAGAAAGGCGTCGACCTGTTGCTCGAGGCGGCAGGTGTCGGTTTCGGTCGCGAGGTCTCGATCGTGATCGTCGGCGATGGCCCCGAGCGAACGAGCCTGGAGAAACGCGCCCGCGCGCTGCACCTCGACTGCCGCTTCGTCGGCACAGAGCTCGGGCCGAGCAAATGGGCGCGACTCTGGCGCGCCGATCTGCTCGTTGCGCCGTCGCGGGTGCTCAGAGACGGTCGCCAAGACTCCGCGCCGGTGGTGCTGCTCGAGGCGATGGCGGCCGGCCTGCCGGTGATCGCCGCCCGCGTCGGTGGCGCCGCCGAGCTGATCGACTCGAGCATCAGCGGCTGGCTCGTGCCCCCCGATGACATGGGCGCCTTACGCGCCGCGATCGCCCGCGCGCTCCACGATCCAGGCGCTCGCGAGCGGATCGCGAGGGCGGGGCGCGCGCTCGCCGAGCGACACGACTGGCGCCGCGTTGCGCCACGTCTTCGCGCGCTGCTCTTAGAGCCCCCACACATTCGGGACCGAGCCGGGTGCTGAGCTGCCGAGCTGGTTTCGTAGCCGAAGACATGAGCCACACGGGTGGTACGGCGAACGTTCTGAGACCTAGCAGTCTGTTGATTGAGGAGCACCTCCACACATTCGGGACCGTGCCCGCCGACAGGGAAGGTGTGGGGCTCTTGAGCGCCCCTATGGAGCTGGTGGTAGGACACATGGCCTTCCTCGCGCAGCGCGGGGTCGGTCATGCCCACCAGTAGAGGTTGCGACGGCGTGTACTGCCCCCTTTTTCGGGATCGAACGTGGCTGAGACCACTTCAAGCAATTAGATTCATAACGCTTTATTGCTGTGGCCAGTTGACCGATGCAAGGACCTCGGGAGAGGGGCTACGCTGATCATGCTCGAAGGAGTGTGTCATCCGTGTCGCCCCAGGTCTCACAGCGCCACCCCACAAGCCCCGAAGAACGTCTAGAGTTTGCGATCGGCTGGGCGGTGTTCGTCCAGCGCGTGCGATCACGGCTCTCCCGAGCGCGCTCGGATGACGGCGGTCAGGCTGTCGTCGAGTCGGCGATCGTGATCCCCCTGATGACCTTCCTGATTCTCGGCATCGTCCAGCTGGCGATGATCCAGCACGCCAGAATCATGAATGAATACGCAGCTTTCAACGCGGCTCGCGCAGGCATCGTCTGGAACGCGGACCGCTTCATCATGGAGAACGCGGCGATCATCTCGCTTCTGCCGACCAACGACGGGCTGATCAAGCAGCACGACCTCGGCAACCCCCTCCAGATGCTCAAGCGCATCTTGCAGCGTGCGCTGCTCTACCAGGTCAACCGGCGCTTGCCCCAGGCCGTGTCGTTGATCAAGGGAGGAGCGAACTCGCTGATCGATAAGATCCCGGGCGGCAAGGTCGGAAGTAAGGTCAAAGACGCCCTCAAAGACGGCGTCGATAAGGTCGTCGGCGCGGCGCGAGACGCCGCGGAGCAGGCGGCTACCTCGGCGATCGGCAAGGCCCTTGGCTCCAGCGACGACCGACTCGTGCGGGTCGACATCCTCAACCCGAGCCTCGGCACCGTCGGCCCCACGATGCTCGGTCTCCCCGGCATCGGCGGCGGTAACTTCGGCAGCACGGGCCAAGAGATCGAGTTTGACGACTTTTCCCAGCGCGGGGCGACACGGCTGACGATCAAGATCCGCTACATGTACATGATGCGGATCCCCTTCGCCAACTGGGTGATCCACAGCGCCTGGATGGCGGGGCAGGCGGGCAAGCAGCTCTACGGCGCGATCTGGAACCCGCAGCAGGACGCACCCGGCGAGACCGGCTTCCGCAGCGTCTCGCCGGTCGAGACCAAGGCGCCCAAGGGCGGCCCGGGCTTCGGCTCGGTGCTCGAGGCGCGCGATCTCGAGGTCTCGGCGGAGCTGGCCAACCATGGTGTCTACATGGTGCCGTTGAACTCCAGCTACTCGATGCGCATGCAGTCCAACCCCTACCGCAAGAGTGTGCAGCTCAAGTGAGGGTGACGTGATGAGATGGGTCTTCAGTAAGATCGGTAGGCCACGGCGGCGCAGCGAGCGCGGCCAGGCCACGGCGCTGGCTTGCGTCGGCGTGCTCGTGATGTGCTTCGCCGTCCTCGCGACCTACAACCTCGGCCACGCTGTTAACCAGAAGATCCGTTTGCAGAATACCGCCGACTCGGCGGCCTATACCCTCGCCGCGATGGAGGCGCGGACGTTCAACTACATCGCTTTCCTCAACCGCGTTCAGGTCGCCCACTACAATTCGGCGATGATGATGCAGAGCTTCATCAGCTGGGTCGGCTTTCACCACGCGATGTTCGCCACCGCCTGCGACATCCTCATCAGCCTCCAGGGTTCAATCTTACTGGGGGCGAGCTGGCCCTGTCCTGGGCCAGGCTGTGTCTATCAGGCGCTCGTGGGCGGCATACAAGGGGCGGTCCAGGGCGCCAAGGGGTTGAAGAGGGGCTTGGATCGGCTCTTCTCGGAGGCGCATAAGATCGCCCACGAGTTCGTGCAGGCCATGGGGATATTCAACAAAGATGTGATATGGCACGCCCAGCTGGTGCGTGCCGCGCTGATGAACGTCAACATCATGTCGGGGATGCAGAACTATATCGAGAAGAACGACCCTGACATCTCGTTCAAGAACGGCAAGAGCGTCCTTCTCAACGTGATCGTCAACGGCGCGCTGAACTCTCTCGAGTACTACAACGCCTTCGACAAGAGCTCTGGCGTCAACCCTTTCGCCTTCACCGTGGTTCAGCATTATCTGAAGCTGAAGAAGGGCGACACGACCTTTGGCGGCTTCCTCAAGCCAAAGAACGACAACAGCAGCCTCGGCGGCGGCGGTAACGACAAGGCGACGCGGATCGACGCCTATCGGATCATGACCGAGATCGCCCACGCCTCGCGCTCCCCTCGCTTCGTGTTCAACCGCCGCGGCGGCGCCGGCGGCATGGCGCCAATGGCAGCGCTGGTGATGGTCTTCGTCACCAAGATGGGCGCGACCAAGCTCACCTCCGAGGGCAGGAAAAAGAACGAAGACAGGATCAGGGCGATCCGCGAGGACCCAAAGCCTAAGAAGGACGCCGGCGGCAAGCACAACTCTAGCTACGTCGCCGGCGAGTACCTCTCGTCACACGACTACGCGACCGCTGGCGGCGGCCTCGGCTACTACGGCGCGGCGGTGGTTGGCTGGGGCGGCAAGGCGGGCAACCTTGGCGACGCCATCGCGAGCTACGCCAAGGAGACCGATCATTACCGCTACCAGGGCACCGACCAGCAAGGCGCCCAAGGCCAGGGCTACCACCCTGGCGGCATCATGGGTGGGTTCCCGATGGTCGTGGGACGAAAGGTCAAAGGGGATACCGAGAACTGCGACAAGAAGGCCCACCGCTGGCCGGGCCTGGCGCCCTTTTTCAAGTTCAACGCCAAGAAGGAGCGCACCTCCGACTACGGACAGCCCTCGACCTGGATCTTCCTCAACAAGCATCACAAGGACTTTCAGTCGAAGTGGGGTAGCCACGCCGATGGCCGGGCTCCCTGGTACGCAAAGTTCACCATCGACCACGGCGGCAAGACGGCGAGCCTCGACACTACGGTGGGCGGCAGCCGCAACAGCTACCTCTTCGAGGGGCTGAACGTGGTCGCCCGCGGGATGGCCTACTATCACCGCCCCGGCAACTGGGGCGAGACGCCAAACTTCTTCAACCCCTTCTGGCGAGCGCGCCTCGCGCCAGTGGGGCAGAAGCTGCAGAACTTCTGGGAGAAGTACGTCAGCAGCAAGATCAGCACCAGCAGCGACAGCGCCGCGACGAAGGCGGCGGTCAACGTGCTGCGCAACGCGCAGATGGACCTCTTCACCTCGGCGATCACGAGCCTGATCTGTCACTAGGCAGCGTCATTAGGGAGATGCAGCGTCATTAGGGAGATAAGGCGAGCGATGACCATGTATGAGGACAGCCGAGCAAAGCGACGCCCCCGCGGCGGAGTCTTGATCACCCTCCGTCGGCGGATGCGCGGCGACGAGAGCGGTCAGGCGCTGGTCGAGTTTGCTATCGTCGTGCCGCTGATCGTCACGGTCTTCCTCTTTGCCCAATGGGGCTGGGAGCTGGTGCAAATCAGGCTCAAGGTCCAAGAGGCGGCGCGCTTCGCCGCCTGGGAGGCGACGGCCTATCCGCTCCACGACTATGAGAAGGGCAAGGCGAACGGCTTCTCGAAGATGCGCACCTCGGTAGTGGCCGAGACGATGATGCGCTATGGCGATCTGAACAGCGCGACCACGATCCCCTCAGGGCTCACGATCTGGTCTGCGACCTGGACCCCACCGATCGTGATGATCACCGACGGCCAGGAGGAGATGATCTACGGTGGGGCGATCGTGAACCTGATCTTCAACATCATCTCGCAGGTCGGCGCGCTGATCGCCGGGCTGCTCTACAACAGTCAGAACAAGGTCGCCCTATCTCTGATCACCAGCGCGAAATCCAAGTCGTCGGGTAAGGGGCCAGGTAAGGCGATGGCCAGCCTCTTTGGTCCCACCGAGTGGGGCTTCAACAAGAAAGGCTATGTCACGGCTCGGGTGGGCACCTATGTAAAAAACGAGTGGTTCAACGTTCGCTTGCTCGGCAAGCCGATCTTCAACAACCCGGGGTTTATCATCTATGAGAGCCATGGCGTGCTCGCCGACTCCTGGCGGCTCAACAAGAAGGGCGACAAGGCCTGGAAGAAGGGCAATGACAAGTCGCCGGGCTTCTCGTCGGGAGCGATGTACAAGCAAGTCGAGCGGATGTACCTGATGACCAAGACCACGCGCACGGTGGCCAAGGTCTGGGCCGCGAGCATCTACACCACGATGTTCGCCAGCGCCAAGACGACCGGCATACTCAGCGTCGGCGGGCCCTCCCTCAGCGACTTCACCAAGCCATCGGTGGTGATGGGTAGCTATCAGGGTGGCAAGCCCGAGAGCGGGCTGATCAGGCTCCGCGAGGACATCGGCCAGAGGAAATACGACTCGGCACCGATGCGTGGGGCCTACCTCGAGGCGCTGAAGCAGCGCGGTGAATACTTCATGGGCTGTAAGGAGGCCGAGAAGCTCGGCTGCACCGACACCCTCTCGCAAGACAACCCTTTTGGTGACTATATCGTGCGCGAGTAGCGAGCTGAAGGCGAGACGATGGCGCATAGCAAGCAACAAAAGACCCGGCAGCCGCGGCGCTCACGTCAGCTAGTGGGTGATGACTCGCGATCGCAGAGAGGACTGCGTGGCGCGGTGGATGGCGCAGATGAGCGCCCGGGTTCGCGAGGCTCGCGCCCTGGCCGCGTGCTGACCGTGCTCTTCCTCTGCGCGGGGATCGCCTACCTCGGCCTGCTGACCGGCGGTGAGCATAGGCAGGCCGTCGCGAAACGCGATCCGCTGGTGGGCTTCTACCCGCCGGACATGCCCCGCTATCCCCAGGTGCACGAGGTGCCGGCGGGACAGACCACGGTGGGACGGGCTCCGCTCAAGATGTCCTACTTCAGCACGGACCATGAGCCGGCCCGGATTGGCGACTACTACGCCGCCTTCTGGCGCAAACGCGGCTTCTGGGTCCGCAGCGACGTCAGCCATAGGGGAGGAGCGGTCGCCGCTGTCGACAGCAAGCACGGCTACGTTTATCAGGTGAACATGCGGCGCCAGGGAAAAAAGACCCTGGTCTTCCCCTCGGTCAACACCTCGCCCATGGCCGCCCTGCGGCGCGGCGAGGATCCACCGGTGCGACTCTTCAAGGACTCGAAGGTGCTGACCAACACGGTGTCCAAGACGGGCACGAACCGGGCCCAGGTGGTGCTGACGACCAACCCCGGGACTCTTGAAGACAATCGCTCCCATTATCGCGCCGAGCTCTCGCGCTTGGGCTACGTGAGGTCGAGCCGCACGGTCGAGCAAAACAAGCTACCGCCGTCGATGCGCGAGCGAGTGCTGGTCTACCAGCACAAAGATGGCGCCGAGATCACCATCGCGCTCTCCAAGCTCGACAAGGAGCGTACTCGTGTACACATCACCCATGTGTCTGCCAGGAACACTCGGGGCGTAGGGGAGCGTTGAAGATGCGCCTTCGCGAAGAGAGCGGTCAAGCGATGGCCGAGTACGCGATCGTCGTGGCGGCGCTGATGGGTGGGCTGATAACGATGGGCTTCTCCTTTCTGCCCGACTTCATCGACGCCCTACAGTCCTACTACGACAGCTTCTACATCATGCTGAACCTCCCCTTTCCCTAGCGGTGGGTGAAGGGCTCGAGCTGCGACCGCGGGTCTTGATCGTCGATCATGACGAGACGGTGCGCTTCACGCTCTCGAAGCTGCTCGAGGAGGTCGACGTCGAGATCTTCGAGGCAGCCGACGGGGAGGATGGCTGGGTCTCTCTGATTCGCCACGAGCCCCAGCTCGTGCTCGCGGAGCTGCGAACCCCTCGGGTCGACGGACTGCAGCTCCTGAAGCGCTTGCGCGGTGAGCGCCGTTCGGCGCCCTTGGTGCTGCTGCTGACCCAGCGCGACGCTCCCCACGAGGCACGGCGGGCGATGGAGGCCGGCGCCTACGATCAGCTGGCCAAGCCCCTAGAGCCTCTCGAGATGCAGGTCGCGCTGCGCCGAGCGTTGACCCACGTACGCCTCCACCTCCACAACGACCGGCTGCACGCAGAGCTCGGCCTCGCCCGCTATATGGTCTTCCGCTCCGCGTCGATGCGTGCCGTGGCGCGGCAGCTGACCCGCGTCGCGGCGCTCGACGTCAGCGTGCTGATCCGCGGCCGCCTCGGCAGCGGGCGCAGACTCGCGGCGCGAGCGCTTCACGACCTCTCCAGCCGGGGGGCCAGGCCCCTCGTCAGCTTCGACTGTGCCAGCGGTGCCCCCTCGACGATCGACCGCGCGCTCTTTGGACACCCCTGCGCCGCGACTCAGCCCCGACTGCGCCAGGGCGTCTTGCGGCAGGCGGAAGGAGGCACGCTGCTGCTGCGAGAGGTGACCGAGCTCGACGCCAACGCCCAGGCCAAGCTCCTGGCCGTGCTGCAGTCGGGCGAGCTCCCCCTGGCCGACGGCGCGACGGAGCCCATCGACGTGCGAGTGATCGCGACGACCCACGAGGTGGATCGCGTCGTCCAGCGAGACGCGACGCGGCGCTTCCGCGACGACCTCCTCGCTCGTCTCTCGGTCGGCGAGCTGACCCTCCCGCCGCTCTCCCAGCGACCCGAGGACATCCCCCCGCTCGCTGAGCACCTGGTGCAGCAGCACGCCATGAGCACCGACCGCCCGACGCCACAGCTGACGTCGGAGCTACGACAGGCGCTGATCGCCCGGCCCTGGCCTGGCGACGTGGAGGAGCTGCGACAGACCCTCGCGCGGGCCCTCACCCACTGCCCTGGTGAAGAGCTCACAGCGCAGCACCTCGACCATGCCCTCGGTGAAGCGCCACGCAGAGACGGGCTCCGAGAGCGGATCGAGCGCTATGAACGTACGCTGCTCGAGCAGGCGCTCGAGCAGAGCGGCGATAACCGCTCGCGAGCCGCGCGGGCGCTGCAGATCGGCCGCGTGACGCTGCTCGACAAGATCAAAAAATACGGGCTCTAGAGCGCCGACCGACGTCCCTCCCGTCGCCGCGCTGGTCTGCGACATCACACCGCGGTTGTCGCTCGTCGGGCGCGTGCTACCAGCAGGCCCTTCTCGCTCCTACGGCGTGATGCCGCATCCTTTGCGCAGCTGGGTCCGGTACGCTGATCGGCGCTCTAGAGCGCTGACCAACTTACCTCCCGTCGCTGCGCTGGTCTGCGAAATCACGGCGGTTGTTGCTCGTCGGTTGCTTGCTACCAGCAGGCCCTCCTCGC
>PDPC01000177.1 GCA_002747355.1 Pseudomonadota bacterium | reverse complement strand
GAAAGCGATCCCACCGGATCTCCTTCGATCGACTGGCCATGAGCCTCCTCGGATCAGCCTCTCTACCCGTCGGGGAGGCTGATTCCAAGTAACGTATAGGACGATGCTCTTCGTCTCGTAGCGGCGGCTGACGACCTGGAAGAGGAGGTCGGCGTTCCGGTTGTCGTAGGAGAGGTAGCCGATCTCGTCGAGGACGAGCAGCTTGATGCGGCTCCAGTAGTTGATACGACGATCGAGCGCGCGAGGCGAGTCTTGGGCGGCGAGGTCGAGCAGCAGCTCGGACGCGGTCGTGAAGCGGACGGCGTGACCCGCGAGCACAGCGCGGTGTGCGATGTTCTTGGCGATCATCGTCTTGCCGAGGCCCTGAGCGGCGACGAGGACGACGTTGCCCGCGTGTTCGAGGAAGTCGAGAGAGAGGGCGCTCTCGACGAGGTGACGGTCGATCTGCTTGGGCCAGCCCCAGTCAAAGTCGGCGATGGGCTTGAAGACACCAAGCTTGCCACGCCGTAGCCGGCGCTCGAGGGAGCGCTGGCTGCGCTCGGCGAGCTCCCGCTGCGCGATGTGCTCGAGGATCTGTGTTGGGCTCCACCGGCCCTTCTGTGCCCGCGCGACGATGTCGTCGAGTTCTGAAGCGGTATAGCTCAAGCCGAGCTCGAGCAGGTCGTCACGGAGATTGCTCATCGTCGTCCTCCTGGTCGTGCGCGCCAAGCACGTCGTAGTCGGCTAACGCGTGAGGTCGAACGACAAGCGAGCGGACACGCTCGTCGTCGGGCAAGATCACTTCGACGGTTGGAGCGGCGTCCTGAGCGCGGGCGCGCTGCTCGAGGATGTGCCCTACCGAGGCCGCCGAGGCGGCATCCCGAGAGAGCGCCTCGGCGACAGCGGCGCCAAATTCATCGGGACCGTAGCGCTCGAGAAGAGCGTTCAAGCGGCGCACCTCGTTTCCAAGCGAAAGGTTGCGGTCAGCGATGCGGGACAAGAGGTCCGGAATCTGAGGGCAGGCCAGTTCGAGGTGGTCGCGCATGCGGAGCGAGCGAGCACGACGCTTTGCTCGGCCAAGCTCGCTGAGGTGCTGGCGCGCTTCGATCGGCTTCCCGCGATCGTAGGAGCGCTCATGCTCGGCGATCTCCTCGCCCTGGGCATCCAGAATGCGAATCCGGTCTACTGACGCGATAACGGTGACGACCGACTGCGTGGCGGTGTGCGGGATCGAGTAGTCGTTGAGGTCGTAGCGAACGTACGGCGTCTTGCCGACCTTCGCGGAGCGGACAGCCTCGCAGGGGAAAGGGTGTGCAGGAAGCAGTAGGAGGCGGTCGCGCTCGGCAGTCAGCGCATCTGCGACGCGCGTCTTGTCCGGGTCTGCAGGCACGGGTCGCTGGTGCGCAACGGTTTGGATCCAGCCCTCGAGCTGCCGATTCAGGTCTTCGATCGTTCGAAAGCGACGCGCAGCAAAGAAGGCGTGCCGCAGGTACTGGATGGCGCGTTCGACCTTGCCTTTTTCGTTACCGCGATACGGTGCGCATGGCTTCGGCGCGAAGTGGTAGTGGCCGCAAAGCTCGAGCAGCGCCGGGTTGAACTGCACGTGATCGCCCTTGCGGTCGAGGACCGCCGTCTTCAAGTTGTCGTAGAGGACCTCGCGCGGAACGCCGCCAAGCGCCTCGAAGGCGCCCACGTGCCCAGCGAGAAAGCTCTCCTGGGTTTGGTCGAAGAAGAAGCGCGCGTACATCGCGCGGCTGTACGACAGCACCATCACGAAACACGACAGCGCGCGGCGCGCTCGACCTACTGCGATTTTTCCGAAGCTGCCCCAATCGACTTGCGCTTGCTCGCCGGGCAGCGTGCGCAGCCTGAAGAAGGCCTCCTTGGGCTTCGGACGCACTTTACGGACGTAGCGGCGGACCTGTACCGGCGACCCCTTGTAGCCCCGCGCCTTGACCATCTCGTAGATGCGCGTCGCCCGGAGACGCGGGTAGCTGTCCAGCGTTTCGACGATAAACGCCTTGTAGGGGTCGACAATCGTCGGCCGCACGGGGCGCGGCTTGATGACGAATCGCTCGGTGCCGACGGCGGCTGACACGGTCTCGTGATGGACCCCCAGCATGTCGGCGATCGTGTTGATGCGCCAGTGCTCAGCAAAGAACAGTCGCCGGATCTCCGCTCGAGTCCAGTCGTCGATCATGGCGCCACCTCCCACAACGCCAACTGGCGGACATCGCGAAAATCTCCGAGACCGCGGATGGGAGGTCTGTCGTCATCACGGCGACGCTCCCCGCCGACCTCGAGCTCGAACAGAGGCGGGGACTCCACGAGGTCGAGGCAATCTCGATAGAGGCTCGTGCCGGACGTAGCGGCCTGCTCGTCCGCAACGAGTGCAGCTCGCACCGGTGCGCCTTGCCACAGCGCGAGCGCTTCGAGCAGCGCCGGAAGCGCTCGGCGATGTCGTGGCTGCGCGTCGAGGTGCGCCTTCAGCAGGGTTTTCCTGGCGCCCGCAGTCGCCAGCACCCGCGTATGCGTCTTCTTGGGATGGATTGCCACCCAGATCGCCATCGTCTTTCTCCTTGTCTGCCGCCCCATGCGGCAGCCCTACGATGGCTATTGTTACCGCGCACGCTGGATGATGGGTTCCCGATCCACCTTGATGATGGGCTGAGCCCCTCACGCAGGGTGCTCGCCTACCGCACAGGCTGATGATGGG
>PDPC01000153.1 GCA_002747355.1 Pseudomonadota bacterium | reverse complement strand
GAGGAGGGCGCCTGCTGGTAGCAAGCAACCGACGAGCAACAACCGCTGTGATGTCGCAGACCAGCGCGGCGACGGGAGGAAAGTTGGTCAGCGCTCTAGTCCTCTACGTTGTTCGAGATCTCAGATGAAGCGGAGGCGAAGCTGCTCGATGCCGCGGTCGAGGTCGCCATCAAAGGCCTCGGCGAGGCGGTCTTTGGCCTGCCTAACCCTGGCAATCACGGCCTCGTTGGCGAGCTCCATGGGGTGATGAAGTAGGCCGAGGCGGCGGCCAACGACGAAGAGCTGCTGCCGCTCCTCGTCGAGCTCGAGGAACGTGTCGAGCAGGGCCAAGAGCGCCGCGTGATCGTCGGGGAGCTGACCCTCGAGCTCGCCGAAGAGGTTGAGCACATGGTCCGAGGTCAGCCGCCCACTCATCCCCTCGAGCGCTGCGAGGAGCTGGCGGAGCTCGGCGACGACGTCCATCTCACGCAGCGGCTCGAACGCACCGCGCTCTCGGGCCTGGTCGAGCGGCGAACCCGGCGGTATGGCGAGCGACCGTAGACGAATGACGTGCGGATCGACGGCGCGCAGCACCCGAGCGGTCTCGCGCGCGTGCTCCTCGCTGTGTGCGCGACCGCCAAGGCCGGGCATCACGTAGAACGAGAGCTCCATCTCGGCTGCCTTGACCCGTCGCCCCGCCTCGATCTGCTGTTCGCTCGTCACGCCCTTGTCGACGAGCCTCAGCACCACATTGGAGCCCGTCTCGAGGCCGACATGGATCCGGTTCAGGCCAGCCTCTCGCAGCCGCCTGAGGTCCTCGACGCGGCGGCGCACCAGGGTCCGCGCGCGCGCGTAGCTGGTCACGCGCGTCAGCGTAGGGAAGCGCGCTCGTAGCTCCTCAAGGATCCTCGAGAGCGTCTCTGGTGGCACGACGAGGCTGTCTGCGTCTTGCAAGAAGGCGCTCTGACCGCCCTCGGCGAGGAAGACGGCGAGCTGTAGCGCGCCTGGATCGGAGAAGGCCAGGTGACGCACCGTCGACACGTCGACGCGGCCGCCGAAGCGCTCGTCAGCGAGTGTTCGCACCCGGTCGGCGACGCGCGCCATCGCGCGCACGTCGGCGAGCACGTCATCGAGGGGACGCAGCTCGAAGCGCTGGCATTTGTACACCGGGCAGAAGGTGCAGCGATTCCAAGGGCAGTTTCGGCTGACGCGGACGAGTAAGCTCGTCGCCTCGCTCGGCGGTCGGATCGGGCCGATCTCATAAAAAGAGGCCATCGACGTGCAGTATAGAGGGGGTCCCGAAGTTGTGGGGGTGCTCCTACATTTGGGGTTGAAAGAGGGTCTTCAATCCGCCAACATTGGCCTTACCAATTGGTAAGACCAGCGCGACCAACCCTCTGGCGACGTCGCGAGGGCGGCTACAGCTATCCGAGACAAGGGGACTTCATCATGACGGAAAACGACTCGACCATGAATGTTTTCGAGACGCTATGCAAAGAGATCACCGCGGGCAAGTACGCCCCAGGGTCGCGCCTGCCGGCAGAGCGGGAGCTGGCCACTCAGCTCGACACCAGCCGCCCGACGTTGCGCGAGGCGCTGCGCCGGTTGGAAGAGTGGCGGATGGTCGAGGCCCGGCGGGGCTCTGGCATCGTCGTTCGTGATCGCGAAGAGTGGTCGTTGCAAGCGCTGCCGACCTTCGTCCGCGAGGCGATGCGCACGCCCGACTTCGAGCTGAAGCAGATGACGATGGACATCCTCGCGCTGCGCGTACGCGTCTATGCTGAGGTGTTGCGGCTGGTCTCCGATCGGGAGCCCGACCTCACCGACGCGCGCAACAAGCTCGACCAAGCGTGGGAGGCGCGACGCAACCCGAAAGAGTTCCTCCGGCACGACTTCGACGTGCTGCGCTCGATCCTCGCCGCCGCCAAGACCTACCCCGCGCTCTGGCTGCTCAATGACATCGCTGGCGTTTACTTGCCGCTGGCCGAGCTGCTCGGCCGGGCCGCGCTGCCGCGCGACGACTACCACCACTGTTACACCGCGATGCTCGACGACCTCGACGCGGGCTACGGCGAAGCCGCCGCGATGCGGCTGACGCTCTACCTCGAGCGCAACGACCGCGACCTGCTGGCGATGATGGGCGTCGAGAGCCCCAACAAGCGCAAATAGAGGCCTCCCTCGTGGGGGAGTCCTTTTTCGGAGTTTCGGAGCCGTATCATGAACGAGACCTTGACCGACTTCCGTATCCCACGGCTTTTGCGCCCTGCGTTGGCGCAGCTGCTCCAGGTCACCTGTCCCCCCGATCTGCGCGAGCTCGAGCTGGGCTCGCGGAGCGCCGAGCAGGCCGAGCTCTTCTTGCGCTCGTTGACGCTCGGCATCCAGGTCGGCTTCTGCGGCGCGCTGTCGGCGCTGGAGCTGTCAGCGCTGCTGCGCCCCTCGTCTCATGGTCGCCTGTTTTCGCAGCTCCCCCTCGAGCTCGCCGAGAAGCATTTCGACACCTGGTGGCGCTGGCATGGCCTGCCCCACGCGATGGCCAAGGCGCTGAAGGCGACGGTGGTGATGGGTTTTTACGAGACGCGTGAGATGCGCGAGCGTCTCGGCTACCAGCCCGACAGCTGGATCGCGAAGGTCGCCAAGCGGCGGATGCAGAGCTACGCCGGCGAGATCGAGCGCCACCAACGTGAGCTCTTCGCCCCCGATCCGCTGCCACCCGAGTCTTCATCTGGAGAGCTCGCCGAGGCTGCTGACGAGCTGGCGAAGGTCCACGCGATTGGAGGTGCGCGATGAACGCTCCCTTCGCGCAGGTCCAGGCGATCCTCGCCGATAACCCGATCTACAGCCGCTGGGATTGGCCCTTCGTCCCCGGCGCTCAGCTGAAAAAGACCCTCCGCGGCCTGACCGTCGAGCTGGACTGCGACGTGGTCGTGGTCGGCTCCGGCGCCGGTGGTGCGACCGTCGCGGCCGAGCTAGCCGAGGGCGGTCTCGACGTGATCGTGCTCGAAGAGGGCGGGCATTTCACCGCCAAGGACTTCACCACCGACGCCGCGCGGATGGCCCGCGTGCTCTACCGCGATGGCGGGCTCTCTCTGGCGCTGGGTGACCCGCCGGTGTTCTTCTCCGAGGGTAAGGCCGTCGGCGGCACCACGGTGATCAACGGCGGCATGAGCTGGCGCACCCCCGAGCGTGTGCTCGATGTCTGGGAACAAGAGCATGGCGTCGTCGGCGCCAACGCCGAGGCGATGGAGCCGCTCTTTCAGCGCGTCGAGCGCTATATCTCGGCCAAGCTCCAAGATCCGGAGACCAAGAGCCCGGATAATGAGCTCCTGCGCGAGGGTGCGGAGCAGCGTACCTGGGAGGTCGTGGAGAACGTCCGCAACCAGCTGCATTGCGCTGGCAGCAACAACTGCGCCTTCGGCTGCCCGGTCAACGCCAAACGCTCGGCCCTGGTCTCATATCTGCCGCGGGCCCGCCGCTTCGGCGCCCGGGTCTTCTCCGACTGTCGCGTCGATCGCGTGCTGACCAGGCGCCGCGCCGGGGGCAAGCAGGCGCTGGGCGTCGAGGGCGTGGTCGTCGCCGATAACCACGGCGCGATGCATCGCTTTCGCGTGCGGGCCAAGAAGGTGATCGTCGCTGGCGGCGCGACCCAGACGCCGACGCTGCTCTTCCGCTCCAAGATTCGGGGCCCGAGCAAGCGGCTGGGTCACAACCTGGCGCTGCACCCCAACATCAAGCTCACGGCGCTCTTCGACCACGACATCCTCGGCTGGCAGGGCGTTCATCAGCACTATCAGGTGCGCGAGTTCTTCGAAGAGGGCTTCGTGATGGCCGCGGTGAACATGCCGCCGGCGATCACGGCGATGTCGCTGCCGCTCTACGGTCGCTCGCTCGGCGAGATGATGGCCGACTACAACAAGATGGCCACCTGCGGCGTGCTGGTCGAAGACACGGTGCGGGGGCGGATCCGCCTCGGACCGCATGGCAAGCCCATCGCGACCTACCAGATGTGCGAGACCGACCGGCGACGCTTCCTCCGCGGCGCTGCCCTGCTCTCGCAGCTCTTCTTCGCCGCGGGGGCCAAGCGTGTAGTCGTGCCCTTCGAGCACAAGCCGGTGCTTGAGAGCATGGACGAGGCGCTGAGCCTCGAGTCGCAGCCGATCACCCTGCGCTCGATGGAGGTCGCCACAGTGCACATCATGGGGACGGCGGCGATGGGCGGCGATCCGAAACGCCACGTCGTCGATCCCTGGGGCGCGCACTATGGCTGCGACGATCTGCTCGTCGCCGACGCCAGCCTCTTTCCCTCGCCGGTGGCGGTCAACCCGATGGAGAGCGTGATGACCCTCGCCACCCGCGTCGCCCAGCGTCTACTCGACGCCTAACTCGCGAGCTGCCCTGGTCCCGGAGTTGAGGGGGCTTTTAAGAGCTTCCCCACACAGTCGGGACCGAGCCGGGTGCTGAGCTGCCGAGCCGATTTCGTAGCCGAAGACCTGAGCCATACGGGTGGTACGGCGAACGTTCTGAGGCCTAGAGCGCTGACCAACTTACCTTCCGTCGCCGCGCTGGTCTGCGAAATCACAGCGGTTGTTGCTCGTCGGTTGCTTGCTACCGGCAGGCGCCCTTCTCGCTCCTACGCCGTGATTCCGCATCCTTCGCGCAGCTCGGTCCGGTAAGCTGATCAGCACTCTAGAAAGCGGCCGGCAGTGCTGTGCCCGGCGACGGGAGGAATCTGTAGGGAAGCTCCTAATCCTGATCGTCTTGGTCATCCTCTTCGAGGAGCTGAGCCTCGGCTGCGGGGTCGGGGAGGTAGCCCGCCTGGGGACCGCGGACCAGCAAGGTCACGCCGATCGCGACCATCCCGATCGAGAGCCACTGCGCTGGCGTGAGCTGCAGGTAGCGCACGTCGATGGCGCGGAGGAAGTCGAGGCCGAAGCGCGCTGAGCCGTAGAGCACGAAGCCGAGGCCGATGTAGAAGCCGACGAAGCGGCGTCTCTTGGGCAGCAGATAGAGCACGGCGGTGATCGCGACGGCGACGAGCAGCTCGTAGAGGCCGAGGTCGTGGCGCGCGCCGCCGGGGTAGGCCACGGCGAGGAAGAAGTCGCTAGGCCAGCCGGGGTGATCGTGGGCGGCGAAGCAGCCTCCACGGGCGATGATCCAGCCCGGCGCGAAGCCGAAGACGAGCGCGTCGAGGTAGGCCAGCATCCAGATCCCCTGACGCTTGCAGTAGATCCAGAACGCCAGCGAGCCGCCGAGGAACCCGCCGAAAGAGGAGAGGCCATCCCAGATCGAGAGCAGGATCCATGGGTTTTTTGCCAGCCGCTCGGGGTGGTAGGCGATCACGTCGACGACGTGCGCGCCGAGAAAGCCGCCCACGGCGATCCAGAACAGCCCCACCGCCGAGAGGGTGCCGTAGAGCCCGACCTGCTTGACCCGGCGCTGGGCCAGCACAAAGCAGAGCGCCATGCCCAGCATCACCAGATAGGTGTAGGGCTGGAGCACCTCACCGAAGAGGTTAAAGCTCGGCAGCTCGAGGTAGGGGATCATCGCGCCGGGGTCGATCCTTTGGCGATCGATCCTTTGGTCGATGGTTTCATCGCCTCGCCCTTCGCTGGACCAGCGAAGACCAACCGGCCGAAGCGGGAGGCCTTATGGAAGTTGCCGCGTCGTAAGATCGGTGACCAGGCCAGCGCGTGGCGTTGGCCATCGCGGAAGCTGTAGAGGTTGGCGCGCCAGCGATCGCCGATGATGGGGGGGCTCTTGGCCTGCGGGCTCTTCAAGGCGCTGAAGGGTAAGGCCAGCTCGATCGTGTAGCGCTTGCCGCGCTCGAGCAGCACCGCCCGCTCGAGCTTGGCCGACCAGCGCTGGTGGCCATAGCGTCGCGCGGCGCCGCGGCCGCGGATCGGGCGCTTGTAGTCATCGAAGCGGGTGTCCCAGACGGCGCCAGCGATATCGACCTGCACCTCGTAGTAGTGGCGGTTGTTGCCCGGGTCGCCAGGCTGGAGCATCAGCTCGATACCCGACGCGTGGGCCCAGATGTGGGGATCGACGGCGTCACGAGCAAAGGGCGTGCTCGGCGAACGATCGGCGACGGTCACGGCGACATAGAGCGCGTCGGCGCTCCAGAGCAGCCGCGCGGAGGCCGCGACCGGCGAGCCCGAGGCGGGCTTGCCGCTGCCAGGTGCGACGAAGGCGCTGGTCTGGCTGGCTCCGGTCCAAGCCGCCTCATCGAGCTTGCCGTCGATGGTGATCGCGCTCTTTTTTACGAGCGGCACGCGCAGCTCGGGGAGCTTGCCGTCGCTACGGTCGACGACCCTCACGCCGTCGTCGTCGTCGACGCAGCGGCAGCCGGTCGCGTCGAGCAACGAGAGGAGGCCGAGCGCCGCGGTTGCCAAGAAGGAGGCCGCAGGCGGAGAGCGCGCGCCGACCAGGGCTGAGCGCATCCCCGCGGGCTCAGGCGAAGACACGGTAGTCCAGCTCGGCGAAGAGGTTGTCGCGCTCCTCAAGCTCGGCGAGGGCGCGCTCGTCATAGCGCTGGTGGTCGAGCATCCTGGCGAGCTGCGCGAAGCGCTCGAGGTGCTCTTGGGTTCGTCGCTCGGCATACTCCCGCGCCGTGCCGGTCTTGATCAGAAACGCCCAGTCGCTCGCCTGCGCCAGCAGCAGCTCCCGGGCGGCCTGGTTCAGGGCTCGGCGCGCGATCGCGGTTGGCGCCTCGAAGCGCCGCGCGAGCTCGGTCATACGCGAGGCGGCGGCGCTGAGTTTGGGGTAAACCCACGCGTTGACGTCGTCGATCCAGAACGCGTGGTAGCCCCCAGCGCCCCAGCTCGAGGTGGCTGGTTGGGCGCGCTGCTGGACCGGGTTCTCGTCCAGGTAGTCGTCGAGGTGTGTCGTGGTCGGCGCGCCCGGCTCGGCGCAGGCGCGGAGCACCTCTTCGAGCCAGAGCGGCCCCTCGTACCACCAATGGCCGAAGAGCTCGGCATCGTAAGGCGCCACGACGAGCGGGCGCGGGTCGCCGTCACGCCAGGAGGCCAGGCGAGCGCTGAGCTGCTCTCGGCGGCAGGCGACGAAGTGGCGCGCGTGCTCGTGGGCGCGCGTGGCGGCGGCCTCGGGATCGTAGAGCGCCTTGTCTTGATGGCCTCCGGTGATTCGGTGGTACTTCAACCCGGTGGGCCGCGGCGGCTCGCCGATGCGTGGCAGCGGCGCGAGCTCGTGGGTCGGCAGGTCCCAGCCGATGTCGCGGTAGAAGTCGCGGTAGAGCGGATCGCCGGGGTAGCCCTGCTCGCGGCTCCAGACCTGCTCGGAGGAGGCCGGATCGCGCGGAAAGACCGCCACGTCGCTCTCGGGGCAGAGGATCGGCGCCTGGCCGTCCTGCGCGGGGCGGGGCTCGGCGTGCGCGACGGCGTGGGTGTCGGCGACAAAGTAGCGCAGACCGACGCGCGCGAGGGCGTCATCGAGCCCCGGGGCGAAGGCACACTCGGGCAGCCAGATCCCGCTCGGTCGAACGCCGAAGACGCGCTCGTGCTGCTCGACGGCGACGGCGAGCTGGGCGTGAACCGCCTCCGGCGAGCTGGCGCCGAGGATCGGCAGGTAGCCGTGGGTCGCGCCGCAGGTCAGGAGGTCGAGCCGGCCGCCGCGGGCGAGCGCGGCGAAGCCCGCGGTGAGGTCGCCGTCGTGGGCGCGCCAGCAGGCGTCGCAGTCGGCGAGGCGTTGCTCGTAGTGTGCGACCACCGCCTCGAGGGCGAGGTCGCCACGCGCTCGCC
The DNA here is from genome assembly GCA_002747355.1 of Pseudomonadota bacterium. Taxonomy (GTDB): domain Bacteria; phylum Myxococcota_A; class Polyangia. The sequence goes on along the minus strand of PDPC01000153.1, from coordinate 6,114 downwards.
GCCTCTCGCGCCGACAGAACTCGCGCAGCCAGGCGAGGTGACGCTCGTAGCGGGCGCCGAGGAGCGGATCGCGCAGCATCGCCACCAGGGTGGGCGAGAGGGCGAGGGTCAGGCGGTAGGGCAGCTGCTCGGCGGCCAGGCGCTCACAGAGCGAGAGCAGCGGGATATAGGTCTCGCTGATCGCCTCGTAGAGCCACTCCTCCTCGAGGAAGACCTCGTGCTCGGGGTGACGCACGAAGGGGAGGTGAGCGTGGAGCACCAGCGCCAGGCGAGCGTCATCGGCGGCCGGCAGCTCCATCGTCGAGAGCTGCTCTCTTGCGCTCTGGGCGGTCGCGGTGCCCAGCCTCTCCGAGGCGCCTAGAGAGCGCTCTGTTGCACCGAGGTGCTCGGAGGCTCCGAGCGCGGTCGGACCCTTCCCCCTGAGCTGCTTTCTCAGGGCCAGCAGTCTCGAGGTGCGGTCGGAGAGCTCGTCGGTCGCCTCCGCGCCGGTTGGCAGCAGCCACGCGGGCAGCGGGCGGCGCTCGCGTGCGTCCTCGTCGATCTCGCCGATCACCAGCGGCCCCGGACCGACGAGCGCCTGCGGCACGAGCAGGTCGGGAGCCGGGGTGTCGGCTGGTGCGGTCGGGATCACCGCAGCCGGGATGCCGACGGGGGGATCGTCTGGGTGTGGGATCGGCGAATCAGCGCGAGCGCCGACGCGGATCGCCGGGATCGGGACGCTGGCGGGTCCGTGCTCGGCGCGTGGCTCGCCCGACGCCGAGGGTGCGCCCGCTGGCGTGGTCACCGCGTTGGAGCCGAGCAGCTGATGCCAGCTACCATCTGCGGCGCGCACACCGAGCTCGAGGCGGACCCGCCGCGAAGGCGCCAGGACGGGCAGAAAAAAGCTTCGAGCCCAGGCCTGGCAGGCAAACTCGCTGGTGGCCTCCGGTGCCTCGAGATCTTTGAGCCGCAGCACGAGCTGGCCTCCTCCAGCGCGCTCGCGAGCCTCTGCGAGGCGGGTCGGATCGAGGGTCCAGTAGCAGAAGAGCGATTGGGCGTCGCGGCAGAGCAGCACCAGCTGCTCATCGAGGACCAGCGGTGAGGGGGGGAGCTGGGCGACGGTCGCCGGCAGCGGCTGCCCATCGGGCCCCTTAGGAGCATCCCTACAAATCCCAGCCGTCGCCGGGTACAGCACTGCCGGCCGCTTTCTAGGCCTCAGACAGCTCGCCAGATCACCCGTATGGCTCATGTCTTCGGCTACGAGATCGGCTCGGCAGCTCGGCACCCGGCTCGGTCCCGAGTGTGTGAGGGTGCTCTTCGGCGCAGCGTTGAGCTGCCTCGCTGCGGCGTGACGCCGATCGACCACCAGGTCGCCGTGATTCAGGCGCCGTTCCCGTCGCTTTCGTTCCCGTCGCTTTCGTTCCCGTCTGAGCAGATCGATCAGCTCGCGCGGAGATAGCCCGTCGAGGGCGCTCGTCGGCAGTCCTAGCTCGTGAGCCTGGTCGAGGAGTTCTCCCCAAGACAAGCTGGATAGAGCGGTATGAGCTGCCATCGCTATCTCTCGTGCGCGCCTTTCAGGGCGTCTTGGATACACTCACAGGACGTGAGGCGGGTTTGTCACTCGGAGACGAGGCTGGGCAGGCGTCCAGGTCGAGGAATTCGCTCGCCGGATCGGCCCCTTCCTTCTTGACCGAGGGGGCGCAGGGCTTGTCGCCGGATGGTCGTATCGCGGCGGGTTTGGTCGCCGGTCTGCTGTTGGTCCGCGTCGCGGTGGAGCTGGCGCAGCCCGTCAGCGACGTGAGGGCGAGGGCGAGGGCGACGTCTTTCGCCAATGGTATCGACATATTGGCCTACCAATCTGTGCGTAGCACGGAGCCGCGCTGATGGTCAACGCGATCCTTGCGCAACAACCGTCGCCGTGGGCCGATAACCGAGCATGTCGCGAAAGGCCATGCCCTTCGGCCTCCTTCGTGCTTCGGGGCATTTTCTCTCGGGGCTTCTCGACCTGGTGTTGCCGCCGCGCTGCGTCGCGTGTGATGCCCTCGTGGCGGCGGGCTCGGCGTTCTGTGCGGTCTGTGAGGTCGCCCTCGTCGCGCCAGAGCAGCCTTGTCCGCGCTGCGCCGAGCCGGGCGGTCGCCGTCGTTGTTCGCGATGCCGCGCGCTGCGACCGGCCTTCGCGCGGCTCCATGCGCCGTGGCTCTATGGCGGCCCCCTCGCCGACGCCATCGGTAGGCTGAAGTATGAACATCGCACCGAGCTGGCCGGCCCCCTGGCCCGGCTCTGGTCGGTGGCTCCGCTCCGGGAGCTTGCGCTGGATCGGGTGCTGCCGGTGCCGCTCCATCGGAGACGTTTGGCCCAGCGTGGCTACAACCAGGCGGCGCTGCTGGCTCGCCCGCTGGCGCGTGCCCTCAAGCGGCCACTAGAGTGCGGTGCGCTCTCACGTCGCCGGGACACCCCAAGCCAGACCCGGCTCGGTCTAGCCGAGCGGCGGGCGAACGTGCATGGCGCCTTCGCTGTGCCTCGACCTTCTCGGGTGGAGGGGCAGCGCCTGCTCCTCGTCGACGACGTGGCGACCACCGGATCCACGCTGGACGCCGCTGCGCGGGTGCTGCTGGCTCATGGCGCGGTGTCAGTGGTCGCCGTGGTGCTCGCTCGCGCCGAGCTTCGGTCACCAGCGTAGCTCGCAGCTCTAAGAGCACCCCGACAAATCCCTCTCGTCGCCGGGCCGCTTTCTATACCTCAGAAAGCTCGCCGTGCCGCCCGTATGGCTCGTCTTGTCGGCTACGAAATGGCTCGTTTCGTCGGCTACGAAAGCGGCGCGTCCGCTCAGCACCGGCTCGGTCCCGAATGTGTGGGGAAGCTCCTAAGGTGCCTCGGGCGCGTGAGGCCATTGCAAAAGCGCCGGTCGCTGCTAACGTCGCCAGACGATGGGCAAGAGAGGCAAGAGCGGCGGCGACAAGCCGGGCCATAAGACCGTGACGCGCAACCGGCAGGCCTTCCGCAACTATTTCATCGAGGATCGCTTCGAGGTGGGGATGGTGCTCCGGGGCAGCGAGGTCAAGTCGCTGCGCGAGGGCCGCGTCAACCTCGGCGACGCCTATGGAGAGATCCGCGGCGGCGAGCTCTGGCTGCTCAAATGCCATATCTCGCCCTACGAGAACGCCAGCTACAACAACCACGAGCCGATGCGCGAGCGGAAGCTGCTGATCCACAAGCAGCAGATCAAGCGCCTCACGGTGAAGCTGCGCGAGCGCGGCTACACCCTCGTCCCGCTGTCGATTTACTTCAAAGAGGGGTGGGCCAAGGTCGAGCTCGGGCTCGGCAAGGGCAAGAAGCTGCACGACAAACGAGACGCGGTGCGAGAACGCGACATCAAGCGCGACGTGGCCAAGGAAGCGAGCGAGCGACGGTAGCCGTCGAGTGACGTCCTTGGCGGACCGTTGCCTCCTCCGTCGTACACGATCTCGCGTTCGTGTTGCGAAGGGCAACGAGAGGCCTGTGCCGGAGCACTCGAATCACTCGTGGCTCTCGAGCTTCCAGCGGCGAGTGATCGCCTGGAGCCCGAGCGTCTCGCGCATCTGCAGCAGCGTGACGTTGAGCTGGCCTCGCAGCTCGTGGCCGCGGGGCAAGGCGAAGCCGTAGTGGTCGCCGCGGGTCTTGGTGCGATAGACCGTCAGCGGCAGCTCCGGGTGTTGGGCAAGGTGATGCTGCAGCACGGGATAGTCGTAGAGGGCAGCGTCGACCTGCTTGCGCGCGACGAGCTCGATCGCGCGTTCTTTGCTGTCGACCACCAAGAGCTGCGCTCGATAGCGACGAGCCAGCGCGACCGCCGGTGTGCCCTTGACCACTGCGACGCGCCGCCGCTTGACCTGCTTCAGCGTGGAGATGTCGCCGTTGCTGATCTGCGAGAGGGTCAGGGCGGTGGCGATGCCGGCGGTCAACGAGGAGGCGGTGACCATCGCGATCAGCATCCAGACGCCGCTGATCCAGCGGCCGACGCGGGTGATCGGCACGCGGTCGCCGTAACCCACGGTGGTCATCGTCACCAGCGCGAACCACATCCCATTTCCGATGCCGCGGAGCCAGGCTGGTGGGAAGTGCTCGGGGTTTTTCTTGCGCTCGACCAGCCAGATCAGGTTGCCGACCAGAAAGAGGATCAGGAGCAGGGTCAGTGAGCCGAGGAGAAACGCGCGGCTGAGGAAGGGGCGGATCCGCGCCCAGGTCGAGATCGGCGTGACTGGCACCAGCAGGCCGATGCTCGCGCGGAAGTAGGGCTGGGTGAAGTCGAGGCGCTCGGCGCGCTCGGCGGTTATGCTGATCGGGCCGACGCCCACGTCGAGGTGCTTGTCGACCACCGCTTGCAGCAACGCCCTGACGTTGGGGTAGCGCTTGATCGAGAAGGGGGCGGCGATGCGGCGAGCGAGGGCCTTCCAGACGTCGATGGAGAGCCCGCGGGGCGCGGAGCCGGGGAGGAGGAACGGCGCGCTGCCGGCGACGCCGACCTTCAACGCGCGGGTCGCCTCGGGCATCAGCCGCGCCTTCGAAGACTGGCTCGACGGTGCCGAGGTTGGCTTGAATGCGGGGTCATCGACAGCGGCCTTGGGTTTGGCCGCCCTGGGTTTGGCTGCCCTGGGCTTGGCTGCCCTGGGCTTGGCTGCCTGGGGCTTGGCTGCCTGGGGCTTGGCTGCCCTGGGCTTGGCTGCCCTGGGCTTGGCTGGCTGGGGCTTGGCTGGCTGGGGCTTGGCTGCCTGGGGTTTTGAGGGCTTGGCCGAGGCGGTCATCGACCAGCCAAGGACGAGGCTCGAGACGAACGCGACCACGGGGCCGCATCGGTGCAAACATGGTGTGGCGAGCCCATTCACTCGACGCTGGACATCTATCGATACCATCTGGCTGACTCTACCAGCGCAAGCAGGTCTTCGACCAGTCGACCGAGCGGATGTTGAGCTACACGCTGTCGAGTTTGACGTCGCCCTTCTGTTCTTTGCTCAGGCTCCCCGCCGGGCGGAAGATGTTGATCGGGATCTTCAGGTAGGCCGGCTGGGGCAGGTGGCCAGCGTCGATGTTGACCTGGATGCTCTGGAAGAGCAGCTTCGGCGCGGCGAGGGTGGCGTCGCGCTCCTGACGAAACGTGACGAAGTCGGCCTGCGAGGTGTCGCCCTTGAGCTGGATGTTCTCCGCCTTCTCGGCGCCAATGGTCGTCTCGTAGGCCAGCTCACGGCCGCCCGGCATATAGTCGTGACCGACGAAGACGCGGGTCTCGTCGGGGAGAGTGTAGAGGCGCTCTTTGATCGAGCGGTAGAGGTCCTCCGCGCTCCCCGCCGGAAAATCGCAGCGTCCTGTGCCCATATCGGGCATGAAGAGCGCGTCGCCGGTGAAGATCGCGTCGTCGATTTTATAGGTGCCGCAGGCCGGGGTGTGACCGGGGGTGTAGATCATCTCGATCTTCATCGTGCCTGCCTCGAGCGTCTGGTTGTCCTCCATCAGGAGATCGAACTGGCTGCCATCGGTTGGGAAGTCGTCGGAGAGCTGGAGGGCCTTCTTGAAGGTCTCTTGCACCACGCGAATGGGCTTGCTGATCACCGACTTGGCCTCTGGATACTGCTCCTTGAGCAGCTGCGCGCCGGAGAGGTGATCGGCGTGAGCGTGAGTCTCAAGGATGTAGTGCAGCTTCAGCTGCTCGCTGTCGACGAACGCGAGGACGTCATCGACCGACTCTGTGAAGACCTTGGAGCCGACCGGGTCATAGTCCATCACGGGATCGATCACGACGGCGTCTTTGGTCTGGGGATCGTAGACGACATAGGTCAGGGTAAAGGTCCGCTCGTCGAAGTAAGTCTTGATCTCCATCGGTCCTCTCTTTTGTCCCATACGCTATCCGCGCCTCGCGGTGGTTGTGTCGTTGCCAATCTATGCAGTGAGCGTACCAGATCGCAAATGCTCAACATGCAAACGATTTACTCGAATTCACTCAAGCCGCTGCCAGGTTGTCGCGACAAACGTCGCGTCATGCGCGACGCGAGGTGGGAGGTGCGATGTGGCTCCTTATGAGTACTGACAAAAGTAAGGGGGGCGGAATGGGGCGGAATATGGCGGAAAAGTCGTTTGGCGCCAGTAGGTTACGCCATTCACAGT
>PDPC01000179.1 GCA_002747355.1 Pseudomonadota bacterium | reverse complement strand
CACCCAAGCTCTTGATCACGATCTGCTGCTGCGTCAGCACGTCGTCGACGAGCAAGGCGACCCGCCGATCCCGACTCTCGACCAACACGACCAGCGCCTCCTCGAGGTCGTCCTCGTACTTCGGCAAAGCCATCAGCTCGCCGAGGCATAGCAACGGATAGATCCGGTCACGGAAGCAGATGATCTCGGTCTTGCCGGCGATCTTGGAGAGCATGTCGCGAGTCGGCCGCAGCGACTCAACGATAGAGATCGTCGGGAAGATGTAGCGCTCGTCGCCACAGGCGATCAGCGTCCCGTCGATGATCGCCAGGGTCAACGGTAGGATCAGGCTGAGGGTCGTGCCCTGCCCCGGCTTCGAGTCGACGTGGATCCGCCCGCGCAGGCTCTCGACGTTTCTCCGCACCACGTCCATGCCGACGCCGCGGCCCGAGATCTCGGTGACCTTCTTGGCGGTGGAAAAACCCGGGGCGAAGATCAGATCGTCGATCTGGCTACCTGAGAGGTTCTCCCCCTCTTTGATCAGCCCTTGGCGCAGCGCCTTGGAGACGATCGCCTCCCGATCCAGACCACGCCCGTCATCGCTGATCTCCACCACCACGCTGCTGCCCTCGTAGCGTGCGTCGAGGCGGATCGTGCCCGTAGGATCCTTGCCAGCGCGGCGCCGTTCCTCCGGCAGCTCGATGCCATGGTCGACGCTGTTTCGGATCAGGTGCACGAGCGGGTCGGCGAGCTGCTCGACCATGCTGCGATCCATCTCCGTGCTCGTACCAGAGACCTCGACGCGGACGTTCTTCTCCGACTTGCGGGCGAGATCCCGCACCATCCGGGACATCTTCTGAAACAGGCCGCGGAGCGGGACCATCCGCATCCGGATGCCAATCTCCTGCAGCTGCCGGGTGATCTTGGCCAGCTGTCCGAGGTAGTTGCGGATGCGCGGCTGACCCGTGATCTTCATGATCTCTGGGGCGTGGGAGACCATCGACTCGACGATCACCAGCTCGCCGATGTTCTCCACCAGGGCGTCGATGCGCTCGAGATCGACCTTCACCGTCTCCCGAATGCGTGGCGCACCACCGGCGCGGGTCTCGCCCTGGGCACGGAGGGCCTGCGCCACGCGCTTGGCCGACGCCCCCTCGGCGACCAGCTGCTGGCCGAGCTTGCGCCCCGAGCCGACCTGGTGGTCCAACGCCTTGTCGACGACCTTCTGCTCGACGACGCCCTGGCGGACGAGGATCTGGCCAAGCTTCTCGCCCTCCTCGACCATCGGCAGGGGCTCCGCCACGAGCGACTTGCCCTCGGTCGCCGCCTTCAGCTGATCGACCAGCTCGTCCATACCAGGCAAGGTCAGGAGCGTCTCGCTCGCTTGCAGCGCCCGATCAACCTCGGTGAGCAACGCGCGCATCCGCGCCGTCGCGTCGAAGACTAGATCAAAGACGGTCCCAGAGGCCACGAGCTTGCCGCTACGCACCTGGTCGAGCATCGTCTCGGTGGCGTGAGCGACCCTGGTGATCTGCTCGAACTCGAGGAAGCTCGCCACGCCCTTGATCGTGTGAAAGACGCGGAAGATCCCGTTGACCTTCTCGTCGTCGAGGCCTTCGCGCTCGCCCTCGAGGAGCAGCTGGTCGACGCTGACCAGCCCCTCTTCGCTCTCTTGCATGAACTCGCCGATCAGCGCTAGGTCTTCCTCGTCACGCTCGATCGGCTCGCCGCCGACCAACTCGGCCTCAAACGCCGCCCGGCTGGCCGCATCAAGCTGCAACGAGCGATCCGCCACGACATCGATCGGCTCAGCCGTCTCCTCGGGCGCCGTCTCCTCGGGCGCCGTCTCCTCGGGCGCCGTCTCCTCGACCGCCGTCTCCTCGGGCGCCGTCTCCTCGGGCGCCGTCTCCTCGGGCGCCGTCTCCTCGACCGCCGTCTCCTCGGGCGCCGTCTCCTCGACCGCCGTCTCCTCGGGCGCCGTCTCCACACCCCTGAGACGAACCAACAGGTCATGCGGCTGCTCCGGGAGTTCCCAGCGGCTATAGCGGGCTACCGCGGACTCGATCCAGTCTTTCACCTCGAGCAAGAGATCGGAGAGCCCCGGGGGGAGACGATCGGCGATCAGCAGATCCTCGACCACGTGGCAGACATCGGCCAGCGCCCGAAGACCGAGCATGCTCGCTTCGCCCTTGATCGTGTGGATCAGACGCTTCAGCGTCGCGATCTCCGAGCCGTCAACCTCGAGACGCATAATCCGCTGCTCGAGCTCCTCGACGCCGTGGACCTGGCTGCTGAGAAAGTCGCGCAGCAGCTCCTCATCGACCAGCCCCGGTAGCACCAGCTCCCCAAGCACCAGCGTGTCGGGATCGTCCTCTGCCGGCCGATCGCCGCGCTCTTGCAGCCGCTCCACGAGCAGCTCGAACTCCACCAGCTCAGCTCCGACGTCGGCGTTCTTCTCAATCTTGTTCTCAAGCGCACGGCGGCACGACTCCAGCTCGGCGCGAGCGCTCGGCTCCGCGAGCTCCTCGGCGGTCTCGACGCATCTCACGATCTCTTTCACCGAGCTCGCGTCTGCAGGATCGGCGACGATCAGGAGTTCCGCCAGATCCTTGATGCGCGCGGAGTATTCGGTCATGACCTTCCCTTCGCTGTTGCCGCAGGGCGCCAGAGCGCCCTTCTCACCGCCGGGAGCCACAGCGCCCACCTTTAGAGTCGGCGGTCGAGCCAAAAGATGTAGGAGCACCCCCACA
>PDPC01000152.1 GCA_002747355.1 Pseudomonadota bacterium | reverse complement strand
GGTGACAGCCAAGATATGGGGAGCGCGGTGACGTGGGTCGACGAGCGCTCTGGCATCCGGCAGCACCTCGCGCACGGCCGCGAGCAGCCGCTCGCCGAAGGCGATGAAGCGTTCCGGGTCGCCCTTGCCGGCCTCGGCCGCGAGCCCAAAGCCGACGGCGCCCGCCACGTTCTCCGTGCCGGCGCGGAGGCCGTGCTCTTGACCACCGCCGGCCCATAGCGGGGGGAGGGAGACCCCCGGCGCCAACCCCAGCGCGCCGACACCTTTGGGGCCGTGAAGCTTGTGGGCGCTGACGGCGACCATGTCGACGCCGGAGGCGGCGACGTCGGTGTCGAGGACACCGAAGGATTGAACCATGTCGACGAGGATCCGGCAGCGCGGTCGCTCGCGTTTGACGGCGCGAGCGACGCGGCCGATCGGCTGGACGACGCCGACCTCGTTGTTTGCGTGCATCACGCAGACGAGGAAGGTCTCCGGGCGCAGCCGGGCGAGGAGCTCGCGCTGCTGGATCCGCCCGTCGGCGTCGACGGGGATCTCTTCGACCTCGTGGCCGTCGCGGGCGAGCAGCAGCGCGTTCTCGCGCACCGCTGCGTGCTCGACGGCGCTGACGAGCACATGCCCGGGTTGGCGGCGCGCGCGTCCGCTTCCCAGGATGGCGATGGCCAGTGCCTCAGTTGCGCCGCTGGTGAAGACCACCGTGCCGTCGACGAGGCCGAGGCGCCGGGCGATCTGCGCTCGGGCCTGGCGTAGCTGCCGCTCGGCGGCCAGCCCCAGGGCGTGGCGCGAGGAGGGGTTGCCGAAGTGCTGAGAGGCGACGGCGTTCATCGCGGCGGCGATGGACGGATCGAGGGGTGCGGTGGCCGCGTGGTCCAGGTAGATGCCCTCGGCGCCGTGAGTCGACGCCGAGCGTGGGCGGCCTGCGCTGCTGGAGGGGTCCGCCTCCGGCTTGGCGGTGGTGGTGAGCATCAGGGCTATACTACTAGTACGTTGCAGCGTAAGTCGCGACGGTAAACGAGCGTGGTGGGTAGAAGTCGTGGTACTGGCAGGCTGCCAGGGGTTGCCCGGCCTATGAGGCTTTTCGATGCGTCGAGCGCTGCCACAGACGGAGAACCAGCCGATCTGGGGGGTCTATGTCCACTACCCGCTCTGTGTGCGGCGCTGCGGCTATTGCGACTTCGAGACCGTCCAGCTGGGCGACTTTCCCCACCAAGACTACCGACAGCAGGTCGAGCGGGAAGCGCAGGCGCGGATCGAGAGCTACCGTGGAGGCGGCGCGCTACGCACGATCTACCTCGGTGGCGGATCCCCCTCCCTCTGGCCCGCCGAGCAGGTCGGCGCGCTCCTGGAGGACCTCGCGAGGCTCGCAGGCGCAGCGCTCGGCGCGCTCGAGGTCACCATCGAGGTCAACCCGGGAGACCTCGATCGGGCGGCGCTACGACGGCTGCGCGAGGCCGGTGTTGATCGCCTCAGCATCGGCGTTCAGAGCCTCGACGACGAGGCACTTCGCACCTTGACGCGGACCCACGACGCAACCCGGGCGCGGCTGGCCTACGAGGACGCTCGCGCTGTCGGCTTCGACAACATCAGCTGCGATCTGATCTGTGGCTTGCCCGACCAGCGTCTCGAGCACCACCGCGCCCAGCTCGAGGCGATGATCGCCCTCGGTCCAGAGCATATCAGCGTCTACGGGCTGACCCTCGCCGAGCGCGCGCCGATGCGTCGTCGCGGGCTCGCGCCCCTCGCTGACGACGACCTCGCCGCGCAGCTCGAGACCACCGCCGAGCTGCTCGCCGACGCCGGCTACGAACACTACGAGGTCTCGAACTACGCCCGTCCGGGACGAGAGTCGCGCCATAACCTGCTTGTTTGGCAGAGCTGGTCCTATCTCGGCCTCGGGGCGTCGGCCCACTCGATGGCGCTTCGGGGACCATGCGCGCTGCGGCTGGCCAATCCCCCATACCTCAGCTACCGGGGTGCGGCGCTGCGCGATGATGTTGACCCGCCGCGAGTCGATGGGGCGAGGCTCGAGCGCAGCGAGGGCCGGCTCGCCCAGCTCGAGGTGCTGATGCTCGCCCTTCGCACCAGCCGAGGGCTCAGCCGAGAACGCTACGTCGCGCGCTTCGACGCCGATCCGCTCTCCGACCATCATGAGGCTCTCAGCAAGCTCGAGGCCTGGGGCTTGCTCCGGGTCAGCGAGGAGGCGATCGCGCCCACCGCTCGGGGCTTGTGGTTCGCAGACGAGATCGCCACTCGCTTGGCTCGCGCTTGACCCGCTGGCCGAATAGGCGAAGACTCAAGCGCAAGGACTTCAAGCCGTGAGGCGAAGCCGAGCCGGCGGATGGGAGCCTCTCGAGGAGAGCTCATAGGATGGAGATCGATGCGCGCCAGCGGGAGGTTCTGGCGGCGATCGTCAGGGAGTACATCCTCACGGGTGAGGCCGTAGGCTCGCGTACGCTCGTTAAGCGCCAGGGGATCGAGCAGAGCCCCGCCACGGTCCGCAACACGATGGCCGACCTCGAAGAGCGCGGCCTGCTACGTCAGCCCCATGCCTCGGCTGGTCGCTTGCCGACCGAGAGCGGGCTCCGGTTTTTCGTCGACCGGCTGATGCGCGCTCGGGAGCTGACCGAAGCTGAGAAGGCCGAGATCGTAGCGCGCTATCGGCTCACCGATGTGGAGCTCCAGGCGCTGATGCGAGAGATCTCTCGTCTGCTCTCCGATGTCTCTCAGCAATGCGCTCTGGTGCTCGTCCCTCGCTCCGAGGTCTCCGTGCTCAAGCGCATCGACTTCGTCCCGCTCGACGCGGGGCGGCTCCTCGCCGTGCTCGTGATGTCGTCTGGGCTCGTACAAAACCGCCTGCTGAAGGTTCGCGACCTCGACGGTGAGAACCTCGGAAGGGCTCATCGCTACCTCAACGACCTCTGTGTAGACAAGACGCTCAGCGAGGTGCGGCAGCTGGTGCAAAACGAGCTGGAGAACGAGCAGTCACGCTACGACAAGGCCATCCGTCGTGGCCTGGAGCTCGGCGCGGAGGTCCTCGACAGGCCCATTGAGGACGAGCTGGTGATCGAAGGTCAGGCCCGCCTCCTCGATCATCCGGACTTCGATCGCGAGCAACTCCGCGCGCTGCTCGAGGGGATCGAGCAGCGTCGCCAGGTGCTGCAGCTGCTCGACGAGACGATGGGCGGGGAGGGCGTACAGGTCTTCATTGGCGCCGAGACTCAACAGGAGATGTTGCGTAATTGTGCCATCGTTGCTGCGAGCTATGGTGGCAACCAGCCGTTGGGGACGCTCGGGGTCATCGGCCCCTCGTCTTTGGACTATTCCCGAGTGATCTCGCTGGTCGACTTCACCGCCGGGTTGCTAACCAAGGTCTTGAGCTAGCGGCTGAGTCTCCGCTCCGGGCTTCCCCTTCTCCCTCCGATCGTGTTACATCATGGGCCCTTACGAGTGGAGCCTCGTCTGCGTGGCGTCTGAGTGACTGAGGCAGGCTGCCCGTGCGAGGCGAAAGACCCGTGCGCCGAGCACGAGGAGTGAAGCCGTTTGACGACCCCCAACGAAGGCACAGACAAGCACGTTGCCGACGCCGAGGACGCAGCCGCAAGCGCCGACGAAGCGAGCGCGCCGAGCGAGACGTCATCCGCCGCTGAGAGCGCCAATGAAGACGTCGCAGAGGCGCCTGAAGCTGCTGAGAGCAGCGACGCCAAGACCGCTGAAGACGCGGTCGACGCTGAAGCGCCGGGCGAGGAGAATGCGGCAGGAGAGGCTGGCGAGGCTGAAGAGGCCAAGGACGGTGAAGACGTCGAGGATGAGGCCGCGCAGCTACGGGCCCAGCTCGAGACGCTGCGAGCCGAGAGCGCCAAGCTCCAAGACCGGATGCTCCGTGTCGCCGCTGACTTCGACAACTACAAAAAGCGGGCGCGCCGTGAGCTCGGTGAGGCGACGACGCACGCCGGCAACCGTGTGGCGTTGGGCTTCCTCGAGGTGCTCGACAACCTCGAGCGCGCGATCGAGCACGGCGAGAGGGCCGAGGGTGCCGATCAGACTCTGCTCTCCGGGGTTCAGATGGTCGCCAAGCAGTTCCTCGGCGTGCTGGCGAAAAACGAGATCGAGCCCTTCGACTCGATCGGGGAGCCTTTCGATCCGGAGCTCCACGAGGCCTTGCAGCAGATGGACTCGGACGAGCCTCGCAACACGGTGATCGCCCAGCTTCAGAAGGGCTACAAGCGAGGAGATCGCCTCGTTCGCGCGGCGATGGTCATCGTCTCGAAGGGCCCACAGGAGCCTCCCGCCGCGCCCTCCGAGGCGCTGGCTGAAGCGGTGGAGGAGGGGGCGCAGGAGCTTAGAGAGCCAGCCAGAGCCGAGAGGCCGGCGCCCATCCCCATGCCGCCAGCAGATGACGAAGAGGTCGAGGGGGAGACCGAGACCGACGAGGCCGCGGCGGCAGGAGAGCGCGGCGAGCAAGACAGCGAAAGCGAGAAGAAGGCCGATGAGTAAAGCGATCGGGATCGATCTCGGCACCACGAACTCCTGTGTCGCTGTGCTTGAAAACGATGAGCCAGCCGTTGTGCCAAACGCCGAGGGCAGCCGGACGACGCCATCGATCGTCGCGTTCACGGAGGGCGGGGACCGCCTGGTGGGGCAGATCGCCAAGCGCCAGGCCGTGACCAACCCGGAAAACACGATCATGGCCGTCAAGCGGCTGATCGGGCGAAAGGGCGAAGACGAGCAGGTGACCCGGATGCGAGAGTCCTGTCCCTACTCGATCGTCGCCGCTGATAACGGTGACGCGCGCGTGCGGGTCCGCGGTCGCGACTACTCGCCGCCCGAGATCTCCGCGATCGTGCTGACCAAGATGAAGGAGATCGCCGAGTCCTATCTGGGCGAGGAGGTCACCGACGCTGTGATCACGGTCCCGGCCTACTTCGACGATGCTCAGCGTCAGGCGACCAAGGACGCGGGGCGCATCGCCGGCTTGAACGTGCTCAGGATCATCAACGAGCCGACAGCGGCGGCGCTGGCCTATGGCTTCGGGGAGGACGGCGGCAAGGGCAAGCGCGTAGCGGTCTACGACCTCGGCGGGGGCACGTTCGATGTCTCGATTCTCGAGCTCCGGGGCGGGGTCTTCGAGGTCAAGGCGACCAGCGGCGACACGTTCCTCGGCGGTGAGGACTTCGACGGCAAGATCATCGACGTCATGGCCTCGTTGTTCCAGGAGGCCAACGGCATCGACCTGCGCACCGACAAGATGGCGCTCCAGCGCCTGCGCGAGGCGGCAGAGAAGGCAAAACATGAACTGTCGGCGTCGCTCGAGACCGACATCAACCTGCCCTTCATCGCCGCCAGCGCCGATGGCAAGCCGCTGCACCTGACGACGCAGCTGACCCGCGGCAAGCTCGAGACCATGACCGAGGAGCTGATCTCGCGCACGCTCAAGCCCTGCCAGACGGCGCTCAACGACGCCGGGCTGACCAAGGACCAGGTCGATGAGGTCATCCTCGTCGGTGGTCAGACCCGCATGCCGCGGATCCAGGAGTGTGTGGCCGAGTTCTTCGGCAAAAAGCCCACCAAGCGCGTCGACCCCGACGAGGTCGTGGCGATGGGCGCAGCAATCCAGAGCGGCGTCATTCGCGGCGAGGTCGACGAGGTGCTGCTGCTCGACGTCACCCCACTCTCGATGGGCGTGGAGACCGCGGGCGGCATCTTCACCCGGCTGATCCCGAAAAACACCACGATCCCGACGCGCCAGTCGGAGGTCTTTTCCACCGCGGTGGACAACCAGCCGCTGGTCAACGTCCACGTGCTCCAAGGCGAGCGTGAGCTCGCCAACGACAACAAGAGCCTCGCGCATTTTCAGCTGCTCGGGATCCCGCCGGCGCCCCGTGGCGTGCCGCAGATTCAGGTCACCTTCGACATCGACGCCAACGGGATCCTCAACGTCAGCGCCAAGGATCTCGGCACGGGCAAAGAGCAGAGCGTTCGCGTCGTGCCGACCTCCGGCCTCACGGAGCAAGAGATCGACCAGATGATCAACGAGGCCGAGTCTCATCGGGAAGACGACGAGAAGAAGAAGGCCGTGGCGGAGATGAAGGTCAACGCCGAGACGTTGATCTACACCACAGAGGGCGCGCTGCGCGAGTACGGTCAGATGCTCTCGGCTGAAGACATCGAGGACATCAAACGCGACCTCTCGGCGGTCAAGCAGCTGCTCGAGCAGCAGGCCGATCCGGTGGAGCTGGGCAAGGCGATCGAGCAGCTACAAGACTCCTCCTACCGCTTCGCTGCAGCGATGTACGACGAACCGGTCAGCGGCGGTGGCGAGCCGCAGGCGGAGTGACCTCGCCGACCTCAAGGGTCAACAGCGCTGGCGACCTGGACCACTACCAGCTGCTCGGCGTACCTCCTACGGCGACCATCGAGCAGATCAAGGCTGGCTACCGTCGGCGCGCCCTGCGCTTGCACCCCGACAAGAACCCCGACCCCGAGGCGACGGCGCGCTTTCAGGCCTGCAGTGAGGCCTACAACCAGCTCTCCAACGCGGAGCGACGTCAACAGTACGACGCCCAGTTGATGGCCGAGGCCGGTCCGGGGGAGCTTTTTGGGGGGCTCGTCTCGGACCTGCTCGGAGGGCGCTTCAAGCGTAAGCGCGCGGGGCGAAACCTGCGTCAGGTGTTGCAGCTAAGCCTTGAGGAGGCCGCGGCGGGCGTCAGCCGGCGGATCACAGTCGGGGTCGATGACCTCTGCCCAGCCTGCAAGGGCAGCGGCGCGGCCCGTGGAGGGGAGGGCGCCTGCGCAGACTGCGATGGGCGGGGCGACCTGCCGCGGAAAGGGCTCTTGAGCCTGCCGCAGCCCTGTCCGGGCTGCGGAGGGCAGGGGCGTCGCGTGCTGATCCCCTGCGAGCGCTGCGAAGGTGTGGGGATGCTGCTGGTCGAGCGCCGCTTTGACGTCAGCTTGCCGGCGGGCGTGCGAGACGGCGACCTGCGGGTCGTACCTGGGCAGGGCCAGCCCGGTCTCCACGGTGGCCCGCCCGGCGACCTTCACGTCGTGCTCCACGTCGAACCGCACCCCCTCTTCCTCCGTCGGGGGCACGACATCGAGCTCGAGCTGCCGGTCGATATCGGCACAGCGACGCTGGGTGGGCGGGTCGAAGTGCCGACCCTCGACGGGGTGGTCTGGATGCAGGTCCCCGCCGGCAGCCAGTCGGGGCGGGTGCTGCGGATCCGAGGCAAGGGTATCTCCGGCGGTGATCTCCATGTGCGAGTGATGGTCGAGACCCCTCTCGACCTCGACGTCGCGCAGCGCCAGGCGCTGGCCCGCGCCACGGATCAGCTTCGCCCCGAGCAGCAGCCTCGCCAGGAGAGCTATCGCCGCGCCCTGGCACAACTGCGGGAGCAACGCGGATGAGCGAGGATCTCTCAGCGCGCGAGGAGAGCACCGCTCCCTCCTCCGAGGACGCGCCCCCTCGACGGCCTCGCTACGCGTTGCATGGCCTGCTCCTGTTGGCCACCTGCGTCACCGTCGCCAAGGCCGGCGCCGACCTCGGTGGTCCCACATCGACCTCGTGGTTCGCGCCGGGGCAGCTTGTCGAACGGCTCCCCCAGGCCTGGCCTTTCGTGCTCGCGCTGATGGGGATCTTGATGGCCCACGAGATGGGGCACTATCTCGTCGCGAGGCTCCACGGTGTCGACGCCAGCTTGCCGTTTTTCGTCCCCTTACCCTTTGGGCTGGTCGGCACCCTCGGGGCGGTGATCGGGATGCCCACCGCGCGGGATCGGAACAAGCTCGTCGACATCGGCGCGGCGGGGCCGCTGGCGGGGATGGTCGTCGCTGTGCCCGTGCTGCTCTATGGCCTCTCGCTCTCATCCGTTGGGCCTCAGGCCTCGGGGTTGCTCGAGGGTAACTCGCTGCTTTACATCGCCCTGAAGCTCGTCGTGACCGGCAAGGTCCTGCCGGGGGGCGGCCTCGACGTCCAGCTTCACGCTGTGGCCTTCGCCGGGTGGGTTGGTCTCCTGGTGACGATGATCAACCTGATCCCTGTTGGCCAGCTCGATGGGGGCCATATCGCCTATGCCTACTTCGGCGCAGGTCAGAACCGAGCGTCGCTATGGCTCCACCGAGTTCTCGTACCGCTTGGCCTGCTGGCCTACAGCTACACCGTGGTCGAGCAGGGGCTTCGAGGGATCGCATGGGGTAGGGCGGCCGTGACGAGCATCAACGTCGGCGCGACCTGGATCGTCTGGTGGGGGATGCTGCACCTGCTGCGTCGGATGTCGGGAGGGGAGTACCACCCTCCTGTGGATGATACCCCGTTGACCGCCGGGCGGCGTCGCCTTTGTGTGGGCATGTTGGTGCTCTTCGCGCTACTTTTTATGCCGATCCCATTGCGGGTGTATCTCGCGCCACAGTCGCTGGCCAAGGCCGTCGCGAACCACTAGACTTCGAGCAGCGAGGCGGAGCCGAGCCGCCGACCGCAAAGGCTTCTGGAAGGGTTGGACATTGCAGGGCTCCGGTGAATCGGAGAGGGGTGCGCCGATGGATTCAATGGATCCGATGGAGCAGTCCTCGCTTCTCGAGCAATCCGTCACGCTGGGTGACATCATCGATTCCGACTCGCTCCAGCGGGTCTGCATGACCTTCGCGAGGACCCACGACGCAGGGATCGCGGTGCTCGACGCGAAGGGAGAGGTGCTCGTCGACGTGCCGGTCGAGCACGCCTTCTGCCGGCGGATCGCCAACCAGCTAGGCGCGGCGCTGTGCTGCTCCTTCGACGAGATCGTAGAGGCCCGCCGCAGGTCTTCGACGTCTCCCGATGGCGACGACGTTTCCGAAGCGCAGGAGAGCACCGTATGCGGGCTGCGCTACGAGATCCTCCCAATCCTCCATCAGGATGAGGAGCTCGGGTTCCTCATCTTCGGACCCTACCGCGATCCAAGTCTTCTCGATCTGCCGCCAGCGCTCTGCGAGATGCTCGGTGATGACCCATCCGTGATCGATGCTCTTCGCGCCGACCTGCAACAAATCGACGCGCGGGATCCGGCGAAGATCCGCGCCGCCGCCGCCGCGATCAACGAGGTGCTCGGCGTGATCGTGCAGACCGGCTATGCCCGCCACCTGACCTCGCAGATCCATATCGCGGCGATCCAAGACGCCTACAACGAGCTCTCGGAGAAGAACCGACGCCTCGCCGACTCGGTGGAGAAGCTCAAGGACCTCGACAAGCTCAAGAGCAGCTTCCTCGCCACCGTCAGCCACGAGCTCCGGACACCGCTGACGAGCGTCATCGGCTACAGCGAGATGCTGCTCGAGGGCCTCGCTGGCGAGCTCGGCGACGAGCAGCGCGAGTACGTCAAGACGATCCTCGAGAAGGGCGATCATCTGCTGCAGATCATCAACGAGATCCTCGACGTCTCGCGGATCGAGAGCGGCACGGTGCAGCTCTCGCAGGAGACCTTCGACGTCGGTGATCTCGTGCGACAGGTCGCCGACGCGATGATGCCGCAGGCTCGCCAAAAGGATATCGGCCTGACCTACAGCGCCGAGGGGCTGCCGCCGCTCAGCGCCGATCGACCGAAGGTCCGGCAGGTGCTGCTGAACCTCGTCTCCAACGCGATCAAGTTTACGCCCGCTGGCGGCGCCGTGGCGCTCAACGCGGCCATCGGGCACCTCGACAGCGCGGGGCAGCGGATCCGCTGCATCGACCTCGAGGTGAAGGATAACGGCATCGGCATCCCGGCCGACGCGCGCGAGCGCATCTTCGAGGCCTTCTACCAGGTCGATAGCTCGTCTACGCGTGAGTACGGCGGAACGGGGCTCGGCCTCTCGATCGTCAAACACTTCGTCGAGGCTCACGGCGGACGCGTCTGGGTCGAGGGTCCGTCCGCTCCAAGCGCTCAAGAGGGCAGGGGGGCTGACCCAAGTGACGAGAGCAGCCAAGGAGCCGTCGAGATCGGCTCGCTCTTCATCGCCAAGCTGCCGCTCATCGTGCCGGCTCATCTCCGGCGCGGGCAGAGCCGCGTCGGCTGACGCGTGCTGCCTGGGTCTCGTCACGTCCCTTTTGGCCTGCTCTACCTCGACTGCTTCTCCGGGCTGGCCGGTGACATGTTCATCGGCGCGATGGTCGACCTCGGCGTGCCCTTCGATCCCCTCGCCGAGATCCTGCGGAGCCTCGAGCTGCCCCAGCGCTTCGATGTCAAGTTGGGGCGTCGGCAGCATCATGGCCTGCTTGGGGCCGACTTTCGCGTCGAGGTCGAGCCATCGGAGTCGCCCGCTCGTGGCAGCTACCAGGACATCGAGCGCGCCTATCGGCGGCTCGAGCTCCCCGAGGGCGCCTTGGCCCGCGCCCAGCAGACCCTCGCGGCCCTCGCGGGCGCTCACCAGACGATCTCCAGCGCCGCCGAGCTGGTAGGAGAGCAGCTCATCGACACCGCCGTCGACGTGCTGGGGGCCGCCCTGGCGCTCGAGGTGCTCTCGCCGGCGAGCGTGTCTTGTCGGCCGATCCCCGTCGGCCAGGGGCCGCCACATGCCCGCAGTTGCCAGCCGATCCCGTCGCCGCTGACACTCGAGCTGCTGCGAGGAGCCCCGGTCTGGGGCGGCGGTGACGCCATGGAGCTCTGCACGCCGACCGGGGCTGCGATCGCGGCGACCACCGTCGACAGCTATGGAGAGCTCCCTGCTGGGCGTTTGCTCGGTGTTGGCTATGGCGCCGGCGATATGTCGCTCGAGGACCGGCCGAATCACCTCCGCGTGATCCTGCTCGCTCCACAGGAGCCGTAACCACCTCGGCAGCGGTGTAGACTGCCAGCCGCGGCTTTTTTTCGTTAGACTACCGCTATATGGCAACCGCTGAGGCGCTCGCGATCGTGATCTGTAGTACCGTCGAGGCGCGGGAGCTGAGAGATCTGCTCGCCTTGAGCAAGCAGCTCGTTTCCGTCGAGGATCCGCGCAGCGCCATAGCGCTGGCGCGCCGCGAGGGGCCGCTGCTGGTCCTCGCTGGAGCCGACGACCTTCGGAGGGCCCAGCAGGCGAGGGCGGGGCGCAGCTTGCCGATGCTCGGCGCGATCGTCTCCACGACCGACCTTGACGAGCGCGATGTCGAGATGCTCCGCGACGGCGCCGACGAGGTGTTGCGGTGGCCGCAGAGCGAGGCGACGCTCTTGGTTCGGCTGCGATCGCTGCGGGGCCGCTGGAGGCGCCTACGCGAGCTCGAGCGGCATCGAGGTCATCGACAGCTGCTCGATGAGACCGCCGCCGAGCTCGACCATGGACGCGAGCTGCGCGAGGCGCTGCATGATGCCCTCCTCGGCGTGGAGGAGCAGACAGAGGCCAACCGCAGCCTGTTGGTGGTCGCCCGCGACCCCGAGGACACCTGCTACCTGCTCGGGGCGAGCGACGACAGCGCCGTGCTCGGGCTCGTCACGCCGGACGCGGCCTTCCACGAGCTCCGGCCGCTCTATGAGTCGCGTCAGCAGATCCTCCTCGACGATGTGCTCCTCGCGCCCCGCGTCTCGTGCTATGGCGGGGCCGCCGGCTTCGACGATCGCGGCCTCGTGCTCTTGCAGCCGCTCGTCTTCGAGAGCGTGGTCTTTGGCGCGTTGGAGCTCCACTTCAGCGCTGGAGCGCACGTCGCGGGGTCGACGCTGTCCCTGGTGCGCGAGATGAGCGCGCTCTTGGCGCCGCGGATCCGCGCCTCCGAGACCTACCGCTCACTCCGGGAGCAGACCCAGCGCCGCGGCATCTCCAGCGTCGCGGTTCAGCGACGACGCGCCGTGCTGCAGAAGTACAAGGAGTTCTTCGAGCGCGCCTCCGACGGCATCATCGTGCTCGACGAGGAACGCACGCTGCTGCACCTCAACCCGATGGGCGAGCAGATCACAGGCTACGCTGCCCATGGGCTCGCTGGGCGCCCCCTTTTCGACATCGTCGCCGAGCGCGACCGGGAGATGCTCGCCGAGCAGCTGGACGCGGCGAACGCTCAGGGCGGTCGGATCTTCGACGTTCGGTTGATCACGACCAGCGGTGATCCCATCGTAGTCTCGGTCTCTACCAGCGGGAGCCTATCCGACGAGGAGCTCTTGGTGCTGAGCTTCCGCGACGTCACGGAGGCCCGCGCCCTCTCCGAGGAGCTGAGGCAGACCAAGGAGTTCCTCGAGCGTCTAATCGACAGCACGGTCGACGCGATCGTCGCCGCCGACATCGAGGGGCGAGTGCTCCTCTTCAACCAGGGGGCTGAGCGGATCTTCGGCTATGAGGTCAAGGACGTGATCGGTCAGATGACCTTGGGGGACTTCTTCCCTGAGGGGGTGGCCGAGACGTTGATGCAGCAGCTGCGAGGCGACGGCGATGGCGGCGTGGGGCGGCTCGAGATGGTGCGCAAGGAGGTCGTTGCGGAGGAGGGCGAGCTCGTCCCCGTGCGCGTCTCCGCGAGCATCATCTACGAGAACGACGCCGAGGTCGGCACCGTGTCGATCATCAGCGATCTGCGCGAACGATTGCATATGGAGCGCCGGCTAGTCCAAGCGCAGGAGCGCCTCGTCGACGCAGAGAAGCAGGCGCTGATCGCGGAGCTGGCCGGCACTACAGCGCACGAGCTGAACCAGCCGTTGACCTCGGTGATGGGCTACGCCGAACTCTTGATGCGTCGGATCCCCGAGGACGACGCCAATCGCCGCGCGGCGGAGATGATCCTGCAGGAGTGTCAGCGACTGGCCGACATCGTGCGGAAGATCGGCAAGATCACGCGCTACGAGACCAAGAGCTACGTCGGCGGCGCGAGGATCCTCGATCTCGACAAATCGTCAGATAGCTAACAACACAGCGCTAGCAGCACAGCGCGGCGCGACGTGCTCGGAGCACCCCACAACGGCCTCCCGTCGCCGGGCACAGCGCTCTAGAGCGCTGATCAGCTTACCGGACCGAGCTGCGCGAAGGATGCGGAATCACAGCGTAGGAGCGAGGAGGGCGCCTGCTTTTAGCAAGCAACCGACGAGAAACAACCGCTGTGATTTCGCAGACCAGCGCAGCGACGGGAGGTAAGTTGGTCAGCGCTCTAGCCCTCAGAACGCTCGCTAGGCCACCCGTATGGCTCGTTTCTTCGGCTACGACATCGGCTCGGCAGCTCAGCACCCGGCTCGGTCCCGAAGGTGTGGGGGGGCTCCTAACGCTCGGCGCTCTCGGCCTCGGCGGCGTTTGGATCCAGGCGCGGCTCGCTGGCCTCGCCGCTCTCGCTGCTCTCGCTGACCTTGCCGCTGGAACGTCGCAGGAGCGCTGTAGCCTCGGTGGAGACCTCCTGCCCGTCGGGGAGGTCGAAGCGCGAGAGGCAGCGCGCGAGCACCGAGAGCTTCTCGGTGTCGGCCGCCCGGCGTTCGAGGATCACCCTCCAGCGTCCGCGGATCTTGCAGAGGCCCCCGCTGCGGGCGCCATCGCCGGTGAACCGGTCGTATCGCACGTCGACGTCGAGCTTCTCGGCGAGCGTCTCCAGCTCGCTTAACAGCTGCTTTGCATCCATCGCGGACTCTATAGCCGCCTCGAAGCGAAGGCTCAAGCGCCGCCAGCGCGCTCGAGGTCAACACAAAGGAGCTCAGGGGTTAGTTTTCGAAACGGACGCAGCGGTAGCCGGGCTCGCATTTGTCGGCTTCGGGCCAGAAGATGATCGGCAGCGCCACGGCGGCAGCGCCAGCGGCGACGGCGGTCCAGAACCACCACGTGGCGTAGAACGCGCGGCGCTTCTTCGGCGGCGGCGGGGGCGGCTCCGGCGGCGCGGCGAGGGTGCCATCAAGGCGAACGTTGAGGTAGGTCAGGCGAGCGAGCTCGCCGAGTCTGCTCATCTCCTTGCGAGCGATAAGGAGCTTCGCCTTGTTTAGCAGCAGCTTGGAGCGGAGGTCATAGAGAAAAGTGTGGATCGCGAGCTTGTGGGGCTTTACGAGCTTCACCGAGGCGAAGAGCACCTGATCGACGAAGAGCACGCTGCGCAGGTCGAGCATCGAGGCGTTGGCTCGCGGTTGGCCAAGGTCGCGTTGCGCTTTGCGGAGCGTTTGTTGTAGCAGCAGGATCTTCTGGCTGCGCTCGAGGGTGACCTCGAAGCTGCCCTGCCTGCGCCCGCTGACCTCGATCTTCTTGGCGCCCTTGATGAACCCGGCCTTTTTGAACGTGGCGTAGTGTTCGCCGGCCGAGAGGCCGAATACGGTGGTCGGCGTGACCCCGGCGAAGCGCCCGTCGACGTAGGCCTTGGCGCCCAGCGGTGCGGTCTTTAGCTCAACTGATCCACGCCGCGCCCGCTTCGCCTTGCGTCGGGCGCGCTCGAAGAGCGGTACCAG
>PDPC01000151.1 GCA_002747355.1 Pseudomonadota bacterium | reverse complement strand
GTCCGGTAAGTTGATCAGCGCTCTAGAGCGCTGAACAGACTCCCCCCGTCACCGGCTACCGCACGGCCGGCCGCTTTCTAGGCCTCAGAAAGCTCGCCAGACCACCCGTATGGCTCGTCTCTTCGGCTACGACATCGGCTCGGCAGCTCAGCACCCGGCTCGGTCCCGAATGTGTGGGGAAGCTCCTACGTGACACCGGTGCCCGAGTTCCCACAGGCTACGGCACAGCTTGGCACACATGCGCAACAGAATTCAGCAATGATTTCAGTCATCTACAATAGCATGCACAAGGCGTGCTTCCTGCAAGTAGTGCCCGCATGCATTCGCCCGGGGGTAAGGCCAGGACCCGTGACATCCACGAGGACGGCACGTCTCGGATCAGACGAGCTTGGGCGAGCTTGGTGCGTCGCGTGCGGTGCATTCCGCCATCGGCCGTCGCCATCGCGCTGCTGGCGATCGCGCCAATCTGGCCGCTTCTGAGTCACTTCCTAGGGCGCCGCACGCTCGTCTTCTCCGATATCGCCGCGCTTCACCATCCGCTGGTCCACGGCGCCCAGGGCGTAGCCGGTGGCGCGCTCTGGAGCGACGCGATCTTCTGCGGCTACCCGCTCTTCGCCGACACCCAGGCGGCGCCCTACTACCCAGGCACCTGGCTGCTGCAGCTCTTCGATCACCCGCGGGTGTTCATCGCCTTCGTCTTCGTCCACCTCTCGATCGGCGCGGTGGGCGCGTTTTTCTGGCTGGCGCAACATCGCTTCGAGTGGCCAGCGCGCGTGGTCGGCGCCGTGACCCTCGCCTTCGGCGGCTTCTTTGTCTGCGAAGGCAATCACCTCGGGATGCTCGCCGCGATGAGCTGGACCCCCTGGCTGCTCGGCAGCGCGACGAGGGTGGTCGAGCGCCCGACCCTGTCGCGGATCGCCGTCGGCGCTGTCGTCGCCTACCTCTTGCTCGCCGCTGGCAGCCCCCAGATGGCCTCCCTCGCCGCGCTGCTGGCCACCGCCTACGCCATGATGCTGCTCTTGGCCCGGTGGCGCGAGGGCTGGCGCGCCCTGTCTCTGCGTCTCGCGGCCCTCGCAGCCCTCACGCTCTTCGCTCTCGGGCTTGGCGCGATCGTGATCCTGCCGGCCACCGAGCTGCTCTCGCTCTCGCAGCGCTCGATCGGGCTCGACCTCAACTTCGCGAGCCAGCGATACATCGCCAGCAGCTCGCTCTGGCAGCTGCTGGTCCACCCGCGGCTGCAGCGCCCTCCCACCGTAGCCAACGTCAACGCCGCGACGGTCGAGCTCTACGTCGGCCTCGTGGGCTGCATGCTGGCGACCCTCGGCGTGTTTGCCGCTGCCAACGCTCGGGCGACAGGCCGCGCCCTGCTCTTTCCCCTGAGCTTTCTCGTGCTGGCGGTCTTGGCGATCGGCGCCGCCCTCGGTCCGACACAGCTGATCTACCAGGCCGCCATCGAGCACCTGCCGCTGCTGGGCCTGTTTCGCGTCCCGATGCGATTGTTCTTCCTCGCCCAGCTGGCGATCGCCTTCTTGGCAGCCTATGGCCTCTCCTGCTGGATCCGCGGCCAGCTCGGCCGCCGAGCGGTGATCGTCGTCTTCTCCGCCTTCGCGCTGCTGCTGCTGCTCGGCGGGCGGGCGTGGCTTGCCAGCTTCAGGCTCTCTTTCGTCACCGCGCGGCCCGAGCTCAGTCTGCTGGTGATGCTGCTGCCCCTCGGCGCCGCAGCCGCCTTCTTCGCCTTTCGCCACCAGCGCCGCGTCGCCGGCCTCGCCCTGGCCGCGCTGGTCTTCGTCGATCTCGTCATCCTTGCCGCGCCGCGCTACCCGCTGATGACCAACGAAGACGACCACCCGAGCCGAGAGCAGTATCACCACGGCCACCTCCGCGGGGTCGCCCATGTGGCGACCATCGGCCGCGACCAGCGCCCACCACCGCGCCTGCTGATCGCCCCGGGCTTCGGCCATGGCAGCTACAACACGACCTTTCTCGAGCGGGTCCATGGCGTCTCTGGCTACAACGCCTCTAGCCTGCTGCGCTTCCTCGACCTGATGCACCTGATCAATAAGGGCAGGTTCTACCCACGCAGCGGGCTCTACAAAGACGAGGTCTCGCTCAAGCCCGAGCGTCTGTGGTCGCCGCTGGTCGATATGCTCGCCGCGCCCTACGTGCTGACGCCGAACCGACCCAAGGCGCCACACCTGAAGCTGATCGCGACCTTCCAGGCCGGCCACAAGACCGAGCGGCTCTATCACAACACCCGCGCCGTGCCTCGCGTCTACCTCGCCTATCACACCAAGGTCGCCACGAGCCTCGCCGAGCGCCAAGAAGCGCTGATCTCCCTCGACCCACAGCAGACCGCGCTCGTCGAGAGCCCCATGCTAAAGCTCGACGGCCCCAAACACATCGAGGCGGCGCGGATCGTCTCACAAGAGCCAGACCGTTGGCTGCTCGAGGCCGCCCCGACACAACACGCGCTGCTGGTGATCGCCGACAGCTACTACCCCGGCTGGCGGGCGACGGTCGACGGCGTCGATGCGACGATCGTGCCCACGAACCAGATCTTCCGTGGAATCGAGCTCTCCCCCGGCGCACATCGGATCGAGCTCCGCTTCGAGCCCGCAAGCTATCGCGTTGGGCGCTCTATCAGCCTCACCACGCTCGTGGTGCTGCTCTTGGCGCTGGGCTGGCGCTGGCACAACGCGCGCCGTCGCTCTCCGACGTTGGGCAAGGAAGTGCAGCTCCCCACAACGTGAACAATCCGCTGGCTTTGTTGCTCGTCAGCCAGAGACCACCAGTATCCTCCTTCCTAGCGCCTCCCCACCGAAGCCCAGTCCGGTGCGCTTCGGTCACGTTTTTCTGGGTCGCGGTGCGTGCATTGACGCTGCTAATCTACTGGCGCGATGAGCCTCCATTGGCTTGATGTCCCCCCGCTGATCAGTGCCCTCTTTCTCGCCTCACTGGGCGTCGTCGCCCTCGCCTCGGGCAAACCGCGGCGCCTATGGGGCAGCTTCGCCGCGTTCTGTCTGCTCATGGCGGCCGCCTGCACAGCCGGGTTTCTGGGACCGATGCTGCCAGCGAGCGATCCCTCGCGGATCTACATCGTGCGCTCTGCGGGGGCCTTCGGCTCTCTCGGCGCGGTCTTCGGCGTGTTCTACGCGTTCATCCTCGCCGGTGAGGAGCGGGTGGTCCCGCGCTTTTTCCCCCGCTTCTTTGGTCGCGCCCTGACCCCGGGCCGGATGCTGGCGGTGGTGCTCTTCTATGGGCTCGTGCCGGTACCGCTGCTGATCGCCACGGATCTCTTCATCGCCAAGCTCGATGACCTGCCCACCGGGGTAGTGCCAACCTTTGGGCCGCTGATCTGGCTGCTCGCAGCGATGATGCTCGGCGCGCTGATCAAGATCGTCTGGGTGCTCCACCGCGCGGCCGTACAGAGCGAGGATCCGGCGCTGCAGCGCTTCCTCAAGCTCAACGCCAGCGCCTTTCGTGGGATCCTCGGCCCTGGCCTCGCGATGGTGGTGCTGCTGCCGAGCCTCGGCCTGTCCACGCAGCCCTTCGCCTTCTTGTTCTTCCCGATCGCTGTGGTGGTCTTCTACATCGCGATCGTCCGCTATCAGATCGCGCGAGTGCGGCAGGCCAACGAGGGGCTCGAAGAGAAGGTCCGGGAGCGCACCCGCGAGCTCGAGCAAGCGCAGACGCAGCTGGCGCAGGCCGAGAAGATGGCCTCTCTCGGCCAGCTGGTCGCTGGCGTGGCCCATGAGATGAACACCCCCCTCGGAGCGCTGAAGAGCACCCACGACACTATCGGCGCGGCCGCGCGACGCTTGGCCGACGAGCTGCGCGAGGCGGCCCCCGAGCTCGGCGAGCGTCGCAAGGTGAAAAACGCGCTGCGCGTGCTCGGTCATTCCCAGAGCCTCCTCGATGAGAGCACCAAGCGCCTCGAAGAGGTGGTGACGCAGCTGCGAGCCTTCGCGCGCCTCGACGAAGCCGACCAGCAGCAAAGCCACGTCGGCGCCGACCTCGAGGCGACCCTCGCGCTGCTGCGCGGACGCCTCGAGCGCGTCGGCGTGGTCATCGAGCGCGAGGGGCTCGACGCGCTCCCGGAGCTGCTCTGCCAGCCTCGGCAGCTCAACCAGGTCTTCATGCACCTGCTGACCAACGCCATCGAGGCCATCGAGGCCAAGCAGCGCGTCGCGACGAGCGGCTACCGCGGCACGATCCGCCTGCGAGGCAGCTACGACAGTGAGGCGATCGAGCTGCGCGTCTGCGACGACGGGATCGGCATCGAGCGCGGTGTTGAGGGGCGCGTCTTCGATCCTGGCTACACCCAAAAGGGGGTTGGTGTCGGCACCGGCCTCGGGCTGGCGATCTGCCAGCAGGTGATCGAGCGCGATCACAATGGAGAGATCGCGCTCGAGAGCAGGCAGGGCGAGGGCACCACGGTGACCATCCGCCTTCCCCGCCGTGATCCGGTGTAGCGCAGGCTAGCGCGGCGACGGGAGGTAAGCGGGTCAGCGCTCTAGCCCGAGCAGCGCCGCTGCCTCGTCGGGGGTGCCCTGCCCTCGCACCTCGCCACGCTCGAGCACGATCACTCGATCGCAGAGCTGGTGCACCTCGCCGAGGTCGTGGGTCGCAACGATCGCGCTACGGCCGGCGAGGAGGTCGCGGCCGATGAAGGTGCGCAGGTCGCGGGCGTTGAGCGGATCGACGCCGCGGGTCGGCTCGTCGAAGAGAAAGAGGTGCGGATCGCCGAGCAGGCCGCGGGCCAGCGCCAGGCGCTGACGCATCCCGCTGGAGTACTCGCGGACGGCCCTATCGGCGGCGCCCGCTAACCCGACGTGCTCGAGCGCTAGCGTGATCCGCTCTCTCGCGAGCGCGCCGCGGAGGCCGTGGAGCGTGGCGAAGAACTCGAGGTTCTGCCGTCCATCGAGGCGCCAGGCGAAGCTGCGTTCGTCGGCGAGCACATAGCAGACCTTCGCGCGGTAGCGCCCGTCGACCTGCTCGACGGCCTCGCCAAAGAGGTCGAGCTCGCCGCCGTCGGGCAGCAGCAGCCCGGCGATCAGCCGCAGCAGCGTCGACTTACCGGCGCCGTTTTCGCCAACGATCGCTAGGACCTCCCCCGGCGCCAGCTCGAGGTCGACGCCGCGGAGCGCGTCCACGCGCCGCCCCCGGAGACGCAATCGTAGCAGGTCGAGAGCGCTCGCGGCGGCGAAGAAATGCTTGCGCAGACCGCGGGCGCGCAACATCGGCGACGCAGGCTCCGAAGCGGCGGCGGGTGCGACAGAGCCCGAAGAGGGACCTCCGCCCATCGGCTAGCCCTCGATTCGAAACGAGACCGCGGAGCGAAGACGCTGCCCTCGTGGCGCGACGGTGAGCTTCAACGAGCTCTGTTCGAAAGGTGAGCGTCGCGGCGGGAGGGCTTGCTCAAGAGACGGCTTGGGCTTCGGCGCGCCGGCCTTCTTCTTCCGCCGCCCGCTACGTTGGTACTTATCGACCGCGCGCTCGTGCTCGGCCCGGCTACGTGAGAACTTATGCGTGCCGTCGTTTTTCGAGACGAAGAACAAAAAACGCCCTTTGCGATCCGGCGCGAGCACGGCCTCGAGGGCCTTGGCGCCGGGGTTGGCGATCGGCCCAGGAGGCAGCCCTGTTTGCGTGTAGGTGTTGTAGGGGTTTTCCCGATCGTCGAGGTGCATCCGGCGAATGCGGCCCTTGAACTTCTCGCAGGCCGGCGACTTCTCTTGTGGCACGGTGCAGCCGT
Organism: Pseudomonadota bacterium; assembly: GCA_002747355.1. Classification (GTDB taxonomy): domain Bacteria; phylum Myxococcota_A; class Polyangia. The sequence continues at coordinate 8,789 of PDPC01000151.1, read as the reverse complement.
AGATGATCGTCGGATCGGTCTGCAGCAGCTTCGGCTGGAAGAAGCGGAAGACTAAGCGGTTGAGAAAGACGCCGGCGATCAGCGGGCGCTCGTGGGCCTGCCCTGTCTCCTTTTCGACGATCGAGGCCAAGATCACGATCTCGCGGTGACCCCAGCCTAGGCGACGCCGAAGCCAGGCGAGGCCCTTTTTGTGCTTGCGTCGCAATCGCACGTAGACGCGCTTATGCCGGTAGAAGAGCGTCCGTAGCACCTTCTGAGCGCCAGAGTGAGCGCGAAAACGATAGGTATCGGGAAAAAGGAAGCCCTCCATCGACTCGGCCCCCGGGACGCCCAGACGCCGCAGGAAATGCACCTCGCGCATCGCCGCGATCAGCTTGCTCCGCCGCGCGACCTTGGCCTTGGCCAGGATCGTAGCGACCTCGAGCATGTTCTTGCCCTCGGGGATCGTCACCGTGACCGTCGGCGCGGGCACGCCGTGGACCAACGTGTTGAGCAACACCCGCGGCGTGATCGAGGTCTTCAGCTTGTAGGTGCCAGCGCGCACCTTCGAGGCCTCACCCTTGTAGTTGGCGTAGATCCGAAACGCCACGGGGCTCGAGATCAGCCGCTGCTCCTCGAGCAGGGTGACGACCTTGGGGAAGGTGGCGCCGCGAGGGATCGTCAGCTCCACGGCCTTGCCCGGCAGCTCGCCGGGGCGATCCGGGTAGCGCACGGCGTAGCGGTAGAGCATGAAGCCCACCACCGCGAGCGCCACGCCGCTGAGCACAAAGACCACGAAGGCCGCGCGCATGGTGCGCACACTCATACGGAGCCCTCGCGTGAGGCGGAGTCGAGAAACCCCTGGAGGATCAGGACCGCGGCGACCTGATCAACGACGGCCTTGCGCGCCCCGCGGGAGAGCTCGGCCTCGCGCAACACGCGCTCTGCCTCCACCGTGGTGAAGCGCTCGTCTTGGTAGTGCACCGGGCAGCCGAGGTGCTCGCGGAGGGCCTGCCCCAGGCGTCGGGCGCGCCGCGCCGAGAGCCCCTCGAGGCCGTCGAGGCCAAGGGGCAAGCCCAGGACCAGCGCCTCCGCGCCGGTCTCATCGCGAGCCTCGGCGACCGCCCGCAGGTCATGCTTGCCCCCACGGCGAGCGAGGGTCCGCAGCGGCGACGCGAGCACGCGGCCCTCGTCGCTCACGGCGAGACCGATCGTCTTTTCGCCGATGTCCAGGCCAAGCAGACGCCCCATGAAGGCAATCTGCCCGAGGGTCGGATCGCTGTCAAACAGGGGAGAGGATCCGCAGCAAGACGTGGGTTGGTCACGAGGCGGAGGTTGGCTTGCGTTTGCGGCGACGACGGCGCTTACGCTTGGTGGCTTTGCTCTCGCCTTGATCGTGGCTCTTGGTGGAGAAGCCGGGCTCCCTCGCCACCTGCGACATCGGCGGATCGAGCACAGTCTGGGTGTCGATGGCGCTGGGATCGATGGAGCCGGCCTCGAGAGCGTCGGGCTCGTCGGCGACGGCCTCGGGCTCCTCGGCAGCCTCGGGCTCGTCGGCGACGGCCTCGGGCTCTTCGGCAGCCTCGGGCTCGTCGGCGACGGCCTCGGGCTCCTCGGCAGCCTCGGGCTCGTCGGCGACGGCCTCGGGCTCCTCGGCAGCCTCGGGCTCCTCGGCGACGGCCTCGGGCTCTTCGGCAGCCTCGGGCTCCTCAGCAGGCTCGTCGCGCGACCGCTCGACGAAGGCCCCAGCCTGGAACAACGCCTCGCCCTCGGCGAAGCGGAGCACCATCCCCGGCTCTGGCTGTGGATCGTCGCGACGCGCCTTGCGCCGCGCTTCGACGACCCTATCGACGGCGGCCTCGACACTCACCTCACCGGCGATCAGCGACACCACCGTGCCCACCGGGAGCGGCTCCTTGGTGTGCAGGTATCCGCCGGTCTCCGACGACTCGAGCAGCGCATCGGCAGCGAGGGAGATGTTGCGGTAGCGGACCTCGACCTTCGCGCTCTGGGGCATCGACACATCCTCTCAAGAGAGAGTTGATGCTAGTAGCAGGGGATAGCCAAGATCAAGAAGAAGGGGAGCTTCGAGCGGGAGAGACCGCGGGGCAGCTGCGAGGGGTCAAGGAGGTGCGGTCAAATACACGCGTTGTCGAGGCAGATCATCCCGCCGGTGCAGTCCTTGTTCAGGGTGCACGCCGGGGTCTGCTCGGCCGCGGTCATGCAGAAGCCGCCGGTGCCGCAGACCGGACCGTCGTTGCAGGTCGCGCAGTCGTCGTCCTTGACGCAGGTCGTGCGACAGACGCCGTTGACACATTGCTCGCCGCCCTCGCACTCCTTGGTCAGCTGGCACTCGGGCGCAGCGGAGACGTCAGGCGTACAGATCCGCGCCGTCCGTGTACCCACCGTCAGCTGGCCGCTGCAGACGTCGCCGCTGTTGCTGCAGCTGCCGCTCGCGGTGCAGTCAGCGTAGCAGGCCGTGTCGACGCAGAGCTGACCGGTACCACAGTCGGCGTCCTTGACGCACGCGCCGCTGGGGATCTGGCAGATGCTGTCTTTGCAGACCTGAGCGCTGCCACAGTCGGCCTTGGTCTGGCACTTGGTCACGCATTGCCCATTCAGGCAGGCGCGGCCGTCGCCGCAGTGGACCGCCAGGGTGCAGGTCTTGCCACCGCCGCAGTCACCGCTGCAGCTACCACAGCTGCCGTCGACACAGATGTCCGCGCCATCGCAGCCTGTTGAGCTCGTGCAGGTCTTGGGGCCAGGGGGCGCCGGCACACAGCTGCCGCGGTCGTCGCAGGTGAGATCCTTGCCCACCCCAGCGCAGTCCGCGGCCTTCTTGCACAGGCCGCTGTTCTTGCAGCTGCCGTTTTCGCAGTAGGCGCCATCTCCGCAGGCGGCGTCGTCTTCGCAAGGCGTGCGGCCAGGCTTGCACCTACCCGAGAGGCAGACGTAGCCCTTCGAACACTCCGACGACATCGCGCAGGTCGAGGGGTTGGTCACACAATAGCCGCTCGGGATATCGCAAGACGTCCCGCTCGGGCAGTCGCTGTCGGAGGTGCAGATGAAGGGGTCTGGGTTGGGCCCGTGTTGGCCAAACTCGCACCCCGCCGCGCTGCAGCGATAGCAGCCGGTGGCGTCGCAGTAGTACCACCAGTCATGGCTGTCGTCGGGGCCGGCGACGATATGACACCCGGTCATGGCGACGAGTCCAAGGGCGGCGACCATGGCCGCGCTCTTCAAGGTCAGGCTCATTGTATCGATTCGCGTTCTCATGGCGTACTCCGTCTCGAGCGCTTGGCCCTTGTCGAAGCAATATGCGTGCCTGCCTAAAGAGTAGCCCCCGCGACGCCTTCGAGCCAGCTCTTCACCACAACCCCCCGAAACTCCAGGATCGCGCTCCGCGACGCATGGGACGATCGCGCAGAGCCGTGAACGCTCGTTGACGATCGGGCCTCGCCGCGACGTTCACACTCACCATGTAATCAAGACCCCACCGCGTTATCGCCCACCGCGTTATCGTTGGGCGAACGAGCTACGCGCCTCGATGCCGCCTCTCAGCTCTCCAGCCAACCTCGGTTGGCTGGAGGACCGCCGCGATCGTCTCGTGGAGGCTATGCCTGGGGCGGAACCCGAGCTGCTGCTGAGCGCGGCGCCCGTCGACCATGGCGACGAAGCGAAGGTGGGCCAGCTCGGGGGGCGAAAAGCGCGTCGCGCCGAGCCGTCCGAGCGCGTTCAGCGCCACCCGCATTGCGGTGTAAGGCACCTTTATCATTGGCTTTCCAAGCTCTTCCAGCAAGGCGTGGAGCGGCAGCTCGCCAGGCCCAGCGACGTTGAACACGCCATGTACCCCTGGCTGCAGCGCCAGCGCAACGGCCTCGACCACGTCGGCCTCGTGGATCACCTGCACCATCGGATCGTAGCCGAGAAGCAACGGCACACGCTTGCGGCGCAAGTAGAGCGAGGCTCGCGAGTCGACCTGGCCGAGGATATGCACCGGCCGCAGCACCACCGTCTCGACGTTGGCGTCACGAGAGCGCCAGAAATACGAGGTGGCCTGCATATCCGCCGTGACCAGCTCGTGGAGCTCGGGGTCGTCGCTAGCGCCGAGCAGCGGGGCGTCTTCGCGCAGAAACTGGTGGTTGTCGGGCCGCGCCCCGTAGACCTCCGCCGAGGAGAGGATCACGACCTTGGGCACCCCGTAGGCCTCGCAGTACTCGAGCAGCCGCGAGGTGCCGAGGACGTTCCAGCTCCGACGCGCGGGGCTGCGCGCCAGCTCGAGCATCCCGGCATGCACCAGCGCCGCCGCGTCGTGGCGAAAGACATCGCGGGCGCGCTTGGAGCGGATGTCCACGGGCAGGTGCTCGATGTCCTTGGGCAGCGCCGGGACCGGGCGGCGGTCGATGCCGATGATCCGGTAGCGGCCCAGGCGGTGCAGCTGCTGCGCGATCAAGAGCCCAAGACGGCTCGAGATGCCCGTGAGGATGATCTTCGGCGCGTCGCTCTGCGCGTCGCTCGAGCTGTCCGTCATCGCGCTCTTCATAGTCCTGGCCCCCGCTCCTTGCGCCCCACGCGGATCATCGACTCGATCGAGAGCTTCACCTGCCGCGCCATCTCAGCGATCACCTCGTCGTCGTCGTCCGGATCCCCGGCGAAGCAGCGCGGCTCGCCGAAATAGATCCGATAGCGGCTCGGCAGCGGCACGGCAGGAAAGAACGGCGGGAAGGGCATCAGCGGAAACGCCGGCACGCCGAGCAGCCGGGCCAGCGGCTCGACGTTCACCGCCGGCGCCTGCTCCTCCGCGCCGACCACCGCCACAGGCAGGATCGGCGCCTTCGAGGCCAGCGCCAGGCGGATGAAGCCGAGGCCAAAGTCGGCCAGCTGGTAGCGGCGGGTGAAGGGCTTGGAGATACCCCGCGAGCCCTCGGGGAAGACCAGGATGCACTCCTCATCCTCGAGCAGGCGTTGGCAGTTTTCAACCGTGCCGAGCACCTGCCCCCAGCGCGAGAGCGTAGTGCCGACGAAGGGCAAGGTCGGCACGAAGCGCTCGACCATCGCCCGCAGCACCCGCGGTGGGGTGGCCTCGAAGAACGCCGCCGCGGCCAGCGCGACGCCATCGTAGGGCAGCTGCCCCGAGTGGTTGGCCACCAGCATCACGCGCCCAGCGGGGATGTTCTCCACCCCGAAGGCCTTGCCGCGAAAGTAGGTGTAGAACATGAAGCGCGCGAAGAGCAGGCCAACCTTCAGATCCTCTCGGTGGAAGCCGAAGGCGTCGTAGCCATACTCGTTCTGGCGGCTCGGCAGCGCGCGAAAACGCGCTTGCTCCTCCTCGTTGTAGCGCGAGTCGATCAACCGGCGAAAGAGGCTGCGACGGGTGTTCATGATCCAGTCCTAGCCTCAAGTGTGGTGCGAAGACAAGCGCCGCGCCGCGTCAGCGTGGCAACCGGGCCTTGTGTAACGCCCAAGATGCCTTATCTTCCCCCCCGCATTGCCACAAGAGCGCCTCTCGCGCTAAGTACTGCGACCCGGAAAAAAAGCCGCTTGAGGACCGCATGTTCAAGTACATCCTCGACAAGATCATCGGAAGTAAAAACCAGCGCGATATCAAGAAGATGCAGCCGATCATCAACGCGATCGGCGAGCAGGAAGAGGCGCTGAAGAAGCTCTCCGATGCCCAGCTTCAGGCTAAGACCCCCGAGTTCAAGCAGCGGCTCGAGAACGGCGAGAGCGTCGACGATCTGTTGATCGACGCCTTCGCGTTGGTGCGCGAGACCGGACGGCGACGCCTCGGCATGCGGCATTACGACGTACAGCTCGTGGGCGGCATCGTGCTCCACCGCGGCATCATCGCCGAGATGAAGACCGGTGAGGGCAAGACCCTCGTCGCCACCTTGCCGCTCTACCTCAACGCGCTCAGGGGCAAGGGCTGCCACCTGGTCACGGTCAACGACTATCTGGCCAAGCGTGACGCCGAGTGGATGGGCCAGATCTATCAATTCCTCGGGCTCTCGGTGGGCGTGATCTACCACGACATCGGCGACTGGGAGCGGCAGCAGGCCTACCGGGCAGACATCACCTACGGCCAAAACAACGAGTTCGGCTTCGACTACCTGCGCGACAACATGAAAGACTCGATCGAGCAGTACGCCCAGCGGCCGCTGCATTACGCGATCGTCGACGAGGTCGACTCGATCCTGATCGACGAGGCCCGCACGCCGCTGATCATCAGCGGCCCGGCGGAGCAGGGCGTCGATCTCTACCATCGGGTCAACGCGATCATCCCCTCCCTCAAAAAAGACGTCGACTACACCGTCGACGAGAAGGCCCATAGCTCGATGCTCACCGACTCCGGCGTGGAGGCGGTGGAGAAGAAGCTCGGCCTGAAAAACCTCTACGACCCGGCGAACATCCACTGGCTGCATAACGTGCAGCAGTCGCTGTCGGCGCACACGCTCTACAAGCGCGACGTCAACTACATGGTCAGAGAGGGCAAGGTGCTGATCATCGACGAGCACACCGGCCGCGAGATGGAGGGGCGGCGCTGGTCTGATGGTCTGCACCAGGCGGTGGAGGCCAAAGAGAACGTGACCATCGAGGAGGAGAACCAGACCCTCGCGACGATCACGTTCCAGAACTACTTCCGCATGTACGAGAAGCTGGCCGGCATGACCGGTACGGCGGAGACCGAAGCGGAGGAGTTTTTCAAGATCTACAAGCTCGAGGTGATGGTCATCCCGACCAACAAGCCCATCGCCCGTGCCGACCACCAGGACGTCGTCTACAAGACCGAGGCGGGTAAGTTCCGCCACGTGATCGAGGAGATCCTCGACTGCAACAAGCGCGGCCAGCCGGTGCTGGTCGGCACGACGAGCGTCGAGAAGTCCGAGCTCTTGGCGAAGATGCTGCGCAAGCGCGGGATCAAGCATAACGTGCTCAACGCGAAGCAGCATATGCGCGAGGCCACGGTCGTGGCCCAGGCGGGCCGCAAGGGCGCGCTGACGATCTCAACGAATATGGCCGGACGCGGCACAGACATCGTGCTCGGCGGCAACCCCGAGGCCCTGGCCAAGACCAAGTTCGACCCGGAGAGCGAGCCCGAGGCGTTTCAAGAGGAGGTCGAGCGGCTGACGCCAGAGTGTAAGAAGGAGCGCGAGGAGGTGCTCGCCGCCGGCGGTCTGCACATCCTCGGCACCGAGCGCCACGAGTCGCGGCGCATCGACAACCAGCTCCGCGGTCGCTCCGGGCGCCAGGGCGATCCCGGATCGTCGCGCTTTTACCTCTCTCTCGAAGACGACCTGCTGCGCATCTTCGGCTCAGACCGCATCTCCGGGCTGATGGAGCGCCTCGGCATGTCCGACGACGAGCCGATCGAGCATCGCTTCGTGACCAAGGCGATCGGCAACGCGCAGAAGAAGGTCGAGGGGCATAACTTCGATATCCGCAAGCACCTGCTCGAGTACGACGACGTGATGAACCAGCAGCGCAAGACGATCTACGCGCTGCGCCGCGAGGTGCTCGAGGGGCGCTACGCCCCCGACGCGGGTGAGCTCACCGAGGCTGAGCGCAAGGCGGGCAAAAAGCCCGAGCCGCCCAAAGAGAGCGGCAAGTGGACCATCGAGTCGCTCTCCGATCAGCTGCGACCCAAGATCAAAGAGGTCGTCGAGGCCCACGCCGAGCGCGCCGCGGTGGCGGCCGGCAAACCCCCCGGAGAGGACGACGCGGCGCAGCCCCACGAGGAGAACGCGAGCCTGGCCACGTTCGACGCCGAGCTCGACCACCGCGCGCTGACCCACGACCTCTACCGCTACTTCGGCGCCGTCGTCGAGCTCGAGCGGGAGCGCAGGTCGCCCAAGGACTGCATCGTCAAGGCCACCGAAGAGGTCGCCGCGTCGCTGATCCAGCAGCGCGAGCGCGTGCTCGACGTGGCCGACGCGCTGATCGGCGAGGCCGTGAGCCTCTACTGCGACGAGAACACCCACTCCGAGGACTGGGACATCGGCGCCCTCGAGGAGTCGCTGTCGAACACCTTCAACGTCAAGATCGACCTGATGGGCGTCGAGCAGGCGCAGCAGGCGCTGGCGTCGAAGGCCTACAAGCAGGTCGAGACGGTGATCGAGGCCCGCGAGGAAGAGCTCGGCCCGATCTACTTCCTCTACTTCTCGCGTCACTTCCTGCTCGAAGAGATCGACAACCAGTGGATCGAGCACCTGCGCAACATGGACCACCTGCGCGAGGGCATCGGCCTGCGCGGCTATGGTCAGCGGGACCCGAAGCAGGAGTACAAAAAAGAGGGCTTCTCGATGTTCGCCGAGATGATGGACCGCATCTACGCGAACGCCGTCGACAAGCTCTTCAAGGTGCAGCTAGCACAGGAGGAAGAAGACGCCCTGCCGACGCGCTACCAGCGCAAGAAGCGCAAGATGTCCCTCGGCCGCGGCAGCATCCAGCCGATGGGCGGCGGCGAAGAGGGCGAAGAAGAGGTCGAGATCGCCAAGACCGTACGTCGCGACCGGCCGAAGATCGGCCGCAACGACCCCTGCTGGTGCGGCAGCGGCAAGAAGTACAAGCGCTGCCATATGCGCGCCGACCAAGAGTCCGGCAGCGGCTACCAGGCCAACTGACGAGTACTCCTACTCGGGCGACCCAACCTCGAGCCGCCGCTAAGAGCACCCCTCTACACATCCCTCCCGCCGCCGTGCACAGCACTGCCGGCTGCTAGAGCGCTGATCAGCTTACCGGACCGAGCTGCGCGAAGGATGCGGAAATCACGGCGTAGGAGCGAGGAGGGCGCCTGCTGGTAGCAAGCAACC
>PDPC01000178.1 GCA_002747355.1 Pseudomonadota bacterium | reverse complement strand
CAACCATGGAGCGCATCTGGCCCGACGTCTGGTCGAAGACCTGGACGCCAGCACCGAGGATGGCTTGCTGGGCTCGCGAGTCCGATCCCACACGTCGGGTGGCTTCGCGGAAGGCGGTGGCGGCGCTCGACGCGTCGATGTTCCGGTTTCGCAGGAGCCCCATGGTGATCAGCACGTCGTTGAGGCCCTGGTTGAACACTGCGCCCGTGGCGGCGGCCTTGGCCAGGCCCGCCTCGAAGTCGCGGGTCTGGAAGTTGGTGAGCTGGGTGATGCGCAGCAGCCGGTCGGTGACACCAGCTGCCTGGTCGGCGGTCATTCCGTAGGCGTTGAGCGTCCCGACCACGGCCTCGGCCGCTTGGGCCACGCCGAGCTGTCCAAGGGAACCCGCTGCCAGGTCGAGTACTGGGATCAGGGTCCGCGTCGCCTGCTCGGCGGTCTGCCCAGCGGTGGCCAGCGAGGTCAGTCCTTGGATCGCCTCGGTTGGCGAGAACTGTGTCTCGATGCCGGCGTTGATCGCTGCTTCTCGGAGAAGGCCCAGCTCGCGGGTAGTGGCTCGGGTCACGGCGCCCACGGCGGCGAGCCCTTGCTCGAACCTCCCGGCGGCGTTGGCCAGAGCCAGAGCGCCTCCAACGGCAGCAGTACCAGCGGTGAAGATGGCCAAGCCCACGCCGAGCTGGCGAAAGGCCGAGGTCATCCGGTCGGTGCCGCCGGTAACGCGCTCGTCCAGACTGGAAAAGCGCCGCTCCAGGCGCTGCATCTTCGCCGACGCGAGGTCTCGCGCGGTGAAGACGAATCCCAGTCCGAGGTTGTTGAGCGCCACGAGCTACCTCCGTTTTCCTGCCTTCTCGATCTCCTTGGCCTCCCGCCCGCGCTGCTGACCGATCCGCTCGATGAGCCAGTCGCGGTCCGAGGTGGGCAGCTCCAGGACCTCGTCCAGGGTCACGCCGAGCCCCGAGCCGCCGTGCTGTCGCCAGCACACCTGGAACAAACCCTCGCGCCAGGCATCGAGGTCTACCCGAGGAAAGAGCTGCCCCGGTCCCGACGCCTCGCCGCTCTCTCCCTCCCGGGCATGAAGAAGGTCCGTTCGAAAGGGAGGTCGATCTCCTGGGTGGCGAAGCACTCGGGGCACTCGACCTCGATGGCCGTGTCCACGCCGCAGTCCACCCGGTCGAACTCGTCGACCAGGAAGTCAGCGTCGCGCATGGTCAGGTCTTCGATGAACCTGCGCCGCTCGCGTGACTCAATGCCCTCGACCTCGCTCACCCGGAAGGCGAGCATGGCCGACAGCAGCTTGTCGCCGGCGCTGCGGCGAAGCTGGGGTAGACGCCGCTCGTCGGCGCCGGTCATCAAGCGGAACCAGACTCGTTTTCCCGAGTCGGGAAGCACGGTCTCGAAGCGGTTCCCGTCGGTGAAGGCGCCACGGCTCTCCTCGGAGAGGGGTCGGCACGGCAGCTCGCGCAGATCGAGCTCCCACTCGATGCGCGCCCGGCAGCCGTCGCTCTGGCAATTGACGGCAAAGGCGTACTCGGGTCCGTAGGTCAGCGCTCGGATCTGCAGGAGCGCGTAGAAGCGGTCGCCCTGGAGAACCTGGCCCCAGTCGATGACCTTGTCCCCGAAGTCGTAGGGTCCGGGGTCGAGCGTCTCTTCCCAGCAGGCGCCGAGCAGCTCGTCTACCTGGCCGCCGTTCTTGGCCAGCTTGCGGTCGGCGAGGATGCGCTCCTCGCGAACCTTCATTCCACGAATGCGCCCGCTCAATCCCGACGGGCAAGTGATGATCTCGGACATTGGCATGCACCTCCTCAAAAGATGGGTCTCCCAGGAGGGCAAAGCGTCGACAGGCGGGGATGGGGACAGGAGGGGCTTGGCGCCGCCAACTTGACTAAATCCGCATCCTTGACTGCCGGTTCACGCTGTTGGTTTTAGTCAAGCTGGCTGATCGGGCTTCCGTGGCCACTCGGCCATAACGCGCATCCCTTGGCGGCGATCACCGATGTCGATGGCGACCAAGCGACCCGGGTGAGGGGCCTTGTTGATGCCCAGGCAGGGCACGCCATCAATCTCGGCATCGAGCCGAGTGTGATGGTGACCGAAGAGGCAAACCTGCGGGCGAACACCCCGGACCAGCTCATCGAGCCCTTCGGATTCGCTGGCCCAACCAGCCCCGCGCCGATGCCGCTCGAAGACAACACCGGTAGGGGCGATGAGCGACTTCCGACCGCTCTTGGTGGTCAACAAGACGCGCACCCGCGACGACCTCGAGCTCGGCCCCGCGCTGGCCGTCCTCGGCCGCCGCCACCTCGGGCTGCCGATGGAGTACATCGGTTATGTCGAGCACGACGACCTCGTCTGGGTCAGCGTGCGCAAGCGCAAGCCGCTCCTCGTGCAGTTCCCCGAGGCGAAGGTCTGCAAGGATCTAGAGCGCCTCGCGCGCCGGATCCTCGCGCGACTCGCCAGACCGCACGATGTCCGACGTGCTGCCGGTGCCCCTGGCCGAGCAGAACCACTACGAGATCTTGGGCATCCACCCCGGCGCCCCCGAGGCCGAGGTGCGCTCCGCCGCGAGCCGAGTCAATGCGTCATCGCTGTGCTCGACCATCGTGGTCGCCCGGACTGTCGTCGCTTTGCCATTCTTCGACTTATCGCCCTTCTTCCGACGAGGTTGGCTTGGTCGCTGCAGCCGGCGATCCCGAGCACGGTGGCGTGGGCTGCCAGGAAAAGCCCTTGGAGCGCGAGGTCCGCGGCGACGCTTCAGTTCCCGATCCCGTGCCGTGGGCACGGCCTTGCTGTCGAACTGCACGACCAGCACCTCTCCGTCACCTTTCGGCGCAGGTCGCTCCTCGACCCATCTTGCGGTGTGGCGCCCCAGGCCAAGGGTCGCCTTCTCGATCGACTTGTGG
>PDPC01000170.1 GCA_002747355.1 Pseudomonadota bacterium | reverse complement strand
AGGATTCGGAGTAGAGGATTCGGAGTAGAGGATTCGGAGTAGAGGATTCGGAGTAGAGGATTCGGAGTAGAGGATTCGGAGTAGAGGTAGAGTAGGTGCCCCGACCCGGATGAGACTACTTCTTGCGGGAAGGCTTGCGCGCCTTGGCTTGCGCGCGGAGCGCCGCAGCGCGGGTTCTTAGCCGCTGGGCCAGCCGGGCGAGGCTCGCCTTGGCACGCTTCAGCGCTGCCAGCCGCGATCTCGGGCTGCCCGTGCGGGCGGCCTTGAGCGCCTGCAGCGTGGCTGGATCGAGGCCGCGGTCGAGCGTTGAAGGGGAGACCGGCGTACTTGGCGAGCCCGGGGCGCTTGTGCCCGGTGAGGTCGGCCTGCCGCCGCTGTCGCTGTCCCCAAGCCCCACGGTCTTGCCGCTCTGCCCGCCGTTGTTGCCGTTGAAGCGATCGCTGGGCGGCGGGGCCGCGCCAATGACCTTGGGCCCTTCGTCGACCCTCGGGGCCACCTGCTTGGCTGCGGCCGTCCCCCAGCGGGTGCCGGCCATGCGACGGGTCGCTTGCTCGATGAAGGGGGAGTCGGTGGCCGCGCGGCCGTGGCGGCGCAGCTTGGACTGCCGCTCGAGGCGCTTGACCCGTCGCGAGAGCTTGGCTAGGCGACGCCGGACCTTGCGCTCTGAGTCTTTCAGCAGATCGGCCTTCTCTTCGAGATCCTCGGCGCTGTCGAGCGGGTTGGCCTTGGCGCCAGTGACCAGCCGCGAGCGGCCACGGGGCGCTTGCTTGCGCAGCGCCTGCAGCTTGCCTCGCCACCGCCTCTTGCTCGCCCCGTCTCCGGCCTGTGAGAGCGCCTGGAGGTAGATTGTCCGAAGGGCGTCGGTCATCTTGCGCAGCCGCTGCTGCAGCTTGGTCAGCCGGTTGGCGAGCTGCTGCGAGGCGCGCAGGGCGGCCTTGAGCTGCAGGTCGCGGCCGACGCTGCTGGGTTGCTTCTTCAGCCGCGCGATGCGCTTGCTCTGCTCGTCGAGCTGCCGCTCGAGGCGACCACGGTGAGCCGAAAAGAGCTGCAGCCGTCGCTCGGCGTTGCTGGCACGCTGCGCCAGACTCTGCGCGTGCGCTGGCGCCGCCATCGAGATGGCGAGCAGCGCGGGGAGCAGGGTATGGGTCAGCAGGCGGTTCATAGGGGTTTGTCTCATCGACTCGTGCGTCGCGACCTTGTCAAAGCAAGCCCTATGCCACAAGCTGGCTCCCCGAGGTGATCAAAACGCTCGGGATCTCGGTGGCTTTGGCGGGAGCTCGAGCCCTTCACGAGCAGCCCTCCTCAGGAATCTGAGGGTTTGGACGCTTCACGTCTCGGTTTCTGCATGTCGGCTCATGTCGAAGGCCTTGGCGGGACTGTGACCTTCTATCGCGAGCGGCCGGCGGCGCCATACCCTGCGACGGGAGGCGCTCTAGGTGATGCCGTACTTCTCCAGCTTGTAGTAGAGCGCGCTGGTCTTGATCCCGAGCTTGCGGGCGGTCTCGGTCTTGACCCTCTCGGCCTCCTTATAGGCCTTGAGGATCAGCTGATGCTCGAGATCCTCGAGGATCTCGGGTAGCGACATCTGCTTGCTGGGCAGGGCGAGGCTCTCGCTGTCCGGCCGCCCGGCGAGGTACTCGGGCAGCGCCTCGACGCCGATGGTCTCGCCGTCGGCGAAGACCAGCGACTGCTCGATGGCGTTCTCGAGCTCTCGTACGTTGCCCGGCCAGCCGTAGGCCATCAGCCGACCGAGGGCGTCGTCGTCGAGGGCCTTCACCGCCGGGTTGGTCCGGGGGGCGAGCTTGTCGATGAAGTGCGCGGCGAGCACTGAGATGTCCTCCCGGCGCTCTCGCAGCGGCGGGATCTCGATCGGCACGACGTGGAGCCGATAGTAGAGATCCTCGCGGAAGCGGCCGCTCTGCACCTCCTCGTTCATGTCCTTGTTGGTCGCGGCGATCACGCGCACGTCGACCGAGATCGTGCGCTCGCCGCCGACGCGCTCGAGCTCGCGCTCCTGGAGCACGCGCAGGAGCTTGAGCTGCATCGCCGCGGAGACGTCCCCGACCTCATCGAGAAAGAGGGTGCCGCCGTCGGCGAGCTCGAAGCGGCCGATGCGTCGCTTGATCGCGCCAGTGAAGGCGCCCTTCTCATGACCGAAGAGCTCGCTCTCGAGCAGCGAGTCGGTCAGCGCTCCGCAGTTGACCTTGATGAAGGGGCCGCTCGCGCGCTTGCTGCGGTTGTGAATCGCTCGCGCGACGAGCTCTTTTCCTGTGCCGCTCTCACCATGGACGAAGACCGACGACTCGGTGGGGGCGACCCTCTCGATCACGCGAAACACGGGCTGCATCCTCGGCGCGCCGCCGACGATGTCGCCGAAGCGCTGCTCCTCTTCGCGCTTGAGGTACTCGTTCTCCGACTCGAGGCGGCTGCGCGCTCTCCGTTCGGCGCGCAGCTCGAGCGCCCGCTCGACCTTCAGCCGCACCACCTCCGGGGTGAAGGGCTTTTGCAGGAAATCGAAGGCGCCGAGCTTCATCGCCTCGACGGCGGTCTCCACCGTGCCGAAGGCGGTGATGATCATCGTCGGACAGTCGGGATCGTGTTCCCGAACCGCGCGGAGCACCTCGACGCCGTCGATACCCTCCATCTTGAGGTCGGTGATCACGAAGTCGGGCTCGTGTTTTTTCAGCTGCTCGAGGCCCTGGGCACCGGAGGAGGCCATATAGACCGTGTGCCCCATCTTCTTGATCACCTGCCGGAGGCCGAAGCGGATGGTCTCGTTGTCGTCGATCACCAATACGATGGGCATGCGCGGACTGTATAGCGCCGCGGGCTGCGACGCTAGAGCGCTGATCAGCTTACCGGACCGAGCTGCGCGGCGGATGCGGCATCACAGCGTAGGAGCGAGGAGGGCGCCTGCTGGTCGCACGCAACCGACGA
>PDPC01000169.1 GCA_002747355.1 Pseudomonadota bacterium | reverse complement strand
CGGAATCACAGCGTAGGAGCGAGGAGGGCGCCTGCTGGTAGCAAGCAACCGACGAGCAACAACCGCTGTGATTTCGCAGACCAGCGCGGCGACGGGAGGAAAGTTGGTCAGCGCTCTAGGAGGAGACTGCGCATGAAGCATTCAAAACGATAGCGCCCATGGGGCGAGAGGTTCGCTGGCGAGGCCAGCAGCAATTCACCCGTTCGAACCGTTTGAGCCGTTTTTCAACCCTTTGAGTCATTGAAGGAACACCAGGAGGAAGACAATGTCGGTCATCAGCAGCATGTACACGGGAGCATCGGGCCTCTCAGCGCACGGCGACGCGATGCAGGTCGTCGGCGACAACATCGCCAACAGCAACACCATCGGCTACAAGGGCTCCCGCGCGAACTTCGCCGACGTGCTGGCGCGGTCTATTGGTGGCAACGAGATCGGCCTCGGCGCCAAGCTCGACAACGTCCAGAAGATCCTCAACCAGGGCGCCCTCCTCGGCACCGGCGTGTCGACGGACCTGGCGATCTCCGGTGACGGGTTCTTCCAGGTCAACGGCAACTCCGACGGCCTCAGCGGGGCGTTCTTCACGCGCGCGGGTCAGTTCAAGGTCGACAAGGACGGCTTCCTCGTCACCCAGAACGGCCTCAACCTGCAGGGCTACAACGCAGACGAGTCGGGCAACATCATTCAGCAGGTCACCGACCTCAAGGTGCCGAGCTTCGAGCTGCCGCCAACGGCGACCACGAGCGCGAACGTCGTCGCCAACTTGAGCTCTGACGAAGCCACCAACACCATCTTCCCTGCGACGACGCCCTGGGATCCGACGAACCCGACCGGCACCAGCAACTTCTCGACCTCGATGACGGTCTACGACTCGCTGGGCAAAGCGCATAACGTCACGCTGTATTTCCGTCGTGAGGCGAACGTCGCCACCGGACAGAACTGGACCTACCACGCGATGGTCGACGGTGGCGAGATCACCGGTGGTACCGCCGGTGTCCCCGTCGAAGGTGCGACGGGCGCCTTGACCTTCGACGCTCAGGGGCGGCTGCTCACCGAGTCTCAGACCCTCAACGACTTCGACTTCATCAACGCGACCCAGAACCAGGCGATCACCTTCGACTTTGGCGACAGCATCACCACCGATGGCGGCACCGGTCTGCAGGGGATGACCAACTACGCCTCACAGAACGCGGTGAGCTTCCAGAGCCAGAACGGCTCCTCCAGCGGCGCGCTGGCGGGCATCTCGATCGACCCCAACGGCGAGATCCAGGGGGTGTTCACCAACGGCAAGACGCAGTCTGTGGGCCGGGTCCTGGTCGCCGACTTCACCAACGCCCAGGATCTGTCGCGCGTCGGCGGCAACCTCTTCATCACCACCAACGAGTCGGGTGACCCGCTGATCGGCGACGCTGGTACCGGTGGCCGCGGCGCGATCAACTCTGGCACCCTCGAGCAGTCCAACGTCGATCTCGCGACCGAGTTCGTCAACATGATCGCCTTCCAGCGTGGCTACCAGGCCAGCTCTCGCATCATCACCACCGCCGACTCCGTGCTCCAAGAGACGGTCAACCTCAAGCGCTAGGCCTAGAGCGCTGACCACCTTCCCTCCCGTCATCCCCGTCTCGTCATCCCCGTCTCGTCATCCCCGTCTCGTCATCCCCGTCTCGTCATCCCCGTCTCGTCATCCCCGTCTCGTCAATCCCTCTTCCCTTCAGCGCTGATCGAGCGGCTCCCTCGCTCGCGTGGCTCCCGCGCTTGCCGGTCGAGGCGCCTCGGTCCTTTTGCCCCTACCTCTTTGGGATCGTTTGCGCGATGAGACCGAAATGCGTTCTCTGCCGGGGGCAGCGCGCTGTAACGGGTCGGTCTCGAAGGCGTTGTCGGTGATGATGAGTCGTGCTGACGTCGGTCGTTGGGTGATGGTGATCGGTCTCGCCTTGAGCGTCGCGGCGACTACGGCCACCTCGAGAGCGGCTGCCTCGACGGCAAGAGCGAAGGCGAGTGCAAGGCGACGCCGGCTATCTGCCCCAAGGGTGGAGTGGGCCTCTGCGGCTGCGATGGCAAGACCTACCTCAACACGTGCGAGGCCCACGCCGCCGGCACCAACGTCGCCGACGCCGAGCATCCATGCCCCGCGGACACCCAATGCGGCGGGATCGCGGGTATCCCCTGTCCCTCTGGCTATAAGTGCTGGATCACGGCGACGTATCCGGACGCCAGCGGCGGCTGCGTGGCGGAAGGCTTCTGCAACACGGTCGAGGACTGCAAGAGCCTCACGCCGACGGTCAAGTGCTGGGGTGGTTGGCAGTGCGTCTCGCGTCAATGCCAGTACACATGCGGCCACACCAACCCTGTCTGCTACGTCGGCGGCTGCAACAACGAGATCTGCAGCCCGGTCAATGACGCCGTCTCCTCCTGCGTCGCCAAGCCCTGGTACGGCTGCCTGGAGCACACCCAATGCGGCAACTTCAGCGCCGACGGCGAGTGTGGCGAAAAGCCCACCACGGCCTACGTGGACTGTATGGCCACATTTGGCCAGGTCGTCTGCGACGACGACGGCCACCCGACCAAGACCTACCTGGTCAAGGCCGTCAACCAGTGCAAGCTCGTGAAGTTCAGCTGCGCCCCTGGCAAGACGCCCTTCTTCGACGCCTGCGGCTGTGGCTGTGAGTGACTCGACGACACCCCCCTCCTCGGCTATCTCTAGAGGTCATGAGCTACCGCGAAACCGTCAACGAATACCTTGCGCGCTTTGGTGAGCAGGTCAGGGTCTCGTTCGAGCCGCTCGACGAGGACGGCTACACGTCCGTGCAGCGTGGCAGCGCGACCATCGGCATCAACGTGCTCGAAGCGCAGCGGGTGCTGATGTTCCTCAGCCCGATGATGCCCGTGCCTGCCCAAGGGCAGACAGACCTCTACCGAAAGCTGCTCGAGCTGAACTTCCTCGCGAC
>PDPC01000168.1 GCA_002747355.1 Pseudomonadota bacterium | reverse complement strand
ATGGCGGCGCTCGAGCTGCTTGGCCCAGCGGTCGAACAGGATCCGCGAGGCCTCGGGGAAGATCTTCTTGCGCACCTCGCCGTCGACCTCGGCGAGCGACCTGTCGAGGGCTGGCTGTCGCTCAAGCAGGTAGATGATATGCCAGCCGTAGGTCGTCTCGATCGGCTTACCGATGTCCCCTGGCTTCTTCAGCGTGAAGGCGGCGTCGGCGAAGCGCGCCACGGTATAGCCTCGCTTCGGGGTGCGCAGCGTCTCGACCCGCACGACCGCCGGCGCGACGGTGGGGCGCAGCTGGTCATCGAGCTGGTCGAACTGCGCTGGGGTCAGCCTGCGGCCGGCCTTCTCGATCAGCGCGTGGGCGGCCTCGATGCAGCGCTTGGCGGCGGCGAGCTTCGCGGTGGTCTTTGGGCGCGTGGGCGAACAGAGCAGGTGCTTGACCCGCACCAGGGCGGGGCGCTTGTAGTGGGGCTTGTTTTGCTCGTAGGCGCGGGCGACGAGCTTCGCGGGGATGCTCGCGGGGCTGAGGGTCTTGCCGAAGGCCTCCTTGATCAGCGTGGTCGCGAGCTGCCGTCTGCCTTGCTCGAGCACCTCGGGGGCGGCGCCCAGCCCCCGACGGGTAGCCTCGGCGGCGAGGAGCTCGAGGCGGATCAGCGCGTGGAGGGCCTCCCGCTTGCTCTGCCTCGAGAGCGCCATCTGAGCTTGCAGGTCGTGGGCGAAGATGGGCCGACCGTCGACGCGCGCCACGACCGCGCCAGAGGGCGTGGAGGTCTGGGGAGCCATCGGCGCGGCCTCTTCGCGCGGCGAGCCGCAGGTCGTCGCGAGCAGGGCGAGGCCGCAGACGAAGGCGCCGTATGGGGGGCGTGCCATCAGGGGCGCCTCACGAGCGCGAGCCGCGCGATCTCGGCCCCGACGCGGATCACGGCGAAGCCGATCAGCATCAGGAGCGACGCGGCGACGTAGTCGCGCTGCGCGAGGAAGCGGATGCATTCGTAAAAAAAGGCCATGCTGCCGCCGATCAGCAGCACGCAGAGGACTTCCAGCAGATAGCGGCGCAAGAGGGGCTCCTTGGGGAGACGCTAGCAGGGTGCCGAAAAAGGCGCAAAGGTGGGGGGCTGAAACAGCCGCGGGGGCGCGCGCTCTCAAAGGTAGAGGCAGAAGACCACCATCAGCAGCAGGGCCGCGCCAACAGCGACGTAGAAGCGGGGGCGGGGGCGATGGCGCATCGTGTCGCTGCGCAGCCGCTCGAGCTGAGCGTGGATCGCCGAGGTGCCGCGGATATGCTCCCGCAGCGGTCGAGCGAAGTAGAGCAGAAAGACCAGCAGCCAGAGCGCGAGGACCAGCACCCCAAAGAGCGCCGCCGCCGCACCGGCGCGCTGGGGATAGAACTGTCGCAGCTCGTTGAACGCCTCCGGGCGCAGGTAGAGCGCATGAATCAGGACCCAGGGGATGGCGACCGCGAGCGCCGTGAGGCTGAAATAGAGCAGGCGCCGCGACCGCCACTTGGGCTTGCCCGCGGTGGTGTCTTCGAGGTCACGGCCACGCAGCGGCGTCACCGGCGAGGTGGCCCGCGCCAGGAACATCGAGGCGCCGATGGAAAACGAGACCGCGGCGACACCGACCAAGGTGAAGGCCAGCGGTGAGAGGACGTCGACGCCCAGCAGCGAGGGTTGGGTGAGCACCGGGGCCAGCAGGGAGAGCGGGAAGAGCCCGAGCAAGAGCAGCCGACTGCGCAGCAGCACCCCGACAAGCAGCAGCAGCAGCGGCGGCGCGGCGAGCACCGAGGGGAGGGTGATCGCTTCGGTCCGCTGGTGGTAGAGCGGCACCAACAGGAGGCTGGCCCAGAGGTTTGAGCCAAGCACGAACGCCACCACCGCCCAGGTAGGAGAGGGGTTGGGGGGGCGTGTGGTGTCTTGGCGGACGCTAGGCATCGATGCTCATGTTATACCGAAGCTCGGGGGCCTCGACACGTCGACCCGGATGGGAGGCAGGAAGATGAGCATCATCGTCGCGATCGACGGCCCCGCCGGGGCTGGTAAATCGACCATCGCCAAGCTCGTGGCGGAGCGCCTCGGCGCGACCCTACTCGACACCGGGGCGATCTACCGCGGGTTGGCGCTCGCCGCGCGACGTGAGGGGATCGCTTGGGACGACGAGGAGGGGCTCGCCGCGCTGGCGGCCAAGCTCCCGCTGCGCTTCCAGCTGCGCGACGGCGAAAACCACGTTCTGCTGGCCGACGATGACATCTCTGCGGTGATCCGCACCCCCGAGATCTCGTCGGGGGCTTCGCAGGTGAGCGGGCTGCCGCAGGTCCGGGCTGCGCTGCTGGAGATGCAGCGGCGCTTCGCCGACCGAGGATCGGTCGTCGCCGAGGGCCGCGATATCGGCACGGTGGTCTTCCCGGGCGCTTCGGTGAAGGTCTTCATGAACGCCGACGAGCGCGCTCGGGCCCGCCGGCGCCTCGGCGACCTTCGCGCCAGCGGCGACGAAGAGACGACCTTGGAGCAGGTGCTCGAGGCGCAGCAGAGGCGTGACGCGGCGGACTCCGGTCGGGCTGTGGCGCCCCTGGTGCCTGCCGACGACGCGACGCAGCTGGACACCTCCGGACTCACGGTGGAGCAGACCGTGGAGGCGGTCTTGGCGCTCGTGCCCTGACGTCACTCGTCGCGCTGGCGTGTTTCGCGCTAGAGTAGGAGACGGTTGGTTGAGGCCTAGAGCGCTGACCAACTCACCTCCCGTCGCCGCGCTGGTCTGCGAAATCACGCCGGTTGTCGCTCGTCGGTTGCTTGCTACCAGCAGGCGCCCTTCTCGCTCCTACGCCGTGATTCCGCATCCTTCGCGCAGCTCGGTCTGGTAAGCTGATCAGCGCTCTAGGAGCTTGATTCACAGGCGACCTTGACACGATCGCCCGATTATGATCCACCTTTGAGATGGCCCGCCGAGATTCGCGA
>PDPC01000173.1 GCA_002747355.1 Pseudomonadota bacterium | reverse complement strand
TTGGATCTGGTGATGCTGCACCTGGTCGGCCTTGTCGGCCGGCAACACGTTGGCCTCGTAGCCGTCCATCGCCAGCTTCGACGCCAGACCCCGGGCGGTGCGCTCGACGTCGCCGGTGAGCAGCACGATCTCGTCGACCGAGAGGTTGCGCAGCCGGTTCAGCGCCTTCTTCATGTCCTCGCGTAGCGCGTCCTCCACGCCGATCAGGCCGATCAGCGCGTCATCGCGGGCCACGAAGAGCACGTGGTAGCCCAAGCCCAAGAGCCCGTTGGCATCCTCCTGCGCCGCCTCGATGGCGACCCCCGACTCCTGCATCAACATCGCCGAGCCCACGGTGATCATCGCCTCGCCGACCCGCGCTCGGTTGCCCCGGGCGACGATCGTCTCCGGCGGCTCGTGGGGCGGCAGCGCGAGGTTCAACGCCAGGGCCTTGTCGACCACCGCCTGGCCGAGGGGATGCTGGGCGCCCTGCTCCGCCGCCGCCGCCAGGGACAAGAGCTCGCTCGGGGTCGCGCCGTTGAGCGGCCGCACCTCGGCGACCCGCGGCCGGCCGACCGTCAGCGTGCCGGTCTTGTCAAGCACCAGCGTGTCAACGTTGGAGAGCAGCTCGATGTACTGCCCGCCCTTGATCAGCACGCCCTGCCGCGCCGACGCCGAGATCGACGCCGCCAGCGCCGTCGCCGTGGAGAGCCGCACGCCGCAGGAGTAGTCGATGATCAGCATGTTCAGGGCGCGCTGCACGTCTCGCGTGACCAGCCAGACCACGGCGGTGAGCAGGAAGTTTACGGGGATGAAGCGCGCGCTGAACGTATCGGCGAACATCTGGATCGGCGCCTTGCGCTTCGCCGCCTCCTCGACCAGGTAGATGATCCGCGCCGCCGCGGTCTTGTCGCCGACGCGCTCGGCGCGGATGACGATGGTGCCGCCCTTGACCACCGTGCCCGCAAAGACCAGGTCGCCGACGGCCTTCTCTAGCGGCAAGAACTCGCCGGTGATCGACGCTTGATCGACCGTGGCGTTGCCGCGCTCGACCACGCCATCGACGCAGATCTTCTCGCCGGTGTGCACCATGATCCGGTCGCCGCCCTGGAGCTGGTCGACCGGCACGCGCACCTCCGTGCCGTCGGCCACCACGCGCCAGGCGTGCTCGTCGCCGACCTCGAGCATCTCGCTGATCGCCTTCCGTGTGCGCTCCATGGTGTAGCCCGTGAGCAGCTCGGCAATGTCGGCCAGCCAGATGATCATCAGCGCGGAGACGTCTTTGCCCGCGGCGAGGGAGGCGAGGATCGCCGTAGCGCTCAGCGTGTCGGCGTTGGGGCGCTTGTCGTCGCGCAGCGAGCGCAGCCCGTTGCGGATCAGCGGCGTCGCCAAGGCCAACGCGGTCATCGCGGGCAGCGAGGTGAAGCGGCGCCAGAAGGAGGTCGGGGCCGTGGGCGCGGCCCCCCGGGTGAGCCAGACGAAGCCGAGGGTCGCGCCGGTGATCACGACATCAAAGAGCTTGCGACCGAGCGACTCCTCTTGCATCTGCCGCTCACGCACGCCCGCGCTGCTCAGGCGCTCGCGCTTGGCCCGCCGCACATAGGGGCCGAGGCGCTCGAAGACCCGCCCTACGCCCTCCACGACGGCCGTCTCGCTGGTCGCCGCGACGTCATAGTGGAGCAGCGCGTTGGCGGTGATCAGCGAGAGCCGAACGCCCTGCACCCCCGGCAGCGCCGCCAGCTCGCGTACGATCCGCGCCTCCAGGTCGGGCACCCAGCGGATCGCCTCGACCCCGATGCGCACGCGCCCAGGCAGGCGGTGCAGGATCCGTGGATCCAGGATCGTCTCTCGGAAATAGCGCATCCCTCGTCCTTCGCCGCTCGCCGACTCAGCCGGCCAACCGCCGGCGCATAATGTTGTAGCTCCAGTACATCAACGTCATGCCATGCCAGCGGCTCAGGGTGAGCCCCGGGAGCAGCAGGGTCTTCAGCCCGTAGAGCCCGCAGCCCGCGGCGAAGAGCGTCTCCAGATCGGCCAACCCACCCGAGTGCGCCAAGACCTCGGCGTTGGCGACGCGACCGAGCTCGCCGAGCTGGGTCAGCAGCGTGGGCTGCCCCGCGGGAACCGCTGGCTGCTCCTCGCGGTCGGCGCCGGAGGCGACCGCGAGGGTCGCGACGATCGCCTCTCGCGTGTCCGGGGTGTCGTCGAAGCGGATCAGTACCGAGGCCGTGCGAGCGTCGGCGCTGACCTCCTTGACCCCCTCGAGGGCGCCGAGGCGCTCTACCAGCGCAGCTGCGGCGTCGGCGTCTCCCTGTAGACAGCCCACTCGCACACGCAGCCGGCCCGGGAGCGTGTGGATGATCTCGAAGGGCGGGCGCTTTCCGCGCCCTTTGAGCAGCTTGGATCCGAGGAGCATCTCCCCCAACACGAGACCGGTGAGCAGGTGCATGAAGGCTCCGTTGACGTCAGGAGCGAGGAGGCTAGCACGCGTCAGCCACCTTTCCAGCGCCATCATTTCAACGTGTTGCGCTCAGGTTTGGCGCCGACGTGGCATGTCCTCCGATCCCAGGGTAAGAAGCGCTCCATGCGATGTCTTCTGCCTGTCGGCGCGCTGCTCGGCGCCATCGTCGGACACACAGGCTGCGTGCGCGGCGTGACCCCCACCGTCACACCGATCCAGATCCACCTCGGCTGGGAGGGGCCCTCCGCCACCAGCGTAACCGTGACCTGGCGTAGCGCCACGCCGAAGGGCGAGGTGCGCTATGGCCTCGTCGCCGGGAAGCTCAGCGGCAAGCAGGTCGCCATCTCGCGCCGCTACAAGAAGGGCTACCTCCACCACGCGCGACTGACCGGCTTATCGCCGGCCAGCCGCTACACCTATCGCTGTGGCAGCGTGGCCGCGCTCTCGCCCCCGCTCACGTTCTCGACCGCCCCCGCACCTGGCGCGCCCTCTAAGAGCCCCCCCACACATACCTCCCGTTG
>PDPC01000172.1 GCA_002747355.1 Pseudomonadota bacterium | reverse complement strand
GCCTAGACGGCCAACACACCAGCATCAGCCTGCCTACAGCCTTTGCGCCACACGTCCGCGCGCACTGGTCGACTTGAGCGTAGCGAATCAAGCTCCTAGTGAGCAAAGGTGAAGCGGGTGTAAAAGAGGTATCCGCCGTCTATGTCCAGCTTCAGCCCTTTCCCGTCTCTGCAGCTGTTGTCCTCGCCATCGGCCACCCGCTGAACCGAACCCAGCTTGTAGTCGACCTTCCAGTCCAGGGTCCGCCCCGCAGCGAAACGGAAGACCCGCCAGGTGGGGTGATCGCGGAGATACTCGGCGGGTTCGTTTAGTAGGTTGGCGCCCCAGCTGTTCCGCGCGGGGCTGTCTACCACGTGCAAGCTCAGGAAGCTGCCCGAGCTGTCCGCTACCAGGTACATGCGACAGTGGGGATCGTCAGAGCTACCGCAGGCCGAGCAGAGCAGGCCAACCACCATCGCGGTAGACAGGAGCGTGGCTGTCTTCATTGATATCCTCGCATCTTGAAAGGTCCATGTTCGGCCGACGGCTCTCGGCGCTTGCAAGGTACGCGCCAGCGGATCAGTGGCCGGACACGACGCAGCGAGCGTCGGTTAGGAGCACCCTATACCTTCGGGACCGAGCCGGGTGCTCAGCTGCCGAGCCGCTTTCGTCGCCGAAGAAATGAGCCATACTGGTGGTGAAAGCGGCTAGCAGTGCTGTGCCCGGCGACGATGGGAGGCGTGGGGGCTCTTAGGTTCGACTCCATCGTGGGAGATGCAGCTTCTCGCACTGACGAGTGCGAGGTTTGGCACCGACCGCTCGAGGCTCGAGATGAAAGCAAGCGGAGAGCACTCCAAGCAGAGCGTCACCGTGGCGACGCGCCCCGGAGAGGATCCCTGGGAGGCGCTGCGCGCTTCTGTGGGCGAGCGAGTCCGGCTCTCGCTGCTGGTCTACCACCGAGAGGGCGCCGAGCTCGCCCACCTCTCCCGCCGCCACGCTCTCGTCATCGGCCGGGGGAGCGACTGTGACCTCCGCGTTGGTGATGCCGGCCTCTCCCGCCGCCACGCCCGCTTCAGCGTCCGTGGAGACGTCGTAGTGGTCGAGGACCTTGGCTCGAAAAACGGGGTGAGGATCAACGGCGAGCTCGTGAAGGAGGCGGAGGTCGGGCCCCACGACCGTCTCACCCTGGGCACCCTCCCGGTGGTCGTCAACCGCCTCGACCCCCTCGAAGAGAGGCTCGGCGGGCTCGAGCGACACGAGTCCTTCATCGCCCACCTCGACGAGGAGCTCGCCCGCTGTCGGCTCTTCGGTCGCCACGCCACCTTGCTGCTGGTGGGGCAGCGCCCAAAGACCTCGCGCCGCGCCGAGGTCTGCCGCTATGCGCCAGCGCTGCGCGAGCTGCTCCGCCCCTTCGACCGCCTCGGGCACTACAGCCCAACGCAGCTCGAGGTGCTCTATGGGGAGAGCACCGAAGAGCAGAGCCAGGCCCTCGCTGAGCAGATCCTGGCGACGGGCGAACGCCTCGGCACGCCGCTGCTCTGCGGCGCCGCGATGTTCCCCCACCACGGCGCGAGCGCCTCCGAGCTGCAGCTCGCCGCCCAAGACGCGTTTCATCGAGCCAGCCCCGCCACCGCTGCTCTCCGCTGGGCCGACGAGGTGGCGCGTCCACCCGCAGACGACCTCGACGAGAGCAAGCGGCTCAGCGCCGACAAAGGGCCGATCCTCCGCGGTCCTTACATCCGCCGCGTCTATCAGATCATCGAGCGGGTCGCCCCCAAGAAGGTGCCAGTGCTGATCCGTGGCGAGACCGGTACAGGCAAGGAGCTCGCAGCCCAAGCGCTCCACCGGCGCAGCCAACGCTCCCGTGGACCGCTCCACGCTATCAACTGTGCAGCGCTGCCCACCCACTTGCTACAGAGCGCCATCTTTGGCCATGAGAAGGGCGCCTTCACCGGCGCTCACCAGCGCCAAAAGGGGCTCTTCGAGGCAGCTCATGGCGGGACGCTCTTCCTCGACGAGGTTGGTGAGCTCCCCCTCAACGCCCAATCCTCCCTGCTCCGCGTGCTCGAGACGCAACGCTTCTGC
This sequence comes from Pseudomonadota bacterium, assembly GCA_002747355.1. Lineage (GTDB taxonomy): Bacteria > Myxococcota_A > Polyangia. Next base: position 899 of record PDPC01000172.1, on the reverse strand, counting down.
CGCCTCGGCTCGACGAAGGAGATCGGGGTCGACGTGCGTTTCGTCGCGGCTACGCACCGAGACCTCGAGGAGATGGTGCGTACGGGAGGGTTTCGGCAAGATCTCTTCTTTCGGCTCAACGTGCTCACCGTCGACCTTCCACCGCTCCGCGCGCGCTGCGACGAGCTCGAGGCCCTGGCCTATTACTTCGTCGCGCAGGCCAACGAGCAGAACGGCTGCGCCATCGAAGGTATCGACACCGACGCCCTCGAGGCGATGCTCTCCTACCCTTGGCCTGGCAACATCCGAGAGCTGCGCAACGCCATGGAGCGGGCCGTGGTCATCGCTCAGGGAAAAACGATCACCCTCGATGACCTGCCCACGTCGCTGCAGCATGTCGACCCCGCTGTGACGTTCGTGGCCGCGCCTGACGCGGCGGTGTCGCGCTCTCTGAGAGGCCGTGTGCGGGAGTACGAAGCAGCGATCATCCGGCAAACGCTCGTCGAGCTGGGCAAGGACCGCCAGGCCGCCGCCGACCTGCTGGGGATCTCCCTGCGCACCTTGGCTCAAAAGATGAGCGTCGCAGGGATCCGCCTCCGGGACCTCTGAACCCGCGCGCTGCTGACGAGAGCGCTGATCAGCTTACCGGACCGAGCTGCGCGAAGGATGCGGAAATCACGGCGTAGGAGCGAGGAGGGCGCCTGCTGGGAGCACGCAACCGACGAGCGACAACCGCTGTGATGTCGCAGACCAGCGCGGCGACGGGAGGTCAGTTGGTCAGCGCTCTAGAGCGCTGATCAGCTTACCGGACCGAGCTGCGCGAAGGATGCGACATCACGGCGTAGGAGCGAGGAGGGCGCCTGCTGGGAGCACGCAACCGACGAGCGACAACCGCTGTGATGTCGCAGACCAGCGCGGCG
>PDPC01000150.1 GCA_002747355.1 Pseudomonadota bacterium | reverse complement strand
CAGTCGCTGTCGTCGCAGTCGGTCTTCCCGTCGCCGTCGTCGTCTTTGAGGTTGACGCAGATCTCGACCGAGGGGCCGCAGCTCGGATGCCCAGCGCAGTCCGGATCTTTGCAGTCGATCAGGCTGTCGCCGTCGTCATCGACCTGATTGGTGCAGTTCTCCTGCCCCGGGTTCTGACAGCTCGGATCGTTGAAGCAATCTGGGTCCTTGCAGTCGACGAGCCCATCGCCGTCGTCGTCGGCGCCGTTTTGGCAGACCTCTTGCTTTGGCTTGACGCAGGCTGGATGCAGCGCGCAGTCTGGGTCCTTGCAGTCGACGAGGTTGTCGCCATCATCGTCGACCCCGTTTTGGCAGATCTCTTGCCCTGGCTTGAGGCACGCGGGGTGAAAAACGCAGTCCAAATCCTGGCAGTCGACCATGCCGTCGCCATCATCGTCGACGTTGTTGGTGCAGATCTCTTGCCCTGGCTTGACGCAGCTCGGGTGGAAGACACAGTCGAGATCCTTGCAGTCGACCAGACCGTCGCCATCGTCGTCGCGCCCGTTGTCGCAGATCTCTTGCCCTGGGTTGAGGCACGCCGGGTTGGAGAAGCAGTCCGAGTCCTGGCAATCGACCAGCCCGTCGCCGTCGTCGTCGCGGAGATTGACGCAGTTCTCCGGGCCCGGCCTAATGCAGAGCGGGTGGACGGCGCAGTCCGGGTCTTCGCAGTCGATCTTCCCGTCGCCGTCATCGTCTTTGCCGTTGCCACAGTTCTCGTCGCCCACGAAGCAGAAGGGATCTGCGCCGCAGTCTGGGTCCTGGCAATCCGGCAGGCCGTCGACATCGTCGTCGATCCCGTTTTGGCAGTCCTGCTCCCTCTTCACCGAGTGCTGACTGCCGACCGTGGAAGAGCGACCACAGCCCGCTAGCGTCGCCACCAGCAGGATCGTCGTGGCGCCGCCGACGAGCTTGAGCCACCAAGGCATACGTGACGTGATCGAGCGAATGGGTCGTGGGCGCATCATTCCTCCTCGGACTCGAGCATCATAGCAAGATTCGAACCATCATCAGAGCCCCGCCCCAGGGCGATATGCGCAAGCTCCGCGTCGGCACGGTAGGACGCCACGAGCGAGGGGGCGCGCGCGCGCAGCGCCGCGAGATGCCGGCGTAGCGTGGCTAGATCGCCGCGACGTATGGGGCCGGTGAGCGCCTCCGGCAAGCCGTGGGTCTCGACGTTGGCCAGCGTAGACTCGAGCAGCGGCACGAGCATCGCCGTCGCGGTCTTGGGGTCGACACGCCCCAGGCGTCGCAAGGTGTCCCGGGCGGTGGCCCAGAGCGCCACGGCGTGGTTGCTCGCGATCACGGCGCAGGCGTGATAGAGCGCCAGGTCTTCGCTCTTCAACCGCAGCGGCCGTGGCCCCCCCTTGGCGAGGAAGGCCTCGATCATGTCGGCACAGATCGCGACAGCGATGTCAGAGCCCTCGAGGGCCCAGAAGGCCCGTGGCATCATCGCCATCCCCTGCTCCGCGCTCCGCACGGCGATCAGCGGGTGCATCGTGCCGACTGGCACGAGGTCGACCAGCGGGGCGAGGACCTCCGCAGCGGGATGCGCTCCGCTGACGTGCACGATCGCCTCTGGGCGTCGCGCGCCTGACGCCAGCAGCGCGCGTAGCGTTTGCGCGACAGGCGTAATCGCCTCATCACGAACCGCGATCACGATCACACCAGCGTCGCGAAGCTCTGCTGGCGCGGGCTCGCCGTGGTAGCAGCGCACGCCGGCGAGCTCAAGGGGGCGACGCGACCAGAGCGTGGTCTCTTGGCCCAGCCGCGACAAGAGCGACGCCAGCGCAGACCCGACCCGGCCACCGCCGATGATCGCCACGCTTTTTTGAGCCGAAGCTCTAGATTTCCGAGGGGAGCCCATGGGTGGATCCAGACCAGTCGTTGTCAGGTCAGGCTATCGCGCATCGCGGTGCCAAGGCTTCAGCGGGGCCTCGTCGTCGGGTCAACCACGCTTGATAGAGACCACGCTCGATAGAGACCACGCTTGATAGAGACCACGCTTGATAGAGACCACGCTCGATAGAGACCACGCTCGATAGAGTACGCCCTCACCCCTGCTCGCGGACAAGACGGTAGAGCTGCTGGCGCTCAATGTAGGCTAGCACGGCGCTGGGCAGCAGCGCCGAGGCGTCCTGCCCCGCGACCAGGCGGCGCCGCACCTCCGAGGAGCTGACCCGGGCCAGCTCGAGGGTCTTGGTGTCCGAGTAGCCGGGCCGCCCGACGACGATCAGCTCGACCAGCTCGCGGAGCTCGTCGAAGCGATACCAGGCCGAGGTCTCGGTGAGCAGATCGGCCCCGATCAGCAGGGAGAACTCATGCTCCGGGTGGCGTTCGCGGAGCTGGCTGACGGTGTTGAAGGTGCGGCTGGTCCCGCCGATCTGGGCCTCGACGTCGCTGACCCGCACGCGCTCACCGGGGAGCAGCTCGGTGGCCAGGTGGCACATCCGCAGCCGATGCTCGAAGGGCGTGAGCTGCTTGTCGAAGGCGTGGGAGAAGCAGGGGATCAGCCAGACTTCGTCAGCGCGGTCGGTCGACAGCGCCCAGAGGCAGACCATCTGATGGGCCACATGGGGCGGATCGAAGCTGCCACCGAAGATCGCGACGCGAGCCATCAGGCCCCATCCGAGTAGAGCAGGAAGGGCCGTCTACGCGCCCCGAAGGCGCGCTCCGCGGCGCCCCACCCCGCGCAGAGCTCGTCGAGGCTGGCCCCGGCACAGACCCCTTCGCGCAGCCAGGTCCCGCCAGCGAGGAGGTCAATCGCCGGGCGGTCGGTGACGAACTCGTAGGCCTCGGCGCGCCAGCCGAAGGCCTCTGGCCAGCAGCGCTGCAGCGTGGCCAGCAGCGCCACCCCGGTGCGCAGCGGCGCGAACGCCGCCCGATCCGTCACGTGGAGCTGCACGCCGCCGCAGACCTCGCCCGCGTGCTTCTGGAAGGTCGGCTGAAAGCTCAGCGGGCGGAAGCGCACGCCGGGGAGCGCCTCGTTGTTGAGGGCGACGGCCCAGCGCCCACCGTCGACAAAAGGGGCGCCGACGATCTCGAAGGGCCGGGTCGTCCCGCGCCCTTCGCTGACGCTCGTGCCCTCGAGCAGGCAGCCGCCTGGGTAGACCCAGGCCGTGTCGAGGGTCGGCATGTTCGGCGAGGGCAGGATCCACGGCAGCCCGAGCTGCTCGTAGGGCCGGTCACGTCGCCAGCCACCAAGCTCGATCACCTCGAGATCGACGTCGAGCTGCTGCTCCGCCGCGTAGAGGCGGCAGAGCTCACCGATGGTCAGCCCGTGACGCACGCAGACCGGGTGGAGACCGACGAAGCTCTCGAAGCCGGCCTCGATGCTCGGGCCCTCGATCGCACCCCCGAGAGGGTTGGGTCGATCACAGACGATCGCCTGCACCCCCGCCTCCGCGCAGGCGCGCAGCATCAGCGCCGCGGTCCAGACGTAGGTGTAGTACCGCGCGCCGATGTCCTGGAGGTCGATCACGACGGCGTCGAGCCCTTCGAGCCAGCGCTGTTTTGGCGCCAAGGTGGCTTCGTGCGCACCATAGAGGCTGTAGGTCGGCGGACCTCCACCATCGGTGAAAGCGTCGCCATCGACCGCGATCATGTCTTGGGCCGTACCGCCCACGCCATGCTCGGGGCCGAAGACCGCCCTGAGACGCGCCCCTGCGGCCGGCAGCAGCCGCTGCGCGTGGTTCAGCGAGGAGTCGACGGAGGTTGGGTTGCAGAGCAGCCCGAGGTGTCGACCTTCGATCAGGCGAGAGCGATCGCGCAGCAGCGCTTCGAGACCGAGCTCGACGGAAGGAGAGATCGTCACGCTGGAGAGCTTCTCGGTTAGCCGAGGCGGAGCGGGATGAGGGTGACCTGGCCACCGGCCGAGCTGACCTTGAACCGGACGATGCTGCACTCGTGCTTGGCCCGCAGCATCGCCTCGTTGGCCTTCACCTTCTGGGAAAACACGGGCAGCGTCAGCCCCTCGACCGAGAGCTGCGCCCCCTTACGAGCCGCGATGTACTGCTCATAGAGCTCCGCCAGGTAGCTCTCTTCGGGCTCGCTGGCGAGGGGCCCTTCTTCGGCGCTGGGCGAGGACAGCTCGCCGATGGTGAGCACGTCGGGCCGCCAGGACTGGTCGTCCTCTTCTTCGCCGGGCTCGGGACGACCGAGGAGACGAGCCAGCATCACGTTGAGCGCGTTGGCTAGCCCCTCGAACTCCTCGAGGGCGTCAAAGGTGTAGTCCATGTTGCCGCTGATCACCTCGCTGACGCCGAGCTCGAGCTTGTCTTGAGCGTCGACGAAGTGCTTGGCGACGACCCACATCACGAGCAAGACGAAGAGCATGAAGATCGCCATGAAGCCAACCAGCGCCCAGCGCGTGGTGCGGACCTGCGCGGTGCGGTCGGTCAGGCTCGCGAGGACGACGAAGCCTCCGCCCTTGGTCGCCGCGCTCATCTTCTTCTGCGGGGCCCCCTTGGCGTTGGCGCCTTGCACGGTGACCGGCGCAGGCAGGGGACCAGCGACGGCGAGGTACACCTTGCCGTCGATCTCGACCTGGAAGGCCGCGCTACTCTTGCCAGCCTTGACAGCCTTGGGCCCTTCGCCCGAGGCGCCGAGGATGTTCGCGTTGACCGCCTTGACCTCCGCGCCAGCCTTCGGAAAGCTCGACGCGCGAACGGCGCCGCCGCTGAAATACACAACCTGGGCGCCGAACTGCTTGGCCTCCGTCTTGGCCTCCGCGTCGGTGATGTCGTAGCCCACGACCACCGCGCCCTTGATGACGCCGCCGACCTCGATCGGAGCCACCGCCGCTCGGAGCAGGCGGTTCTTCATCACCCAGACGTCACCTGTGGCTCGCCCGGCGAGGGCGTGCGTTACGGCCTCGTAGGGCAGCTTCTCGCCGTGCATGTCTTGGATGTTGAGGTCACGAGCGATGATCTTGCCCTGCTCGTCGACCACGCCAAAGAAGTCGGACTTCCGCCGCTGGGTCTTGAGCTTGCCGTCGTAGGCCTGGATCGCGTTGTAGACCTCTTGCCGCTTGGCCTCAGCCCCGATCGCCTGGGCGAAGGAGCTGTGGTTCGCGGCGTGCTTAGCGACAGCGACGAGATCGTAGGCGTGGTAGCGCACCCGCGTCGGCACGGCCTCGGCGGCACGTGTGACGTCCTGCTTGGCTCCTGCCGTCAACTGCTTGTCGAGCGGCAACACGATCAGCAGGTACATCACCGCGACGATCGCGATGACCCCAATGACAGCTGCGATTCCGACCTTGCCCTTGAACTTGGACATTGAAGCTCCCACACGGCTACGCTGCGTCCGGTGAGCGTAGACCATCGACCCGGCCGTATCCCCGGACGCTCGGCGCCAATTGCGATGGTCGAAACCAAACCCGTTGGCAAAGGGATCCCATAGGGCCCCTTCCGCCGCTGGCACGGTAGCCCCATCGCGGCTAGCAAGTCAAGTAAAACGCCGGTTTCCGCGGACTTACCTATCAACAGGTTGTCAACAAGCTCCGACCGACCAGGCGCACGCCCAGGCGCCTGCCCCTGGGCCGGCGCCTCAGACGAAAATTAACCAACAGTTTACAGCAGTTAAAACTTTGGCCTGGCAGCCGCTCTGCGCGCTTCGCTCGCAGGCGTGGGGCGTGATGTCGCAGATCCCCGAGTTGTCGTGGTTTTTCCTGTGGATAACCTCAGAGCGAGCCATTCGCGGGCGACAGAGACAGCAGCGAGGTGAGCTCTCGAGCGGTTGAGCAGCCGGACTTGTAGCTCCAACAACGCCGCTCGCAGCGCTGGTGGTGCCCCCCTGGCGGCGTCGGTCGCCAACGCCAGCGCGGCGAAGCGATCTCTGGTTGGGGCAGCCGAACGAGCCAACAGAAAGGCGAGCGCGGCGTCGGCCCACCGATCGACGTCCCCCGTAGCCTTCGCGGCGAGGGCGGCGAGCTGCTGCGTCAACGAGCCCTCGACAGCCAGCCGCGCCTTCTCCTTCGGCGAGGCCCCAGCGAGGCGAAGCCATCGCTTGAGGTTCAGCTTCTCCGATCGCGGCTCTCGCATCAACGCGGCCAGCTTGGCACATGGGCTGTTCGTGTCGCGGACCCATCGCGCCGCCTGGCTCAACCTCCCGACGCGAAGCTCGGCCAAGCAGAGCGCCTCACCAGCGTCGGTTGGCAGCCCATCGACCTCCCGCCTCAGCGTCAGCGTCCGCTCCAAGCCCTCGAGGATCGTCCGCGGATGATGCCTGCGGTACTCGATCAGATCTCTGGGAGCCGCGAACTCGATCCGCGCGTTGTCGTCGGTGTTCAGCGGCGCCCCTTTGCTGACCTCTCGCACCCCGGCCGGGGCCGCGCGCAGCCGCACCAGCAGATCGGCCGGGCCGTAGATGCCCAGCGGCTCGAGCGTGGAGCGGACGCGGACGCGGGCAAAGCGCGCCTCGATCTGCGGCCACGACAGTCGGGTTGGCGCGGCCCGGGCGACGAGGAGGAGGTCGGTCGGCGCCCCCGCCGGGCTGAAGACGTGGACGGAGGAAAACACCGAGGCCATCGTGGCGAGGATCGACCAGACGTTGGCCGGCGCGATCTCATAGGCCTGCAGCCACTGCAGAAAGACCCCCTGGGGGCGCAGGTGCGCGCGAACCTGAGCGAAAAACTCGCGCGTGAAGAGGTTCCCGCAGCCCGCCATCCAGGGGTTCGACGGCTCGCTGGCGATCACGTCGAAGCGACGCGTCGTCCGGGCCAGGTAGTTGCGACCATCCTCGGTGATCAGCCTCACCCCCGGGTCGCGCTGGGGCAGCCCGTTGTAGGGCTCGAAGGCGCGAGCCGCGCGCACGACTTCACGCTCGAGCTCCACCACGACGACCCGCTCTAGGCCCCCAGCTCGGGCCGCGCCGGCGGTGACCCCGCTCCCCCAGCCGATGACCAGCCCCTCTTTGGCGTCCCCGTCGCCGAGGAGCAGCGGCATCAGCCCGCTGAGCAGCTGCGTCTCGGCGTCCCCCGACGGCGAGTAGCGCAGCCCTGGCGCCTGCGCCGGACAGCAGGCCAGACGCTCCTTTTCAAGGTAGGCGGCGCAGCCGTCGCCGAGGCGCGGGTAGAGCACACTGAGCGAGGCGTCCGGCTTGCCGTTGACCAGGAGCACATGGCGCAGCCAGCACCCCTTGGCCGAGAGCGAGCGATCGACCGTACGACCGATGCCGACGGTGGTGGTCACCCCTTCGACGTGGTGCAGCAGCTTGAAGCCGATGCTCGGCTCGCCAGAGGTGTCGACCGCGGCCTCGATCGGGATCCGCCCCCGCGCGGCCTCGACCCGGCGATGGACGGCGTCATCGAGAGGGTGTCGGGGCTTGGCCCCCAGCGACGCGACGACCTCCTCGTAGCGCGAGAAGCGAAACACACCGGCGCTCAGCAGCTGCAGATCCCAGCGACCGACCCAGAAGACCGCGCCGAGGGCGAAGGCGAACGACACCGCCACGCGGAGGACGCGCAGCGATCGGCGACCGGTCGCCACACCAAAGGCCGCGGCCAGCAGACAGCCGGCGAGCACGAGCGACGTCAGCGTGCGCTGCAGGCCGAGCCAGGGGATGAGCACGAAGCCGGCGGCGAAGGAGCCGATAATCGAGCCGGCGGTGTTGACCGCGTAGACCTCCCCCGCCGTGCGCCCCGCGCCCATCCGCGTCTCCGACCAGAGCTGCACCACCGCGGGGAAGACCATGCCCATGAAGAAGGCGGGCAAGAGGATTACCAGCGCGGCGAGGCCGAACTCGAGGGCGAAGGCGCTGGTCGGCGAGAGCTCGACGGTCTTGAGCACGACCAGCAGCACCACGGGCAGGCGGTCGATCAACGCTGACCCAACCAAGGCGGTGAGCGCGGCCATCAGGTGGATCGTGGCCAGGTTGCCCAGCTGGTCGGGCTTATGCGCCTGGCGCCGCGCGTAGACCGCCGCGCCGCCGGCGAGGCCGAGCAGAAAGCAGAGCAGGATCAGCGAGAAGGCGTAGGTCGACGAGCCGATCACCAGCGAGAGCGCGCGCGACCAGGCGACCTCGTAGGCCATCGAGAGGGCGCCGCTGAGCACCATGCTATAGAGCGCGAGCCGCGCGGCGAGGCGCGGGCGCGGCGCTCCTCCTCCCTCGCTCACCGCCGCTGGCGCTCCGCTGGAAGTCGGCGTCCCGTCGTCGCTGGCGCGCCACCAGAGGAGCGCGGCGAGACCTGCGAGGGCGACGTCGGCGAAGCAAGCGACCAGGTTGGTGGTGGCCATCCCCAGCGCGGGCAAGAGCACGAACCCAGCGAGGAAGACCCCCACCACGGCGCCGCCGGTGTTGATCGCGTAGAGGGTCCCCACCAGCCGCCCGACCCGGTCGTGCTCGAGCGCGTCCAGCGCACGAGCGAGGACGGGGAGCGTCGCCCCCATGGCGACGGTGGGCAGCGCCAGCAGCCCGAAGGCGAGCAGGAAACGCAGCACCGCGAAGGCGTGATAGGCGTGCGACTCGACACCCCAGAGGGCGCGATGGAGCCCTGGAAGCAGCGGCCAGAGCAGCGGCAGGAGCAGCGCGTAGAGGCCGATGCCCAGCTCGAGGAGCGCGTAGACGCCGATCGCCCGGCGCGCGCCGAGGGGCCCCACGAGCTTCCGACCCGCCAGCCAAGCCCCCCCGGCCAGCCCCGCCATGAAGGCCGTCAGCACGGTGCTCACGGCGAAGGTCGTGGAGCCGAAGACGAGCACCATCTGCCGCGTCCAGACGGTCTCGAGCAGCAAGCTCGCGGCACCAGAGATGAAAAAGAGCGGCGGCAACGCGTAGCGCGCCCACCTGGGCGCCCCCGCAGGGACCTCCCGCCCAAAAGGAGAGAGTCTGGCTTCGCTCACTTGCGCTTGCCCTTGCCCTGCACCAGGTTGCGCTTCGCGAGATACGTCTCGAAGGCTCCAGCCAGCTCGAGGCAACGGTTGTTCGAGAGCTGCGCCACCCGGGCACAGAAGTGAAGCGCCAGGCCGTAAGGCAGATCGGTCGTCCGCGCCGAGGGGTCATCGCGCACATAGAGTGTCGAAGCGGCCGCCAGGTAGCGCGTGGGATAGTCGACGTTGGGCTTCACGCCAGGCCAATGCTCCGAGCTGTTGAGCACGGACTGAGGCAAGAGCACCAAGTTCAGGGGACCGACCTGAACCCTCAAGTTGATGCCCTCCGCGGCGAGGAAGGCCCCATAGGCCTCACGCGCGCGCTTATATAGCCTGGCGAGCTCGTCGGCGTCACGCTGGCGCACGGAGACGACACGGAGCCGCTCCTTCGGGAAGCGGCGGTCGACGGTCGCCTTCAGTGTCCGCGCGACTCGATGCAGGGGCGGCCAGCTGGGGGGGGGCTTCGCCGCCGCGCTACCTACGCCGCTCTCTTTGGCGGCGACGCTGCCGCTGGCTGGGCGCGACCTAGGCGGGGGAGCGTCGGTGAGCAGCACCCAGAGCACCATGACGGCGGCGCCGAGGAGCAGCACCACAGCGAGGGTGACCTGAAGGCCGAGGCGTCGCCTCGAGGAGGTGGCGGGCATCGCCGCCGTGGAGAGCGGAGCCGCGGCGACGGGCTCGTGGTCGGCCACGGTCGGCACAGGCAGAGAGCGGGTAAGGCGACGATCCTCGATGTCGGCAGGCACGCGGGCGAGGGCGCGGCGAAACTCGTCGGCTGTCTGAAAGCGAGCCTCAGCCCGCTTCTCGAGCGACTTCAACAGCACGGCCTCGAGCTCCGACGGCAGCTCGACCAGCGTGCTCGGCGCCGGCGGCAGGTCGGTGAGGTGCTTGCGCATGATGTCGAAGTGGGTGTCGCCGTCGAAGGGCGTCTGCCCGGTGACCGCCTGGTAGAGCGTGACACCCAGCGAATAGAGGTCTGCGCGATGATCGATGTTCTTGCCCCGGACCTGCTCGGGGGCCATGAAGCGCACCGTGCCCATGGTCTGCCCGGTGACCGTGAGCTTGGTCGAGCCGACCATCTTGGCGATGCCGAAGTCCATCACCTTCACCGAGCTGTCGCCACGGATGATGATATTCGAGGGCTTGATGTCGCGATGGATCACGCCCTTGTCGTGGGCATAACCCAGCGCCTTGAGCGTCTCGCAGCCGATGACGACGACGTCCGCCACCGAGATCCGCCCCTCCCGGTCGATGATCCCGTCGAAGGTCTCGCCTTCGGCGTACTGCATCACCAAGTAGAGGTGACCGTCCTCCTCGAGGAAGTTGTGGAGGTGGACGATGTTGGGGTGCTCGAGGCGACCGAGGGTGCGGGCCTCGTCGATGAAGCGCTGCTTGACCTCTCTCTGCGCGGCGAGCTCCGGGGGCAGCGCCTTGATCGCAACGGTCTGGTCAGTGAGCACGTGGCGGCCGCGATAGACGACCGCCATGCCTCCTTGCCCAAGCACCTCGATCAGCTTGTAGGTTCCCAGGATCTCACGGCCGAGGAGGGGATCGACCGATGTAGGTGTGCCAGCCATGGCTTCGGAGCACCCTAGCAGGCCGCTGCAGCGCCGCCTCCTAGTTTTTTCTTGGCGCGTATCGCGACGGCTACGGCCAGGGCAGGTTGTCGAGGACGTAGCTGTCGAGGAGCTCCTGATGCTCCGGCGCGATATGGGTGAACTCGACGCCGTTGGCCGGGAGCCAGCGGTGTTCGTAGATGACACGCCCCGCGCAGGTGATCACGCGCTCGGTCCCGGGGAGCTGAAACTGCAGCCCTACGGTCACCTCCTCGTTCTCCGGCTCGAAGAGGCGATGCACGAGCAGACCCCTGCGGCTGAGGTTCGAAGCGCGGGCGACGTAGGGGCGCCCCTTGATATACTTGTTGAGCAGGATGTCGACCGGGACTCGGAAGTCCACGCGTTGTTCGTCGGGGTTGATCGGCAGCATCACGACCTCGCCTTGCGATGGGTTAGCGATTGGGTGCGATATGTAGGTTACTGTAGTCCATCTAGCGCTTCGGACCAAGAAACCTATGCGGGCGGCGCTTAGCCGAAGAGGCGAGAGAGGAAGCGCTCGAGGTGAGCGTTGACCTGGTCGGGGAACTCGACGGCGACGTAGTGAGTGCCGCCCTCGATCAGCACGAGCTCGCTGTCGGGGATCCGCGCCACAAGGTCTTCGGCGACGCGCACAGGGGTGAGCACATCCTTCGTGCCGCAGATCACCAACGTCGGGATGTCGATGTCGGCCAAGCTCTCGCTGCAGTCATGCTCGCCGAGGTAACGCAAGGTCTCGGTGTAGGCCTCGAAGTCGAGGCCCCCGAACTCGGAGGCGATGTCGTGGAAGACCGCGCGATCGAGGCTCGGGGCGACCATCCCCAGCCTCTGCATCAGTGGGATCAGCCCGCTCCAGCGAGTCGCGAGGGAGACCATGGGGCCCATCACGGGGGTGATGTGGCGAGCCTGCCGCAGCAGGCAGGGCAGCAGCCGCTGCAGCTGTGGGAGCACCATCACGCCGTCGAAGGGGCGACCAGCGGTGCCCGAGCAGACCACCAGACCGAGCACGCGCTCGGGGAACTGGCGGCGGAACTCGAAGTTGAACTGGACGCCCATCGACCAGCCGCAGAGCAGCGCCTGATCGGCCTGCTCCGCGTCGAGGATGTCGCGGAGATCGGCTACCTGGCGGGCGATGGCGAGGGTCGCGAGGTCGGACGGCCGCGACGAGCGGAAGAGCCCGCGGTAGTCCCAGCTGATCACCTTGAAGCGATCGCCGAAGAGCCCGTATTGATGGCGCCAGGCGGTGTACGTGCCCCCGAGGCCGTTGGCCAAGGCGATCACCGGCGCCCGCTCGCGCTGTGGAGACGCCTCGCGCACTTGGTAGGCCAGACGCGTCCCGTCTGCCGTGGTCAACGACTTCTCGATGATCTCCGGTAACGACATCTTCACCTCCGCTTCTTGCAAATCGCCAGCAGATCGGGATGTGCCACTCGAGCACAGACCACCTCTGCGAGGGCCCTCGCCGCCCAGGTTCGCTGGCGAAGCAGCTGGCGCAGAGCCCCGGCGCGAGCCTTGTCGTGGATCGCCGCCTGGCCGCCAACGGCTGGAAGACGCGCAGGTCGAAAGCGCGGATCGGTCTGCTTGAGCTCGGCCCGCCAGGCTAGCAGCTTGCGCCGCAGCCGCTGGCGGAGCTGCTCGGCGCGGGCCGTGCTGCGCCGCCCTAGCCCCTGCTCGACGGCTCGGAGGAGCGCGAAGAGCTCGCGCTCAATCAGCACCCCGGTGCTGGCGCTCGCCTTGTCGAGCTTGCTCGGGAACGCCGCCCGGAGGCGCTGGAGGCGATGGCGCCCCGCCGAGACCAACGCCGGCAGCGCGGGCAGCGGGCGAGCACCCGTCGCCAGCAACAGATGCGCGGCGACGAGACGGCGGCGGCGGTCTGCCAAGAGCTCCTCGAGGAGCTTCCTGCCCTCCACCGCTCTTCGACGAGCCAGCAGGGCCAGGGCTCCATAGCGCTGGCGCTCATCGGCGTTGGCCGCGTGAGGCTTACGAGCGAGGGCGACGCTGACCCAGCGCTCGCGGACAGACCTCGGCGCGCGCGCCAGCCAGCGGCGTAGCGACTGGGCCGCGCCCCAGACCACGCCAAGGCGCGTCGAGCGAAGCTCGTCGGCGAGCGCCGTCGCGGCGCCGGCCTCGGGGGTCCACGCCAGCTTGGCCATCGCCTCCCAGACCACGATCAGGTCGGGAGCTCGGAGGCTGGTCTCGAGCTGCTGCAGGCTCGCGGCGGGCCGCCAGGGGAGCGCTCGGGCGATCTGCTGGCGCAGCGCCGTACACCGCCTGGGGTGGCGCGCACAGAGGGTGGCGAGAGCCTTGTGCTCGGCGCGCAGGCGCTTTGCCGACTCGCTGCGATCGTGGACCGGCGGCAGAGCGGCGGCCAAGCGGGGTAAGTCGAGGCGCAGCAACGCCTCGCTGCGGCTCCGCCCGCGGACCAGGGTTGCCAGCTCGGCGAGCTTGGGATCGTTTGGAAACCGGCCGGCGAGGCGGGCGAGGCGACGACGGGTCGGTCGCTGTCGAACCTCCGCCCGGAGTCGGTCTCGCAGCTTCTTGGAGGCCTCCGCCATCCATGAGGTCCCGGCGAAGCGCTGGATGAAGGCCTCGAGCGCCGCCGGGTTGTCGCCAACGCTAGCGAAACGCATCCCGGCGAGCTTGCCGCGAACCGCCCTGGCCTCCTTGGCGTCGGGGTAGAGGCGTAAGAAGCGCTCACAGATCGCGGGGCTTTGTGTCACGAGGGCCTCTTTGGCTTCGAGACCGGCGAGACGGATCCGCGCATCGACCGCCTGAGGTGTCCCCCGGTGGCGCTCGATCACGAGGCGTAGACCCGCAGGATCGTGTGCGCTTGCGAGGGCAAGCGTGGCGAGCCGACGCCGGGCCTCCCTTCGATAGCGTCCGTCACGGCGATGGTGCTGAAGGTAGAGGCGATAACCAAAGGGCCGGTCCGCCGCGCGGGCTTGGCGGAACCTCGCGCGGTCGAGGGACTCCAAGGCTCGGTGATGATGAGCCCCCTTGGGATAGCGGCGCAGGTAGTCGGCGTAAGCCTGGACGGTGTCCTTGCGAGCTGCTGCCCGATAGGCGCTCCCCTCGCAAGCGCCGACAAGGAGCGCGAGGAGCGCGAGCGCAGCTGCGCGGCCAACCGTTGCGCAGGTGTTCACGGGCTCACCATAGAGATGCGACGCGGTCTTTGCAAGCCGACCCAGCGAGCCCCAAGCAGGGCCGATTGGCTCCGCATCCCCATGGTCGTGGGTGAGGGGCGTGCTAGCTTGACGCTCGGTTGAGCAGCCAATAGACTGCCGACGCGAAACGGTTTATCGACCGCGTGAATGCAGAAAACGGAGGAGCCGTTGACAAAGAAGCCAAGCCGCGACCTCAGCGATCTGAAGGCGCGCCTCGGTCTGGCCAAGCCTGGTGGAGATGCCGCCAAGGCCCCAGCGCCAGCCCCCACCCCTGGAGCAGCTCCCGCGCCGTCCCCCGTGACCCCCGCGGCGGTACCGCCTCCTGGCGCGGCCGCCGTGCCACCTCCCGGTGGCGTCGTGGCGCCGCCCGGGATGGCGCCACCGCAGCCCGTCGCTGCGCCACCGCCCGATCAGCGGCGCGATCCCTTCTCGGCGGCCGGCGGCCAGATCGCCGCGGCCCCAGCGCAAGCACAGGTCATCACCGACCAGGGCCCGCTGATCGACATCCCGAAGGAAGAGAAGAAGCCCTTCGGCTTGATCATCGGTGTCGCGATCGTCGCCCTCGTCGCGGTTGGCGTCGGCTATGCCTTCGGCGGCGTGATGCACTCGCGCAAGGTCTACAACAAAACCGTCGATGACGCCCAGAAGATCAAAGACAGCATCGGTAAGCTCGCCGATGTCACCAAGAAGGTGATCGACGCGGCCAACGAAGCCCGGACGCGGGTCAAGGCGACGAAGAAGGTCGGCTTCGATCAGAAGCTGGTCGACGCGCTCTCGAAGATCCAGGCAAGCAACCCGCTGGCCAAACCCGAGAACGCGAAGAAGCTCGAGACCAAGCTCTTCCGCACCAACTACGCGTTGATGGACAACATGTTGATCAACCGGCTGTTCAAGTACTTCAACAACAGCCTGCGCTTGCTGGTCTCGATCGACGCCTTCGTCAACTACTCGGAGAAAAACAAAAAGAAGATCGAGGCCTACCTGGAGAAGGTGAAGAAGGACGCGCCTCGCAACTATGGCATGTACTTCGCCGTCGACAAGGGCAAGTACTTCATCGGCGGGCTGACGATGATCTCCCAGCCGGTCTGCCCCGACAAGAAGGCCTGGAACAACCGCGACTGCCAGATGGGCTTCTTGGTCAGCGCTACCGGCGAGAAGTGGACCTGGCGCCCCGGTAAGCCCAACAAAGAGAAGCGCACCAAGCTAGCCGACATCGTCGTCCCGCTGCCGCCGAACGACCCGGTGATGCAGGGCCTGACCGGCAAACCAGGCCGCCTGGTGTTTGTGCGCTACATGCAGCTCTATCGGCAGATCCAGGCCATCGCCGCCCTGCTCAACCATGACTACACCGGTCTGAAGCAGGACCTGGCCAAGCAGGCCGGCAAGGT
>PDPC01000149.1 GCA_002747355.1 Pseudomonadota bacterium | reverse complement strand
GGTCCAGATCGCCTATGGGCAAGATCTCACGGCTCGTGGCGACTGGATCCGTCAGTATGAGAAGGTCTACGGTGAGCTCGTCGCGCGCGTGCTCGGGTCAGCGGCAAGGTCGTGTGAAGCGGCGGCGAGGACTCAAGGTAGATGGCGTATCTGCCCTGAGAGGTTGCCGCGGCCTTGACCGAACACGCTCATCACGGACACCTTTTCGCCAGCCTTTCGTGGATTGTGGTGTCCGCCGGCTGGCAGCCGTGTGTCTGCTAGCGGACGCGGAGCTTCTTGGGGGCTTTGTAGCGGCGGCCTTTGTACTCGACCTCGAAGTAGCCGCTCTTGGCGTCTGAGGGGACGGTGACGATGAGGCGTTTACCGCCGCCAAGGACTTTATGCGGTAACGGGCGACCGTCGAGGTAGACGCTGACGGAGATGCGGGGGGGCGTGAGGGTGAGGGTGACTTCGCTGCCACGGCGGGCCTTGAGTGGGGTCACGGTGAAGGCGAGGAGCGGCGCCGGGGGGACGATGGTGAGCTTCTGCTTGAGCGTGATCCGCTTGCCCAAGGTCTCGATCGCGACCGTACCCGTCTTGGCGCCCTGTGGGATCCGGGCCCAGACCTGGTTGCCCAGCACGCGGGTGACCTTCAGCTCGGTCTTGTTGATGAAGACGCGGACGCCCTTCTGGAAATTGGCCCCTTGGATGCGCAGCAGCGCGCCGTAGGATGCCTTCTTGGGCAGAAAGGACTTCAGCTGGGCGTACTGCCGCACCTTGACGTTCTTTTGGGTCTGCGCCGAACCGGCGCTGGTGACCACGACCATCCGGCCGGTGCGCGCGGTCTTCGGCAGCGTGACCCATAGCTGCGAGGGGAGCTTCTTCTTTTTCAGCTTCAACCGAACACCCGCGAGGAGCACGGAGCTGCCCTTGGTGAAGCCGGTGCCCTCGATGCGCACGACGGTGCCGGGAGGGCCACCCATCGGTTTCACGGAGACGATGGTCGGCGGGTACTGAACCTCGAACTTGCCGCGCGCCTTCACCGTGCGCGTGCCGCGTCGTACACCCACACGCCCGCTGCGCACGCCCGCTGGCACCTCGGCGACGATCTGGGTCGACGCCAGCGTGCGCACCGTGAGGGTGCGGTCGCCGATCAACACCTGGTCGCCGGCGATGAAGTGCTGGCCGAAGACGCGGATCCGCGTGCCCGGAGGGCCGTACGTAGGCTGGAAGCTCTTGACCTTCTGTGGGCGCACCACGGTGAACTCGGCCGTGGACGTCACGCTGCGACCGCCGCCGCCGCGCACCGTGAGCTTGCCCGTGGCCTGCCGCCGTCCGACCAGCGCGACGAGCGTGGTCGCCGTGCGCGAGCGCACCTTCAGCTTCTTGCCGCCGAGCAGCACCTGATCCTTGCTGTCGAAGCTCTTGCCCTCGATCGTGATCAGGGTGCCCGGGGAGCCGCTCTTGGGCTTGAAGCGGCTGATCACCGGGGGCGGCAGCTGCACCTCGAAGCGCGCCTTCGAGGTCGCCACGACGCGCTTGCCGCGGCGGATCGATAGCCGCCCGGAGCGCGCACCAGCCGGCACCTTGGCGGTGATCATCTTCACAAGCGCGCGGGTGACCTTCATCGCCACACCGCCGAGGAGCACCTCGTCTTTGGGCAAGAAGTGCAGGCCGCGGATCGTCACGCTGACGCCGGGGTCGCCCCGCTGGGGCGAGAAGCTCGAGATCTTCGGCGCCCGCTCGACCATGAAGGCCTCGTCGGCGCTGCTGTCCGGGAAGCCGGGCTTCGAGACCACGAAGCGGTCGGACACAGCGTCCCGTGGCAGCTGCACCTGGAGCGTGGTCTTGGTGACCTTCAGCACTCTCAGGGTCTTGCCGTTGAAGCGCACCTTGGTCGCGGTGTCGAAGTGCTCGCCGGTGATCGTGACCTTGGCCCGAGCCTTCCCCTGCTTGGGCGAGAAGCTCGTGATCGTCGGAGCCTTGCGCACCTGCCATGTGGCGTCGGCGCCCTTGGGCGCGTCGCGCTTTTTCTTTTTACCCTGGGCGCTAGCGACCCCGGGCGAGGCGAGGAGCAGCCCGCAGGCGGCGAGCAGAGCTCCTGTGTGGATGACACGGTCCAACATCGTATGCGGCCTCCTGCGCAGCTGCCTGGCGCCTCATGCGCCGTGCGCCCAATGACATCAGACGCCATCAACGCGCGGCGCTATTCAACCAGCCCTCGGACACGAAGAAAAGAGGGGATTCTGTGAAGAGAAAGGGCCTGAAAACGACCAACGGCCGGTCGCGTCGACCGGCCGCTGAAGTGAGCTTGGTGGAGGCGGCGACCAGATTCGAACTGGTGAATGGAGGTTTTGCAAACCTCTGCCTTGGACCTCTTGGCTACGCCGCCATGTGCGAAGCGCCGCAAACATTAGCGGGCCGATCGCAGGTCGTCAACCCACCCTTCGACCGAATCGACGACCCAACCTCGACCGAATCGACGACCCAGCCCACGTCTCCGGATCCGCGCCCGAAACGTCAGCGATAACGACGGGCCACGTCCCCGGATCCGCGCCCGAAGCGTCAGCGATAACGACGGGCCACGTCGCCGGGGATCGTTCCCGCGCGCTTCAGCGCCTTGATTCGCAGGCGGACGCGATGGAGGAACATCTCGGCGTTGCGCTTCATCGCCCGGTTGAGCAGCGCGGCCGGCGCGTAGGTCTTGGTCTCCGCGTGGACCCTATAGGTGATCGCGACCTTGTCGTTCTGTTCGTCCCAGGGCTCGATACGGGCGAAGCCTCGGTAGCGCTTGAACGTGCCGCTGGACATCGCCCAGCGCAGCTCGTAGACGCCCTTGCCCAGGTGGTTGAAGGTCAACTTGAAGGCGATCCAGCCGTCGCGTAGCGGCCAGGGCAGCCGCGTCTCGATTAGCCCATAGCGCACCTTCCCCACCTGCTTGATCAGCCGAGACGTCTTGATGCGCAGCATGTAGTGCTGGTAACTCGCGATATCCAAGAGCATGTGCACCAGCGCGTCGGAGCTGCCCTCGGCGATGCCCAGCGCCTCGCCGACGCCGACCTTGCTGCCTTTCGGTGCTGGCAGCATCTGCACCAGCACGCGTCCCTTCTCGAGCGCGTCGAGCTGCTTTGTCGTGAGCTTCGGCAGCCGCGTCCTCGCCTCGGCAGCCGTCGATGTCGCCAGTGAGAGCAGCAGCGAGGTCGCCAGCGAGAGCGCCAGCGTGAGCGAGACGGGCAGCAGGTGGTGGCGGGGGGGGGCGGTCACGGCGCTAGGGTCGAGGTTGTCTTCGCGGTGGTCGAGAGCGTCTTGCTGCGTCGATCGACCGGCGTCGTCGAGACCTTGGTGAGGCCGCGCCAGAGCTGGGACATCGCCATATCGTACTCGAAGAAGGCCATCATCTTGCTCTCGATGACCTGCTTCCAGAGCGTCCGCGCCTCGGCGACCTTGCCGGCGGCGAGCAGCCGATCGGCCTGGTAGTAGGCCAGCTCGGCTCGTTTTCCGACCGAGGTCGCCTGCTTCAGCAGCGCCTCGTAGCGGACCGTGCCCAGCGAGAGCTTGGCCAGCTTGTGGTACCAGCGTTTGCCCTCGAGGCCGCGCAGATACGCCAGCGCGAGCGGATCGGGGCGCTGCCCGGCGCGTCGCGCCAGCCCCACGACCCAGAGCGAGCAGTAGGCCTTCAGATACTCGCCGACCTCGCGCCGCCCCAGCGCGCGGTGATAGACGTCGAGGGCCTCGGGGAGGTGCCCACGGAGCACCAGCATCGCGAGCACGTCGGGGTAGGTCTCGCGCCGCGAGGGCGCGACATCGATCGCCTTGTCCAGCGCGTCGAGGGCCTCCACCGTGCGCCCCAGGGCGTAGAAGCTGCGCGCCAAATGAACCCACGCCTCCGCGTGGAGCGCTGCCTTGGGTCCGAGGCGGTTGAACTGCAGCCAGGTCGCGATCGCGCGCCGATGCTGGCTCTTGATCGCCGCCGGGTCGCCGCCGAGAGACATCGCGCGGGCGCGCAGACTCTCGATCCGCGCCTGCCAGTACACGCGCTCGGCGACGCTGTTCATCGCCAGCCTCTCGCCCTGCCTCAAGAGCTTCAGCGCGCCGGCCTGGTCGCGCAGCTTGAGCCGGATGAGCGCCAGCTGCTTCAGGGTCTGCGCTGAGGGCTTGGCCGCGAGGGACTTCTTCAGCGTCTGCACGGCCAGCTCGACCTGTCCGGCGCTATAGAGGCCGAAGCCGACCGCGTAGTAGACGCTCGAGAGGGAGTGTCTCAGCCGTTTGCCTTGCCGCTTGGCGACCCGCCGGTGGTAGCCCTCGAGCTCCTCGAGGCGCTTACGGGCCGCGTCGAGCTGCTCCGAGTCGATCAATAAAAACACCCGCCGCGCGTACTGCTTGGCCAGCGCCTCCGCGAGCTTGCGGCTGCCGGGCTCGAGGTGGTGCGCTTGCTCGTAGGCCGCCACCGAGAGCAGCGTCGCCTGGGTGCGCGCCGCGAGGCGCCCCACGCAGGTGAAGGCGCGCGCTTGCTTGGGGAAGCGGCGGCTCGCGGCCTGGCAGACCCGCAGCGCGATCCGCGGGTGGTGCTCCTCGAACTCCTCGGCGAGGCGCAGATGATCGTCGACGTTGGTCGACGGCGAGACGACCTTCTCCAGCAGGCCGATCAGGGCGTCGTTGCGATCGCTCTTGGGCAGCGTGCGCAGCCGCTTCAGCGCCTCGTAGGGGCGATCGACCCATAGATAGAGCCGCGCGAGGTTGTAGCCCGTCTGTCTGAGCATGGGGAAGGTGAAGCGCGAGTGGCCGCGGAGGAAGCCCCGCATCGGGCCCAGCCGCTGCAGCGACGCGCGCTGCGCGAGGTAGACCGCGCGCAACGTCTCGAGGGTGAACCTCGAGGGCCAGACCAGCGCGGTTCGCTCAAGCACGGGGATCACCCGATGCCCCTTGGCGCTCGGGCCGTACATCGCGGTCATCGTGGCGTCGATCCAGCTGATCACCCGCGAGAGCTCCTTGGCCAGCGCCTTGCGTCGTGGGGCGCTGGCGAGGCCCTCTTGCACGCAGAGCGCCGGCAGCACCCGACGGGTGTCTCCCCGCGGGGCGTAGCGCTCGACGATCGCGTTGGCCAGCTTCGCGAGCGCGCCGTCTTTGGGCTTGCCGGCGTAGATCTCGGCCGGGTCGTAGAGCTGGGCCGCGCGGAAGAACGTCTGCATCGCCGCCGTGCCACGGCGGCGCCTGCGCAGCTGGTGGTGCGCCTTGGCGATGAGGTAGGCCGAGAGCCGCGCTCGCAGGGTGGGGCGCTGCGGGTGTGCGAGGGGCAGGCTGGTGTAGAGCTGGCGTAGCCGCGTCAGGTTCTTGCGCGTGACGTAGGCAGGGAGACGGTGCGTGACGAAGACCGCCGGGCGCGTCGGGGAGATCGCCGGGCGGGGTGGGCGGCAGGCCGCCAGCGTGGCCCCACCCAGGACGACGGCGAGGAGCAACATAGCGACGTTCAAGGGCTTTTGCATCTTTTGATCAGTGTAGCGACCACCCCTGAGGCGGTCCAGGTGTTTCCCGGCGTCCGGGGCTGCCACGCGTCTTGTCTGCCGAGCGCAAAAAAGTTGCCGCAGCCGGCCCCGTTGATCAGCATCGAGACAGGATCGGCATCGAGACAGGATCGACCAAGAGGGCGAAGGCATGAGGGCGAAGGCATGAGGGCGAAGGCATGAGCGAGCAGGCTGGCGCGGCGTCGAAGATCGTGGTGCAGAAGTATGGTGGCTCGTCGGTGGCCGACGTGGAGCGACTGCAGCGCGTGGCGCGCCGGGTCGTCGACACGGTCGAGTCCGGCTATCGCGTCGCTGTCGTGATCTCGGCGATGGGCAAGACCACCGACCAGCTGCTCTCGCTGGCCAAGGAGGTCTGCGCCAACCCACCCCGCCGCGAGGTCGATATGCTCGTCACCGCCGGCGAGCGGATCGCCAGCTCGCTCTTGGCGATGGCGATCCACGAGCTGGGCCATGAGGCGGTCTCCTTCACCGGATCGCAGTGCGGGATCATCACCAGCCATCGGCACAACAACGCTCGGATCCTCGAGGTGCGGCCCTATCGCGTGCAAGACGAGCTCGACGCCGGGCGGATCGTGATCATCGCTGGCTACCAGGGGGTGTCTTACAAGCGTGAGGTGACGACCCTCGGCCGCGGCGGCACGGACACCACGGCGGTGGCGATGGCGGCCGCCCTCGGCGCCGAGTACTGCGAGATCTGCTCCGACGTCGATGGCGTCTACACGGCGGATCCGCGGGTCGTCGGTGAGCCCCGGCACCTCGAGGCGGTGAGCTACGACGAGATGCAGGAGCTGGCGCTCCACGGCGCGAAGGTGCTCAACGCCCAGGCGGTCGAGTTTGCCCGCCGCCACCGGATCCTGATCGTCGCCCGGGCCACCAGCGGCTCGGATAAGGCCACCCGCATCGCGTCCCCCGCCGACACCGAGGGCGCCGGCGCGGTGGGCGTCACGGCGACGCGCGGGCTCTGGCGCTTTCGCGGGAAGGGTGGCGCCGAGCAGCTCGCGGCGCTCTCGAGGATCCTCGAGGAGTCCCAGACCGCGCCGCTCTTCACGCGCCTCGAGGGCGCGCAGCCGATGGTCGTCGTCGACATCACCAACTGCCACCACGTGGAGGTCCTCGAGCAGCGGATCTGCGAGGCCGGGGAGCTCGAGATCACCCGGGACCTGGCGACCGCCTCGGTGGTCGGCCTCGGCGTGGGTGACGATCCGGCTCACCTGAAGACGCTCTTCGCCGCCGCCGAGGACGCTAGCGCCGAGGTCCTCGGCGTCGACAGCGCGCCGCTGCGGCTGACCGTGCTGACCCGCCCCGAACGCCTCGACGAGCTGCAGCGCGCGCTCCACGCCCGCTTCGTCGAGGCTCAGCGCCAGTCGTAGTCGAGGCTCAGCGCCAGTCGTAAGAGAGCCCGAGCCCGAGTCGAGCAGAGAGCGCGCCGTAGCTGCCGGCCGTGGAGGCGAGCCCGCGTCCGGCGGCGGCCTGCTTGCACGAGGCGTTGTCGACGTCGAAGCGAGCGTCGACACAGGCCGGCAGGGTCGACGGGTCGAAGTCCGAGTCGTCGTTGGTGAGCGTGGGCACCCAGATCAGCCCAAGGCCAACCCGCAGCGAGAGCCGGGAGGTCAACCAGAGGCGAGCTGCTGCCACCAGGTCGAGCTTCCAGCCCTCGGCGGCGATCGGGCTCAGCGCCGAGCTGCTCACGGCGCTGCTCTCGACCATCAGCCCGCCCGAGAGCTCGAGCCGCGACCAGACCCGCCAGCGGACGCCGACCTGTCCGGCGAGCACGTCGTGGAAGCCGCGGAAGTGCACCAGCTGCTGCGGCACCTGCGGATCGCGCTGCAGCTGCCGCCCGGTGAGGCGAATGTCGAGGCGGTCGTGGCGACGGTAGGTCATCCAGCGTAGCTGCGCCGAGAGCGCCAGCGTGGGTCGCAGCTGCCAGCTGACGCCGGCGGTGACGATGTCGGGGAGCTGGTAGTTGACCAGGCTTCGCCCGTGGAGATCGCGCTGAACGCTGCCGAGCTCGGCCTGCGCGGCCTCGAGCACGGCCTGGGAGCGACGAATCCAGGCGTCGCCGTCTGCGGGGATCCTGTTGCCGCCGAAGCCCACCAGCACGCTGACGTAGCCCACGCCGATCACCACGTCGGGGTGGACGTGCCCGATCAGGCCCGCGGCGAAGCCGAGGGCGTTGGAGGTCCCGGAGATGTGGATCGCCTCCGCCGCGCGGTCGTTGCCATAGCCGCAGCGCTGGCCGCCCCCGCAGTCGCCGAGGGCGATGTACTCGCCGGCGTCGCGCCTCGCGCCGCCGAGCAGGGCCGCGTCACGAACGAAGGCGTAGGAGAGTGAGCCAAACACGTAGCTCGTCGAGAAGCCGATGTACCAGCCGTCGGTGATCCGCAGCGCGGCGCCGAGGGTCACGTAGAGCTGAAAGAGCGAGAAGGACACGCCGTGATAGCGGCTCGGGCCCTGCGCTGCGGCGTCGAAGAAGTCGTCGACGCCGTTGGCGTAGGACGTTCGCTCCCAGGTGGGGGTGTGGATGGCCACCCCGACGACCAACGCGTCGAGGCCGAGGTCGCTGATCGCGGCGCCGAAAAGCTGCGGCAGGACAGTCAGCGAGCGCTCCCTGGGAGAGCTGCCGCTCGTCGGCGCGCCGGTCGCTGGGTCGACCCGTCGTCGCCTGACAGAGGTCGCGCTCAGCGCCGCCATGCCGTCGATGTAGAGGTGGTGCCCTTCGAGAAAGCCCATCGTCGCTGGGTTGTAAAAGAGCGACCCGGGGTGGCGGGACGCGGGTCCGATCAGCGCCAAGCCACCGACGCGCGAGCCGTAGAGCGGCGCACCCCGAGCCGAGCCGGGACCTGCACATAGCAGCAGAATCCATGCACAAAGTGACGTTATGTGAGGTAGTCTGGGCAACCTTGACCGCTCCAGGGGACTTCCCTATCATACGGCGCACGACGTAGGTAAACTATGAAATCGGTGAGTTGCAAGCTGTTGTTGGTGACCTTGAGCGTTGGGCTGCTCACGGGCTGTGAGGTCACAGCGGAGAAGATCAAGACCTGGAAGGGCACGCAGAAGGGGCCAGCCAAGCTGCGCGCCGCCGTCCTCGACGACAAGGTCAAGACCGACCTGCGAGTGATGGCCGCCGAGGCGCTCGCGGAGATCAACCTGGTCGACTACTTGGCCAAAGATCTCAAGACGCTCGCCGCTGGCGCGCGCGACAAGGTGACCGGGGCTCTGTCTGCGCGCCTGATCAAGCGGATGGAAGGCACGAGCCCGCAGGCCACGACGAAGGTGCAGATCCAGGCCAAGGACGCGCTCTTCAGCCTCCGTGGGGCCTTCAGCGACGCGACCCGTCGCAAGGCCGACGAGGCGCTCGTGAAGTGGGTCGCTGGCGATTGGATCGCGCGCAGCGGCGGCGAGCATAGCGCCGAGAAGGTCGTGACGACGATCGGGGCTTCGGCCGCGCCGATGCTGGCCGAGTCGATCGGCGCCGATCCGAAGGTCGTGCTGACCATCGCCAAGCTGCTCAAAAAGATTGGCAAGGAGGCCGATCGTCTGGTGGCGGCGAAGAAGCTCGTGGCCCACGTGATGGACTACAACCCGCCACAGAAGGCCAGCTTCGAGGCTCTGGGGCGGATGCAGGCGCCGGCCTCGCGGGCCTACCTGCAGAAGGTCGCGAAGGTGGGCAAGGGAGAATATCGAGGCTGGGCGCTGCGAGCGCTGAAGTACGATCCCGATCCGAGCACGATCCCGGTCGCCGGAGCGATCGCGGGTAGCGCCAAAGAGCCCGACCCACTGCGGGGCGCCGCCTTCGAGGCGCTTGAGACGATCAAGGGAGCCAAGACCGCGGAGGTGCTCTCGAAGATCATCGCCACCGACCCCAAAGACCTCGTGCGCTACCGAGCGATCGAGGCGATCACCGCCTGTTGTGGCGGTGAGGGTGTCGGAAAGTTGCTCGAGGCCTTGCCTTCGAAGGAGAATTACAAGAAAAGAGACGTCAAGGACTTCATCGAGAAGGACATCAAGCGGGTCGGTAAGGCTGCGGTGCCTGCGCTGCGAAAGGCCCTCGAGAGCAAGAGCTGGATCGCGCGAGTCATCGCCGTGCGGTTGCTCGGACAGCTCGGGAGCAAGCAAGATGCGGACGCCCTGAGCAAAATGACCGCGGATCGGGCGAAGCTCAAAGGATGGGGCAGCCCGGCCACGGTGGGCTCAGAGGCCAAGGCGGCGCTGGCGTCGTTGAAGTAAGAGCGAAGCAAGAGGGCTCACGACGACGATAGCCGATCATCGATATCGTCGATATCGTCCATAGATATCGTCGCCGGCGGAGTCAGATGATGATAAGATGCCGGCTCTTCCAACAGCCGGCACGGCCGGCAGAGCCGGTATAGCCGCGGTGATGGCCGCAAGCAGAGCGTCGGTCCATGGACCAAAACAAGAAAACGATGCGCCATTTTTACTGCCGAGATGTCCTCTGGGACACCTTCGAGCAGATGGCGAACGATTTCGACTGCTCCATCGACTACCTCATCAACGAAGCGATGAGGTACTACGCCAGGAGCAAAAACTACGCTCCGCCGCCGCAGCAGCAGCCCGCGGCGCCCCCGCCGCAGCGTGCTCCAGCTCGCCGACCCCCGCCACCTCCGGGACCACCGCAGGGCGCGGGTTATAGCGCGCGCCGCACGGTGCAGCAGCCGGGCTATCGCGACCAGCCGCCGCCGTCACGCCGGCCACCGCCCGGCGCCCGGCCCCAGATGGATCCGCAGCAGGCGCCCACGCTGTACCTTATCTTCAACAACCAGCGGATCCCGATCGACAAAGACCAGTTCATCATCGGCCGTGGCTCCAAGACGTCCGATCTGGCGATCAAAGACGGAAACATCTCGCGCAAACACTCTGCGATCATTCGCCGCAACGGGACCTACTACATCAAAGACCTCGGCAGCACAAACGGCATCGACTACAAGGGCATGCGCATCGACAACAAGCGCATCGATGAGGGCGATGTCTTCCACCTCTGCGACTACGAGCTACGTTTTACGTATCGCCCGTAGCTCAGCCGCTGCCCAATGCTGGAGCGACGGCGTAGCACCCTAAGACGAGCGATCTCCGGTGGCGTGATGCTGGCGCTCATCGCCTGCTTGCCCCTGCTCGCCTTCGAGCTGATCTACGTCTTCGCCGTCTGCCGTCCGCAGCTCGAGGGGGGGCAGGCGGTGGCCCTCACCGCGACGTTGGCGGGGCTGCTCTTCTGCACCGCAGCGCTGATCGGCGCGCTAGAGGGGCTGGTCATCGTCGCGGTCTCCTCCCTCGCCGAGCGGCTGGCTACCCAGCGGTTGGCTCAGCCCCGCTGGATCGCCGCGCTCTACACGCTGCTCAGCGCCCCGCTGCTCAGCTATGGCGTTGCCCAGGCCTTCGCCGGTCGGCGCGCCCAGCAGATCTGGGGACGGCACGTGATCGCGCTTGGGGTCGGCCTGTTGGCCCTGGCTCTGACCTACCTCGTCGTGCGCCTCGTCGTGGCGGCCCGCGACCGCTTTCGTCTGCGACGGTGGACAGGGCGGCAAGCGCTGCCGCTGCTGATCCTGGCGCTCCTCGGGGCTGGAGCGCTCTACCTGGTCGACCAGCGTGTGCTGCGGCGACTCTATGGGTTCTTTCATCTAGGGCTAGCGCTTGGAGCTGCGCTCCTCGCGCAGCTCGCGGTCGCAACAATACACGCTGGCTGGCGTCCCACAAGCCGCCTGATCGGCCGGATCCTCGAGCCTCAGGTCGCGACCCTGCTGCTCGTCGCCGCGGTGGCGAGCGGGGCCTTCGCCCTCGATCGAGCCAGCCGCTCGCAGGCGCTGCGCTTCGCCATTGACGAGCACAGCGTCCTCGGAGGGAAGCTGTTGCGCGCGGCCTCATGGATGCGACTGCTGAGGAGGCGTGGGCCGGCCAAGGCCGCCGCCGCCAAGGGCAGCGTTCGAGGCGGCGCCGCCCTGCCCGCCGGGCCGAGGGTCAAGGGCGCCAGCGTGCTGCTGATCACCATCGACGCCCTGCGCGCCGACCACCTCGGCTGCTACGGCTATCGGCGCAAGACCTCACCGGCGGTCGACGCCTTCGCCCGAGAGGCTGTGCTCTTTCGCCGCGCTTACTGTCCCACCCCGCACACCTCCTTCGCCATCAGCTCGCTACATACCGGGCGCTCGATGGTCTCGGCGCTAGCGGCGCGGCAGACCCTCGCCCGCAGCTTTCGACGCCAGGGCTACAAGACCGGGGCGTTCTTCCCGCCGGCCGTGTTCTACATCGACGGCGACCGCTTTCGAGCGTTCCGGGAGCGTCGCTACGACTTCGAGTGGGTCAAGCTCGAGTACCTGCCGGCGAAGAAGCGTGTCGATCAGGTGCAGCGCTACCTGAAGATGCTGCCCGCCACCCAGCCCGTGTTTCTCTGGGTCCACTTCTTCGAGCCCCACGAACCCTACGAGGCGCGCCCGCCGCATCGCTTTGGCACACGGCCGATCGACCGCTATGATGGAGAGATCGCCTATGTCGACCAGCAGATCGGTCGGCTGCTGACGATCGTGCGCGCCCGCCGCCCGAAGCTCGTCGTCGCGCTCTCGGCCGATCATGGCGAGGCCTTCGGAGAGCATGGGGGCCACTACCATGGGACCTCGGTCTACGACGAGCAGGTTCGCATCCCCCTGCTGATCGCGGCGCCGGGGGTCGAGCCTCGACAGGTCGAGGGGCCAGCGCAGCTCCATGACCTGGCGCCGACCTTGCTGCGGCTGGTCGGGTTCTCCCCGCCAGAGACGATGCGAGGCACGGACCTCGGCCCCTGGTTGGCGGGGGCGTCGGCTCAACGACTTCCGTCGGCGCTGGTCGAGCTGAGGCATAAGAAGGCGCTCGTCGGGGTTCGCTACAAGCTGATCGAAGACAGCCGCCTCGACTTCGCGCAGCTCTACGATCTAAGAGCCGACCCGGCCGAGCGGAAGAACCTCGTCTCCGCCAGGCCAGCGCTCTTGGCGCAGCTGAGGCAAGCGCTGCAGCGCCGGCTGGTGGCGCCGCGGATCCGCGCTGGAGGCCACGCAGCGCGGATCCTGGCCCAGGCGCGGGCCGGCGATCCGGGCGCGGCGGCGAGCCTGATCGAGCTGGCGAAGGGGGGGACGAGGCAGCAGCGCCGAGACGCCTTGACGTTGCTCCTCGGCCTCCGCGTGCGAGCGGCACGATCCGTGATGATCGCAGCGATGAGCTCGAAGGATCCGCCCCAGCGGATCGTGGGGACGGTGGGCGCCGCGCTCTTTGGCCACCGGGCGGCGCTGGCGAAGCTCTCGACTGTGCTCGCCCGCGTCGATCTGCCGCCGGCGCTCTCGCGAGCGGGGCAGCTAGCCCGTGCGCTAGAGCTGCGCGACAAGGCCAGCGCCGCGCCGCTGATCGCGATGCTCGAGGGCGAGAAGGACGTATACAAGGCGAACGAGCTGATCGACGCCCTCGGCGTGCTCGGCGCGACCGAGGCGCAAGCCGCGCTGCTCGCCCGCTTGAAGGCGCTACGCACCCGGCCGGCGGCGATCCGCGCGTTGGGGCTCATCCGGGCCAAGGAGGCCGTCCCCGCGCTGCTGAAGATCCTGCGCGAGGGGCGCTTCGTGGTCTGGCGTTATCGAGCCGCGCAGGCGCTGGGGCGCATCGGCGACCCGCGGGGGCGGCCGCTCTTGCAGACGCTGGCTGAGCGGTCGCGAGATAGGCTGCTGGTGGCGCACGCGCTGCCCGCCCTGGCGGCCCTTGGCGGGCTCCCCGTGCCTGGGACTCGGCTGGTCGACGAGGCGACGCGCTGCGCCGCGGGGCAAGAGCTGTTGCTGGTGCTGGGTAAGGGCTGCAGCTGCACGGTCCGCTGTGGCGCCGAGCTGGTGAGCACGGTCACCGATGTCGGGAAGACGAAGCGGGACCCCAGCTGGGGCGCGGTGGTGCCGCTGCGTAGAGCGGGGGTGCTGAGGATCGAGACCAAAGGGAGCTGCGCGCTGCTCTACGCCTCGCTTCGGCCGACGCCCTCGCCGACCGCGACGCCCACCCAACCTGACAAGGCGACGAAAGCACCGTAAGATCACGAGTCGCTGGGCGTTGGCACCTTTGGTTGCCAAGCGCTGTACGGTTGAGGTTGCCGAGCCGCACCGTTTTGGTCGATGGTAAGGGCGAGGCTGGTCGAGACACGTTAGACGAGGAATGAGCATGGGTTACGACGGCACGTCGCTGGTCGGCCAGGTGTTGGGTGACACCTACCGCGTCGAGCGCGAGCTGGGCGGCGGCGGTATGGGCGCGGTCTACGAGGCCTCCCATCTACGCCTGCGCCGCCACTTCGCGATCAAGGTGCTCTTCCCCAAGGTCGCCGCCAACGAGGAGGCGCTGGCTCGCTTTCAACGCGAGGCCCAGATCACCTCCAGCCTCGGCCACCCGCATATCGTCGAGGTGATCGACTTCAACCACGCCCCCGACGGATCGCCCTATATCGTGATGGAGCTGCTCGAGGGGCGAGACCTCGAGGGGCTCCTCCAAGAGAGGGGGCCGCTGCCCCTCGAGCGCGTAGCGACGATCTTCGGTCAGGTCGCCGGTGCGCTGCTGGCGGCCCATGAGCAGGGTATCATCCACCGAGACCTCAAGCCCTCGAACGTCTTTCTCTGTGACAAGGCCGGCCAGCGCGACGTCGTCAAGGTGGTCGACTTCGGGATCTCGAAGGTGCTGGGCTCCAAGAGCGTCGTCACGCGGACCCAGGCGACGATGGGCACACCGGGCTACATGTCACCGGAGCAGGCGGAGGGGCGCGCGGCGGAGGTCGACATCCGCACCGACGTCTTCGCCATGGGGACGATGCTCTACGAGATGCTCTCCGGGCGGCCCCCCTTCGCTGGCGAGTCGATCCCGACCATGCTCTACAAGATCGTGCATCAGCCGCCGCCGCCGCTGCGGGGGGTCTGCCCTGGGATCCCGGCTGAGATCGAGGTCGTCGTGCATCGCGCGCTGGAGAAGAGCCCGGAAGACCGCTTTCCGTCGATGGAAGAGATGGTGGTGGCTCTCGGCGAGGCCCTGGCGGGCACCAGCGCGGAGCTCCGTGGCAGCTTGCTCTCGGCTGCGGGCGTCTCCATGACGGCGCCCATGGCGGGCTCTATGGTGAGTGCCTCATCGGAGCGCGTTGCGGTCTCGAAGCCGGTCGCCAGACCCAAGGGGGGCGCGACGACGCTCTCGTCGAGCGCGGCGGAGCTCGAGCTGAAGCGCCAGCAGAGCGCGCGACTTCTCTGGGTAGCGCTGGCCTTGGTGGTGCTCTTGGCCACCGTGGCGACGGCCGCGATCTTGCTGAGAGAAGAGCGGCCAGAGGTGGCGACCAAGTTTGTGGAGGAGCAGCCCGCCACGCCACCGCCTCCCGTCGAGACGCCAGCGCCGGCACCTCGGCCTCCACGGCAGCTGCTCGTCGAGGTCGTCGCCGAGGGCAAGGGGCTTAGGAAGGCGGGCTGCAGCCTGTATCCAGTGGGCGGCGCCGAGCGTGTCGCGCGCGCGCTCCCCTGCCGCTTCAAGGTGCTAGAAGGCACCGAGGTGCGCCTCGAGCTGCGCCGTGGTCGCAAGCACGTCTCGCGCAGCTTCAAGGTGAGCGCCGCTCGCCGCTTCGCCGCCCGGTACCGCGCGCGCAGGCTGCTGCTGGCCGAAGCCGACCCCAAGCCGGTCGCCGCCAAGCCGAAGCCGCCCAAGCCGGTCGCCACCAAGC
>PDPC01000148.1 GCA_002747355.1 Pseudomonadota bacterium | reverse complement strand
GGAAGCTGGCCGAGGAATTGACGACGCAGGGCCATCTCATTGGCCGACAGAAGGTCACGGAGTTGCTGCGCGAACTGAAGTACAGCCTCCAGGGGTCCCGCAAGAGCAAGGAAGACGCATCCAACCCAGATCGCGACGAGCAGTTGCGGCAAATCAATCGTCGAGTCACGGACTTCCACCGGCGCAGCCAACCCGTTGTTTCGGTGGACACGAAGAAGAAGGAACTCGTCGGCGAATGTGCAAAGGGGGGCCGTGAGTGGTCGCCTGAAGGGACCCCGCCGAAAGCCAAGGTCCACGACTTCCCTGATCCCAAGGTGCCCAAGGCTGTCCCCTACGGCATCTATGATCTGCAGCTCGACGAAGGCTGGGTCAACGTAGGCATCAGCCACGCCGAGTTCGCTGTTGCGTCGCTGAGCACCTGGTGGTCCAACATGAGGCGTTGGGCCTACCCAGAAGCCACCAAGTTGCTCGCCACAGCCGATGCTGGTGGGAGCAACAGCGCTCGCTCTAGGCTCTGGCAGGTTTCGCTGCAGCGTTTCGCCGACGAGACTGGCTTGACCGTAGCGGTGTGTCACTAACCGCCCGGCACGAGCAAGTGGAATAAGATCGAGCACCGGTTGTTCAGCCACATCGCGCACAACTGACGCGGCGTTCCGCTCGTGTCCTACGAGGTCATCGTCAACCTGATCGCAAACACGACGACCACCAAGAGGCTGACCATCCGGTCGGCTCCCGACGACAGCTTCTATCCCAAGGGCGTAAAGGTCAGCGACACAGAACTGGCCGCCACGGAGATCTGCCGAGCACGGTTTCATGGCGAGTGGAACTATCGTGTTAACCTATACGTCTGAGAAGGTTGTTTGCAGACGAGCCCTTAGTCGCTGCAACTCAGCCGATCAGAGGCTCTCTCTGAACAAGAGTCGACAGGCTGCAAGGTGATCGCGTACTCATGCACACGCACGGGCTTGCGATCTTTGCCCTTGAAGAACTCCACCACCAGGGTCCCTGTGGCCGCTCCCCCCTTGATCGCCTTGACTGAGAGTCGTGCGTCCTTGCATTTCTCGGCGCCGATGATCGAGACATCGAAACCGCCATCGCTTACAGCTCTCCACAGACAGGTCTCTGTCCACACGGGACGCCCCAACGCGACCTCCCCGGCCCCGCAGCTCTCCCCGCTCGGCCTCTTCTCCAGCGTGCAGGAGATCAACTTGGGCTTCACCGCCGCCGAGCAGCGGTAGGGGTCTACCGCGCTACACCCCTCATAGGCCACACAATAGCTCTTCGGCACCGACTCCCCAATCAGCTGACACTTGCCCTCGAGCACCCCGCCCTTACAGCTGCGCTGCCCCGCCTTGCACTCGTCTCCAACCATCCCATAGCAGGGCACTAGCGCGGGCGCCTTCTTGCTATCGCAGTCGTTGTCCTTGCCGTCGCAAACCTCGAGAGCTCCCGGAAAGACCTCATCGTCCTTGTCGTTGCAGTCCGTCCCTGCAGCGCTCCCATCACAGTCACGATCATCTTTTGGCAGGAGCCGCAGGACGTCGTCACCAGCCTGGACTCGATAACAGCGCCCGTATCGCCTTACGCGGTAGCGGTCACGTACACGCGTCAGCTGAAGACTCCGGCGCAGCACCTCACCAGAGACGAAGGGCTGGGCCGGCTCGGTGACCGCGAAGCTCACCACCTGCTCCTGCCCGTCCTCGACCCTTAGCCCAAGCACCAACACCCGCAACCTCGCCGCGCCGCCAGGAGGCGCCTCCAGCAGAAGCTCGTAGGGGGAGCTCCGAAGCTTGCGCCCCTGCACATTGACGCGCATACCCGACACACCCCCGGCCCCATGCCCCTGATCGAGCAGGAAGTCCCCTCCCTGCTCTGTTGCCACATGAAACTCCAGCGTCGCCACCTCGTCACCCGACACGGCGATCAAGATCCCCTCATCACTCGCGCAACTAACCACCACCAGCGCGCCGCAGATCGCTAGCCACCTCATCCGCATGCACCGTTGGTGCAGGTCTGACTGCTCGTTGTACAGTCCTGACACAACACCCCGCCGGTTCCGCAGTTCTCGTTTTGGTCGCCATCGCGGCACTGCCCTGTCCTGCCGCTTGTATCCCAGCACCCCTTACAGCAAGCGCCGTTACGGCACTGGCCCGTTCCGCTGTCGCAGGCCGTCCCATCCGCCACGGGCGAGACCCCGCATGTCCCCGAGGTGCACGTTGGGTCCTCACAGGTCCCTGCCGAGCAGGCCTGACACGCCCCACCATTGCTACCGCAATCGGTCGTCGAGTCGCCGGCTTGACAGGTCCCGGCGGTGCTGACACACCCTGTACAGCATGCGCCTTTAAGGCACGCACCGGTGCCGCCCTTACACGACGTCCCGTTTTTCACGTTTTGCAAGCTGCAGCTCCCATCGCATTGAGGCGTCTGGCACACCGTCCCGGTTGGACAACTCGTACAGGGTGCGCCACCCGATCCGCAAGCCGTCACCGCCGTCCCCGCCAAACAGCTGTTCCCCGAGCGGCACCCCGTACAGCACGATCCCCCTGCGCACTGGCCGCTACTGTTCAGGCAAGCCGTACCGTTCGGCCTCGGTGGGTTGGAGCACGACCCCGCGTTGCACAAGTCGCTCGTACACGGGTTACCGTCGACACAGCTCGTACAGGCGGAGCCGGCCGCCCCGCACTGCGCAACCGTCGTTGGCGAGACACAGCTCGCGCCCTGCAAGCAGCCCGTACAGCAGTTTCCCTCAACGCACTTGCCCCCTGGACAGCTGCTTCCCAACGTCACGTTGCTGTAGCTGCAGCTCCCTCCGGAGCAGCTGTCGTCCGTGCAGTCGTTGCCATCATCGCAATCGACACAGGGAACTCCAAAGCTGCCGCATTGCCCCTTCGAGAGGCTCGTCACGCAGGTCGAGTTGTCGCTGCGACACGTCGTACAGCAGTTGCCGTTGATGCACACGCCCCCCGAGCAAGGCGTCGAGACGTTCGGCGCGTTCGGCGTCGTGCAGTTGCCCGAGCTGTTGCACGCGTCCGCCGTGCACGGATCGCCGTCATCGCAGGCCTTGCAGGCGACACCACCCTTGCCGCAGTTGTTCACGGAGGACCCACTTCGACAGGTGTTGCCGTCACAGCAGCCCGCACAGCGCCCTCCGACGATGCACTGACAGGTCCCGTTCACGCAGTTGAGCTCGGCAGGACACGGTCCACCGGTGTTACCGCATACGCAGGTGCCACCTGAGCAGCGGTTGACGGCCGGCCCTGTGCATTGGTTGCCGCAGTCACCGCAGTTGCTGCTGTCGTTCGACAGGTTGCGGCAGGCCCTCTGAGCCGAGCAGCAGTCCGGCGTCGCGCCCTTACACTCGCTGTCGCCGTCGTCGTTTTTTCCGTTGTTGCAGTCGTCGTCGCGGTCGTTGCATTGCTCTGGGGCGCCGGGAAAGACATCACCAAGCGTCGGAGAGCAGTCAGAACAACCCGAGAGCCCCGCCGCCAGGTCAGCGGTGGTGCAGCCACTGCAGGCGATGAACTTGTCACCGTCGGGGTCCTTCTCGCCATTCGGCAAAGAGCCGTCGCAGTCATCGTCTTTACCGTTACAGCGTTCGGGCGTTGGCAGCTTCGTCGTCGGGCTGCACTTCCATTTATCGTTGAACTCGAGGCCATTGGCCGTGTGTAGCGCACCGACGACCGCCGCGTGGAGCATTCGCGCGCCGCCCGCATTGCAGCCGATCACCACGCCTTGAACACATTGCGCCAAGCTGATGCTGCACTGCTTGTTTAGATCGGCGAAGCGATCGCCCTGGAAGGTCCAGGGATCGCCGTCGCAATCCCTGTCGAGCTCGTCGCATTGCTCTTGCGCCCACTGCCCCGCGCCGAAGCAACGCGGCGAAGCCGAAGCCGTCAAGTCTTCGTCGGCGCAGGCCGTGCGGTTCGTCATGTCCAGCTCACTCGTCGGCATCTGCTTGCTGCACGCACACGTGCCCTTCTTGGCCCCGCATTCACCGTCATCGTCGTCTGTGCAGGTCTTTGTCGTCGGCACCAGCGCGCCCATGCGATCAGGGTTGTTTTCGTTGATCAGACCATCGCAGTCGTTGTCGATCAGGTCGCAGATCTCGATCGCCCAGGGGTGTACGTCCGGGTTGTTGTCGTCGCAGTCGTCTGGCGTTAGGTAACCGTCGCCGTCCTTGTCACCAGCGCAAGGCTGATCGGCCTGACAGTTCTGCGCCACGCCATCGCCGCATTTGTCCGGCGCCCCGGGGAACACCTTCGGATTGGAGTCATCACAGTCGACGACCGTCGGCGTGCAGCCCCTCTCCGGATCACTGTGCTCGAAACCGTCGCCGTCGCCATCGCACGTGCTCGGCGGGCAGTCATCTGCTGCCGGACGCCCGTCGCCGTCGTGGTCGACCTGGCGCTCCGGCCTGCCGTCTTTGTCGAGCGTGCTGCGGCACCAACCGCGCAAGGCGGAGAGCTTGCTGCCGCCCTCTTTACCCCCGAGATCCTTGGTCGATCCGGGAAAAATCCCCGCGTCGAAGTCGTCCGGGTCATCCTTGGGGACCGTGCAGCCCGGATCGGTGACCGCCGCCAGCGCGTGACCGTCACCGTCGACGTCGCAGGGCAGACAGCCCTCATCGGTGGTGCCGTTGCAGTTGTTGTCGACGCCATCACACTTCTCGAGCGCGCTGGGGTTGATCTTCGCCTCCTTGTCGTCGCAGTCCTGCGGTGGGCTGAAGCCGTCGCAGTCCCCGTCGACGACGCAAGCCGCGTCACCCCCGCTGCAGCTCTGATCGACACCGTCGCCGCAGAAGGGCCCCGTCGGCGGGGTCTTGCCCTCCGCCTCCAGCTTGTCGAGGCAGGCCTGCGGCAGCTTATAGTCGGCCGCGCTGCCCCCGCAGAGGTTCGGCCCCTCCTTGATATGGGGTGACCGACAGGGATCGTTATCGTCGCAGTCGGCTGGCGTCGGGACGCCGTCGCCGTCGTTGTCGACGCAGGCGTCGTCCCCTAGCCGCGGGTCTGCCCCGCAGCCCTTGTCGCAGTCGTCATCCTTGCCGTTGCCGCACACCTCGACAGCGAAAGGATGCACCTCCGGATCGGTGTCGTCACAGTCGAGGTAGTGGCAGGAGAGGGCTGAGCCGACGATTGTGCAGTTGGTGAACGCGGCGCAGCTGGGGAAACCGTCGTCGTCGCGGTCGAGGTCCGCGGTCAAGGTCTTGAGCGTGATCGTCTCCTCACGGACGCCGTCGATGCTGAAGTCGCGCAAGGCAACCTGCTTTAGGCCACCGGCGGCGCGACCGACGATATAGAGCAGATATCGCCCCGGCGCGGCGAACTCGACCGAGATACGCAGCGCTTGATCGGACTGGGAGATGTCCCGGTTGGGGTTTGCCGGGTCTACCAGCTCGTCCTTGCGTTCGAGCACGATCTTCCCCGTCCCCAGGTCCCGTACCATCAGATCGAAATGATCGACAAAGCTCTCTGACTTCAGCGTCAGCAGCAGCGCGTTTTCGTCGCCACAGCCCGCCATAAGCCACGAGCTCAGCAAGGCCAGCGCTAGCGCCCTCCAGAGTCGTCGGGCGCCCTGATCGGCGCCAGCCCCGCCTCGCCTCGCCGTCTGGAGTCCCCTAGGATGCAGCCAAGATCTCGAATACATATCGATTTACCTATGAGATTGGGTGTTGATTATATCGCATGGGAGTCGCCACCCAAAGGTCGAAACCTCTCTCTCGCCGTTTGCCCACAGGCAACGCCTTGGGCCGTCGAAGACTCCAAGCCATCGACCGCCGAGAGCGTTTGACCGACCCCTGCCAGATAGCTATAGTGCCGCGACTTTTCGCAAAAACCGCGGCCGCGGCGTCCGCGTCTCATCGCCCTCGGGCCTCGAGAACCATTCACGCCGGCCCTGCGGCCAAGGAGGATCCCCCCCATGACGCGCGTGTTCGGCTGGTCTCTCGCGCTAGCCCTGCTGCTCAGCGTGGTCGTCGCCGACGATGCTCAAGGCCAAGGCTTTGCCCCGCGCCCACGACCCGGCCCGCGCCCCAGCGCACAGAAGCCGGAGAAGAAGGGCCCCGCGGAGGCGTCGCCAGAAGGTAAAGACAGCGCCGAGGCTGACCTCCCTGCGCTGCCGAGCTGGCCCGGCGCCCAGAAGAAGAAGCTGCTCTTCTTTCAGCTCGACGGCTACTTCCGCTTCCGCTCCGATCTGATGCACAACTTCAACCTCGGGCAGACCACCCTCGTGGATCGCGGCGTCCGAGCTCCCTATTGGGTCCCTCTCGTAGAGAGCAGCAGCACCCTGAAGTGCTCAAAGCGCGTCGGGCTCTCGGTCCCTGGCGGCGGTGAACGCGGCATCGAGGCCGACGACTGCCCCGACAACACCCTCGCTGGCGCCAACATCCGGCTGCGCCTCGAGCCGACGATCAACGTCGCGGAGAAGGTGCGAGTGAAGGCGCAGCTCGACATCTTCGACAACCTGGTCATGGGGTCGACGCCCGACAGCATCATGGGGCAGTCGCTCTCCCCCCACCTCCCCACGGCGCTCTTCTCCGAGTCCCAAGAGGCTCCGATCGTCGGTCGCAACAGCAACACGCCATCGATCCTGGTCAAGCGCGCTTGGGCCGAGATCGACACACCGCTGGGTGAGCTGAAGGTCGGCCGTATGCCCTGGCATTGGGGCATGGGCATCATGGCCAACAGCGGCGCCTGCTGGGACTGCAACTATGGCGACAACGTCGACCGGCTGCAGTTCACCGTAGACTGGGCCAAGCACTCCTTCGGCATCGCCTACGACTTTGCTGGATCTGGGCCGGACAGCTACAAGATCGACCTCTCCAGCGGCTTGGCCGGCAGCCAGACCTTCGTCGGCGGCGGCCAGGCGGTCGACCTCGAACAGCTCGACGACGTCGATCAACTCGTGCTCTTCGCCGGGCGCTTCGACCGCCCAGAGGTGATCAAAGATCGCCTCGATCGCGGGGAGATCGTGCTGAACTACGGTGGCCTCTTCGTCTGGCGTAAACAGATGATGGACTACGTGGTCGCCGGAAAAGGCGACAGCGCGATCATCTCCGGGCTCAACGCCAGCGAGAGCGACCTCGCGAGCACGATGCGGGAGATCAGCGCCTACGTACTGACCACCGACCTCTGGTTCAAGCTGATGTGGAAGCGGCTCTACGTCGAGTTCGAGGGCCTGGCAGTCTTCGGCGAGATCGGCAACGCCTCCAAGGTCGAAGAGGGTGAAGACCCGGTGGACATCCTCCAATGGGGCTTCGTGCTACGCTCGCGCTATGGGTTCTTGCGAAACGCGGCGCTGAAGGTCGGCCTCGAGTTCGGCTTCGCCTCCGGCAACGACGCGGAGCTCTTCGACCTCAACCGGCGCCGCGGCGTCTATCGTCCCGGCGCGCCACCTCGGCGGATCAACGACCTGCGGGAGTACCGCTTCGATCCCGACTTCATCGTCGACCTGATCCTCTTTCGCGAGATCATGGGGACGGTGGCCAACGCGATGTACTTCAAGCCGTCGATTCAATACGACATCTTCGACAGCCTCGGCGCTCGCCTGGATATCATCTACAGCCTGGCCCATCGCACCGTGGCCTACCCTGGCAACTCGCGAAACCTAGGCCTCGAGTTCGACCTCGACATCTACTATAAGAACGTCGACGAGGGCTTCTACGTAGGCTTTCAGTACGGTCTGCTGATCCCCTTCGCTGGCCTCGATCGCCCCGGCGAGATCTTCGGCACCGACGCTCAGAGCGCGCAGGTCGCTCAGACCCTGCAGCTGCGCTGCATCGTCAAGTTCTAACAGCGCCCCCTACAACTCCGGGACCGAGCTGCTCGAGCCGATTTCGTAGCCGAAAAAATGGGCCATTCTTCGTTGGTACGGCGAGCCTTCTGAGGCATAGAAAGCCGCCTACTTCTTCGCCTTCAGCTCTTGGATCCGCTTCTCGGCGATCCGCGCCGAGCCCGTCCCCGCGCGCAGCTGGACGTACTTCTGGAGAGCCCTGATCGCGTCAGAGTAGCGCTTGGCCATCTTCAGCATGTGGCCGAGGTCCCACCACGCCGCGGCGAGCGTCGGCTTCAGCGCGACGGCTCGCTGGTAGTGGCGGATCGCCTTGTCTCGCTTCGAGAGCCGGCGATAGAGCGCCCCGAGGTCGAAGTGGAGTCCAGCGTTGCTCTCCTTCATCCGTAGCGACACGAGCATCTGCTTCTCGGCGTGCTTGAGGTGCTGATCGTATTTGCTCTTGTCCTTCTGACGCAGCGCGCGGACCGCGGCGCGCCGATAGGCGAGGCCGAGCTGGTGGTAGTGGTTGGCGTTGCGCGAGTCGAGAGTGATCGCCTTTTTCAGGTGGGCCAGCGCCCGCTCCGGATCGCTCCGCATCATCAGCGATCCGAGCGTCGCGATCAGCTGGGCGTTCTTGGGCGAGAGCGCGGCGGCCTTCTCGAGCGCCGCGAGGGCCTTCTTGTGGTATCCCGCCGCGTAGTAAGCGAGACCGAGGCTGTAGAAGGCCTGCCCAGAGCTCGACGAGAGCTTGGTCGCCCGCTCGAGGTGGTGGATCGCCTTGTTGTTCTTCTTTAGCTTGCGATAGAGGATGCCGAGGCTACGGTGCGCCGCGGCGTAGTCGTCACGCTCGCGGAGAGCGTCTCTCAGCTTGGCGATCGCCGCCTTGTATTTGCGCTGCTTCTTCAGCGCCAGCGCCTGGTGGTAGTAGCTCGAGGCGCGGTCGGCCCGAGCCGAGGACAAGAGCATGGTGGCCGCGAGGGCCAGGGCGACAGCGATGACGAAGGAGTTGCGCACGGTTAACCTCCGGAGCGGCAGGATCGACGGCCAGGGCTGGCGAACATTCACTCGGCTCGAAGCGCGCCCTTACAGACTCCTCCCGTCGCCGGGCACAGCACCGCCGGCCGCTTTCCAGGCCTCAGACAACTCGCCATACCACCCGTATGGCTCATGTCTTCGGCGACGAAATCGGCACGGCAGCTCAGCACCCGGCTCGGTCCCGAATGTGTAGGGGTGCTCCGAAGACGTTACGCGCAAAGCAGGCTGGTCGTCGACCTCGAAGGCGTCGAGGAAGAGCACGAAGGGGAGCGCGAGGGGACTCGGCGGCTCTACTCGAAGGCCCGACGAGCGAGTTCGGCCTCGGGATCGGCCGCCGCGGGCTGCTCTGCGGCGGCTGCGCGAGCCTCCGCGACGTCGGCCGGCATCTCGGGGCCTTCGAGGGCGGCCTCTCTCGACTCAGCCGTCGCTTTGGCGGTGAGCGTGTCGACCTGCGGCGTGTCGTCTGCCGGCCTCCGACGCGGTGCGGCGGTCTCACCCTCGAGGTCGGAGACCTCCGTCAGCGCCTCGGCCACCACGTCCATCTCCTGGCCGATGTTGGCGATCTCGTCGATCATCGGCGCGAGGTTGGCGTCAAACTTCGCGGTGTCGGCGCTCTTGTGGTTCAGCACGCCGAGGAGCAGCCGCTCGAGGGCAGCGAGGTAGTTGTGGACGCGGGCGAGCACACGCTCGCGGTTTTGGGAGATATCGCGGAGGTAGCCGAGCTGGGCTTGGAGCGCGTCTCGGGCCATCCCGTATTGACGGCGGGCCACACGATCCTTGCTGCCGTCTATCTTGGCGCCGAGCGCCTCGATGCGATGGATCAGCGTCTCGGCGCTGGTGCGGCTGGCCTCGTTTTCGACCTCCTGCCACTTGCGGCCAAGCTCGAGCACACGTATCAGCAGACCTGTGACGGCCTTGCTCAGCTTCGGATCGGGGGGCGTGCCGCGATCCTCGCGATCGCGCAGCACCTCGTTGATCCGCCGATAGGTGCTCATCGCGCGCTCGGCGAGCTCGAGCATCTCGCCGGAGAGGAGCCCTTTGACCTGAGCGAACTCGCGAGAGACATGATCGTGCTCGAGGTGGAGCTGCCGTGTGACCAGGCCGATGCCGACGAGAAAGCCAAAGACTGCGCCTTGGACCGGAGCGGCGACGAAGCTCGGCACATACTCGACGGAGATCAACTGGGCCATGTAGGTCTGCTGCACCCAGGTGGCGAGCACGACGGTGACGCCGGTGGCGACAGGCACGACGAAGCGCCTATAATCACGGAGGTCGCGCGTAGCTAGCGCACCGATCGCCATGCCCCAGACGCCGACGCCAAACCAAGGATAGACGGGCGGCGAGGCGACCAACGCCCGCTGCACCAGCGCGCCGAGGAGCCCCAGCCCCCCCGCGAGGAGCAGCGTCACGGGCAGCTTCGTGCGCGCCGGCGGGCGGGCCGCGAGACCCAGACCAGAGACGATCAGCACCATCCAGATCAGCTGCCCCGCGCTCGTCTGAGCGGCGAAGACACCGGCGGGCTCGAAGAGTCCGCGCTCGGAGAAGACCGCGTGGCCGCCGATCTTGGCCAGGATGAAACCTATCAGCGCCAGCGCAGCGCCGGCGAGGGTCAGCTGGATCACCTGGCGATGAAAGGCTCGATGGTCACCGAAATGGAGTCTGCTCGACATGGGCGCTCTCCCGTGTTGGTCGCTCTAGAGACGAACGAGCTCGCCTCGAGTTCTAGAAAAAAACGGCGGGCCGGTTTTCGGAGCTTCCCCACACCTTCGGGACCGAGCCGGATGCTGAGCTGCCGAGCCGATTTCGTCGCCGCAGAAATGAGCCATAGCGGTGGTACGGCGACTGTTCTGAGGCCTAGAGCGCCGATCAGCTTACCGGACCGAGCTGCGCGAAGGATGCGGAATCACGGGGTAGGAGCGAGCAGGGCACCTGCTGGTAGCATGCAATCGACGAGCGACAACCGGCGTGATTTCAAAGACCAGCGCGGCGACGGGAGGTTAGTTGGTCAGCGCTCTAGAGAGCGGCCGGCAGCGCTGTGCCCGGCGACGGGAGGAGTTTGTGGGGGTGCTCTCAGGTGCGCGACAAGGACGCCGTACTGCGACCCGGAAAACGTGAACGAGGCGCGCCAATCAGATACCTCAGAGTCGTTCATAGAGAGGGAATAGCTACGTGTTGCCGAGGGTTTAGGAGCGCGCGACCCGACGAGGTGGCGGTTGGAATCAATGGATGGCGGTTGACGCTGAGGCCCCCACACTCTAAGTTACGCCGACCAAAGGGTTGGAAACTCAATGATATCAGCATATTCCCTGACAAAGTTCTACGGCGACCGGTGTGCGGTGAACGGGATCGACTTCGAGATCGCCGACGGTGAGATCGTTGGCTTTCTCGGGCTCAACGGCGCGGGCAAGACCACGACGCTGAAGATCCTGGCCTGCCTGCTGCTGCCATCAGCGGGCTCGGTGAAGGTCAACGACATCGACGTCACCGAGACCCCCCACGAGGTGCGCAAGCTCGTCGGCTTTCTGCCCGAGTCGCCCCCGCTCTACAACGAGATGACCACCGCCGGGTTTCTGCTCTTCGCCGCCCAGCTGCGCGGGATGTCGAAAGACAAGGCCGCCGATCGCCTTGACGAGGTGCTCGAGCTCACCGATCTCACAGGGGTCAGAGACCAGGTGATCGGCACGCTCTCCCACGGCTACCGGCAGCGCGTCGGCATCGCCCAGGCGATCGTCCACGATCCCGCGGTGCTGATCCTCGATGAGCCGATCAAGGGCCTCGACCCGGTGCAGATCGTCGAGATCCGCGAGATGATCCGCGGCCTCAAGGGTCGCCATACGATCCTCCTCTCGTCTCACATCCTCCCGGAGATCAGCCAGACCGTCGATCGGATCCTGATGATCAAAGACGGCGAGATCGTCGCCCAGGGCACCGAGGAGGAGCTGACAGCGAAGCTCGCCTCCGGGGTACGGCTGAGCATCACCTTCCGCGGCGACGACAAGGAGCTGCGGGCGGCGCTGACAAAGCTCGACCACGTGCAGCGCGTCGAGGCGGCTCGTCAGAGCACCACCGACGGCACGCAGCTGACCCTCATCGCCGATGACGACATCCGCGCGGAG
The DNA here is from genome assembly GCA_002747355.1 of Pseudomonadota bacterium. Lineage (GTDB taxonomy): Bacteria > Myxococcota_A > Polyangia. The sequence goes on along the minus strand of PDPC01000148.1, from coordinate 3,295 downwards.
GTGGCCAAGACGATCGTCGAGGGCGGCTTCGACCTCTTGCACCTCAGCCACGCCGAGCAGGAGCTCGAGCAAGCCTTCGTGCGGCTCACCGGCGGTCGCCGAGGAGCTGTGGCAGCGGGCGCTGCTGTTACGGAAGCCGATGACGACGACCCGGCTGACACCCCCGCTAAGGCCGAGCCCGCCGAGGCCAACGCCGACGACGATGACGCAGCCGAGGCCAAAGACAAGAAGGAGGAGAGCCCGTGAAAAACGTCGCGCTGATCGCGCGCCGGGAGCTCGGCGCCTACCTCAAGTCTCCGATGGGCTACGTGATCGCCGCGATCGTGCTCTTCGTCGATGGCTTGCTCTTCAACTACTACGCCCTCGGTGGGAGCCCGAAGTATAGCGCCGAGGTGCTGCAGCTCTTCTTCGCCTTCGCCTCGTTCATGTCGGTGGTGTCGGGGATCCTGCTCTCGATGCGGCTGCTCGCCGAGGAGCGCCAGCTCGGCACGTTGACGCTCCTTCTGACCTCGCCGGTACGCGAACACGAGATCGTGCTCGGCAAGTTCATCTCTGCGTTCGCGTTCTTCGCCCTGGTGTCGCTCGCGACGGTGTATATGCCGGCGCTGATCTTCGTCAACGGCAAGGTCAGCGTCGGGCAGATCTTCGCCGGCTACCTTGGCCTCTTGATGCTCGGTGGCCTGGCGCTGGCGATCGGCCTCTTCGCCTCCTCGCTCAGCTCCTCGCAGATCGTCGCTGCCGTCTCCGGCGGCGCGATCGTCACGGCGGTCTACCTCTGCCACCTCGGCGCCAAGGTCGCCGACCCACCGCTCAGAGACATCCTCTCGTTTATCTCCTGGCAACGCCACCTCCAGTGGCAAAACGGCATCATCAACCTCAGGGACGTCTTCTACTTCCTCTCCGGGACGTACCTCTTTCTGCTGCTCACGACCCACGTGATGCAGGCCCGGAGGTGGCGCTGATGACCGCGACCCCCCCCACCCCGGAGCAGCTCCGCTCCCCGGCAGCCCTCGGCTCCGGTGGTCTAGTCTTCACGGGCGCCTATCTGATCGGGATGGTGCTGCTCTACATCGGTGAGCGCCTCGTCGCCTCCGACGCCAGCGGCACCCGCATCGCCCTGGCGGTCTTCGCCCTCTGCGGCTTCGCCTTCGCGATCATCGGTCGTCTGCGACGCAAGGCTCAGGTCGGTGAGGCCGCCGTGGCGATCGAGAAGCGGATCCTGGCGCTGTATCTGATCGGCCTGCTCGCGCTGGTGATCTATGTCGCTCAAGCCGACTTCATGATGGACAAGCTCCGTGGGGTATTCGCCGAGCCCCGCGCCGCCGATCGCTACGCCGGCGCCCTCGCCACCCTCTGGGTCGTGATCTGGCTCTGCAGCGTGGTCCCGCTGCTCTTCGTCGAGATCTCCTACGCGCCGATGAACACCTTCCGCACGGTGGAGACGCCCCGCGCCCGGCGCTCGGCCTCCTCGGGCCTGGTGCTAGCGATGACCGTAGCGCTGGTCTTCGTGACCAACTACATCGTCTCCCAGTACAACAAGAAGGTCGACCTGAGCTACTTCAAGACCACCCGACCCTCCGAGTCCTCGAAGAAGATGGTGGCCGCGCTGAGCAGCCCCTTCGAGGTCACGCTCTTTTTCTCCACGGGCAACGAGGTGCTCGACCAGGCGCAGGCCTACTTCACCGAGCTCGCGGGCATCTCGGATAAGCTGAAGGTCAAGGTCGTCGACCAGGTGCTCGAGCCCAGGCTAGCCAAGAAGCTCTCGGTCTCGAATAACGGCTCGGTGGTCTTCGCCAAGGGCAAGCGCAACCACCAGCTGGTCCTCGGACGCAAGCTGCGCCGCGCCAAGAGCAAGCTGAAAAAGCTCGACAGCGAGTTTCAGAACGCCTTCCTCAAGCTCGCGCGGCGGCAGAAGATCGCCTACCTCACCGTGGGCCACGAAGAGCGCACCCGGGACCCCCGAGACAAGCGCCCAGGCTCGTCGATCCGCGACGTGCGCATTGCCCTGGGCAAGCTGAACTACACGATCAAAGACCTCGGCCTGGCCCAGGGCCTCGGCAGCGAGGTGCCCAAAGACGCCAGCGTCGTGATCATCGCCGGCCCTCGCAAGCCCTTCCTCCCCGGCGAGGCCGACGCGCTGAAGCGCTATCTCAAAGACGGCGGCCGAGCGATGATCTTCCTCGATCCGGAGAGCGAGCAGACCCACGAGGAGCTCCTCGGCCCCCTAGGGCTCAAGTTCACGTCGCAGGTGCTGGCCAACACCCGCTACCACTACCGGCTGACCCGCACCCCCGCGGACCGCGTGATCCTGATCAGCAACCGCTACGGATCACACGCCAGCGTCCGCACGCTCTCACGCTTCTCCCGCAAGCTTGGGACGCTGATGATCGGCGCCGGAAGCCTCGCCGAGATCCCGCCGGTGGGCGGCGGCAGCGTGCAGGTGGCCTTCACGCTCCACGCGATGCCGATGACCTGGAATGACATCGACGGCAACCGCCGCTTCGATCGAGGCAAAGAGAAACGCGGGCGCTACGAGCTCGCCGCCGCCGTCACAAAGAAGCTCGGCAAGCGGTCCGGCGCCCAACAGAACGATAAGCAGGCCAAACTGAGCAAGCAGGATGAAGATGAGATGCGGGTGATCGTCGTCGCCGACAGCGGGGTGATCTCCGACAAGGCCTTCCGCAACCCGGGCAACCAGCTGCTGTTCACCGACGGCATCAAATGGCTCGGCGGTGAAGAGCGCTTCATCGGCGCGGTCACCAACGAGGAAGATGTGCGGATCGTCCACACCCGCAAAGAAGACCAGCTCTGGTTCTACCTGACGATCTTCGCCGTCCCAGCCTTCGTGCTGGCCGGCGGCCTGTTCTACACCCGCCGTCGTAGGAGCAAGAGGTCATGAAGCGTCCCGTCACGGTTCACGCGGCGCTGCTTTGCGGCGCCCTGCTCGCGGCCTACTTCGTCTGGACCCGCGATCGCACACGCGCTGGCGACAGCGATCTGGTGCAGATCCTCAACCTGCCGCGGATCGACGAGCTGCGCTACGACACGCCGGACCGCAAGGTCCGGATCACCCGCGCCAAGGATGGGCGGGGAGCGCATTTCTGGGTTGATGTCGAGGCCTGGGAGCACAAGCGCGGCCGGCTTCACGGCCGCCCCGGCCGCCCTGGTCCCCACGGTCGAGGCCGCCTAGGTCGCCAGATGCCTCGCCGTCCCAACCCGGGAGTCAAGGCGATACCGACCAAGCCCGGCGCCAAACCCGCGCCCAAGGGCAAGACCGCGCCGAAACCCAAGGGCA
>PDPC01000174.1 GCA_002747355.1 Pseudomonadota bacterium | reverse complement strand
GCTGTCAGAAGCGTACTCATAGCGGCGCGTCCAGCCCGAGCCGCCAGGGCCGAGCGGCTGGTGGGCCATGCGCAAGATGTTGCCGACCTCGTCGTAGACGTACTGCTCGCGATAGCGACGCAGGCCCTGCATGTCGTTCGGGTGGTCGACGCGAAGCAAGGCCGGGTCGGTGTTTGTCGGCTGCTGGCCCGGATGCTCGCGGCCCTCAGCCTTCGTGAGCTGGTAGAGCGCGTCGTACTCGTAGAGGCCGTTTGCGGGAACCGCTGAGTTGCCGAAGGAGACGGCGTCGTCGATCTGGACGATGTTGCCGACCGGATCGTGGGTGTAGGTCAGGTCTTGTAGGACCGCGCCGTCCGAGGCGCGGGTCGTGCGCTGGCGGATGAGCCGAAAGGTCTCGTCGTCGTACTCGTAGGTGGTCGTCGCGCCGTTGCCGCGCTGCAGCCGCGTGCGTTGGCCGCGGGCGTTGTAGTCGATGTCGGCGACGAAAGTCGTCCATGCCGCCGCGCCGCGGGTGCGCACCTCGACCTTCTCGAGGAGGTTGGCCTCGTTGTAGGTCGGCCGCGTCTCGCTGCCGTCGGGCGTGGTGCCGGAGATGACACGACTGAGGGCGTCGTATGCCGTCGCCGTCGTGAAGGTCTCGGCTTCGAGGAGCGGCTCGGCCGCCAGCTCGATGTCGGCCACGACCGTCAAGGATGACAGCGGCGCCCAGTCGGGCGTCGCCTTGTACTCGCAGGCGAGGCGCCGCACCGACTCGATGGCGTTGCCCTTGAAGTCGTAGCGCGCGTTGGTGACGACACCGGCCCCGTCGAAGAGGGCGTAGCCGCGACCGCGCAGGTTGCGCTGGAGAGCCTGTGGATGTGCCTCGCCGTAGACCGTCCGCTGGACGAGCTGCTCGGGCGAGGCGCCATCGCGCACGAAGACGTGCGTGTGGCGCTGGAGCGCGTCGTAGACATGGCGCACCGCGTGCCCACGAGCCGTCCACGCGCGGGTTGGTTTGTCCACCACGTCGAGGAGCGTGGTCTTGTGACCTGCGTCGACGCTGTCGGCGTCGATGCGCCGCCCCAGCATGTCGAAGAGCTGCTGGAGCACCGGCACGCCGCGGGCGTCGGTCACCGAGCGCTGGTTGCCCTCGACGTCGAGGGCGATGCGCGTCTGGTACTGGCCCGCCGGGCCGTTGTCGGCGACGGCGAGGAACATGCGCCCCAGGCCGTCGAGGTGCGAGATGCTAGGCGTCGAAGTGTGCGCGAGCGCCAGACTCGCAGCCCGCTGCTCCGCGAGCGTACCCGCCTGCTTGGCAGCGAGCCACGGTGTGCCGTCAACTGTGTCACTTTCGTCCCAGCTCTCCCGTCGCCACGCATCGAACACGACCAACGCGACCGTGCCGTTGGGCAGGTCCGTGCGGACGAGGCGCCCGAGCGGGTCGTAGCGCAAGACCGGCGTCACGCCCCACTCGACCAACTCGTCTTCGTCCTCATAGCCGGAGGTGTCCGAGAAGAAGGGCTCGTACGTCTTGACCGGGTTGCCCTTATTGTCGAAGACGGTTCGACCCGTGCCGATCCAGCGGTGGTCCTCGTGACGCGTCTGGGGCGTGCCGTCGGGGTTGCGCAGGAGATGGCCGCCGGCGCTGAGCACGGGCACGGGCCCTGGCTCGGCCTGGACCTTCTTCATCACCTCGCGGCCTGAGCCGTCGGAGTAGCTGTAAGTCTCCTGCCAGCGCGGGTTGTCCGCGCCGTGGCGCTCCCGAGCGAAGGTGTGGACGAAGACGGGCTTGCCGTGCTCTCGGAACTGGTCGAGGTCGTATTCGACGCGCGTCGTCGGCTCGGCGAGCGTGTCGCCCTCGCCGGCTTTGCCCATCACGGCGGTCTTGACGACCATCCCGAGCGCGTCGAGCTCGACGGCGGTCCGGTTCTCGTTGGGGTCGCTCAGCAGCGCCGGCGCCAAGACGCGATAGTCGCTCTGGGCGGTGGTGACGTTGCCGAGGGGGTCGGTGGCCTCGATCGGCAGCAGCGCGTAGGCGTCGTAGTCGACGCTGAATGCGTGGCCGAACGGGTCGAGCGCTCGGCGCGGCAGGTAGAAGCGCGCGGCGTCGTACTCGACGCGTCCCGACGGTGCCCACCATGCGCCGTCCTGGCGCACGTAGCCGCCCTCGCTCTGAAGCATCGCCGCGTCAACGCGACCGCCGTAGATCTGCGCGAGCAGCCCCGGCGTGAACGCCTGCCGGTAGCTCTCGTAGGGCAGCGCGAGCGATTCGATTTGGCCCAGCGGCAGCGCGCCTTGTAGGTCGTCGCGGGAGTAGAGCGTGCGCTCGCGCTCGATGACCCGCGTCTCGATGTTCGTCCCGTCGGCGGTCGCTTCGTACGGGATCTCGGCGGCCGAGGCGACGGCGGCGCGGACGTCGGCGCCGGACAGCAGCCCGCTCGCCGGGGCCGTGAGGCCGGTCAGCTCGCGTGTTGTCGTCTCGATGGGCACGCCGACGCGGTACCAAGCCGTCTCGGTCGGACGGTTCGCGAAGCTCCGGTCGGTGACGGTGGCCCATAGCCGGCCCTGCTCGGGTTCGACCGGGCTGCGGCGCGGATAAGTGAGGCCCGCCGACCGCGTGACGTTGCCGAAGTCGTCGACCTCCAAGACAAGCTCGTGCTGAGTCCGGGGGTCGGCAGGGTTGCGCTCGTAGTGCAGATCGACCGTCTCGCGGGGATGCACGAAGAAGACGGCATGGGTCTCGGCTTGGGCGCGCTGGAGCAGCCGCGTCTCGTAGTTCCGCTCGGACACCGAGTAGGGGTGGACGCTCTGTGGCGTACCGTCCTCGGCGTAGATCTCCTGACGCAGCACCCGGCCGCGCAGCGCCCGCGCGGCTTCGCGTTCCTCTCGCGCGGTGAGCCCCACCGGGATGATCGTGTCGCGTAGCAACGGCGCCTGCGGATCTTGGTCGTAGTACTCCCGGGCGAGCGCCAGCTCGAGGCGCTCGCGCTCAAGCCAAGCGCCCGTGTGAAACCAAGTGACCGTGCGC
>PDPC01000147.1 GCA_002747355.1 Pseudomonadota bacterium | reverse complement strand
GCTCATTGGCCTTGTCGCGCTTGTTCTGCATCAGCGAATAGATGATCGCCGCAGAAGCGCCCGCCAGGAGCCCGATGATCACGGCCAGGATCACGGGCGCGCGCGAGCGAGAGCGGCGCACCTGCCGCGGCAAGGGAAGCGGCTTCACGACCGCCTGGGTCTCGTCGAGCGGTAAAGGGACGGCGTCTGCGTTCAGCACCGCCGGCGCGACCACTGGGGGGAGGGGCTCCTGCTCCGCCGGCGGAGGCGGCTCGGGCAGCTCATCGAGCGCCTTGTCGCCAGCGGGAGCTGCGGGCATCGCCCTGGCCCCGCTCTCCTCCCCGGCGTCGAAGGCGGAGAGCACGTCGCGGGCGCGCGCCTCGCTGGTCGACGAACCTCGCCGCTCGTGAGGCAACACCGGCTCGTCGCTCTGAGCGTTCGGCAGCGGCCAGACCGTGCTCTCCGTCTCGCCGCTGACGGAGACGCGATCGCGCAGCTCCTCCGGCGGCACCAGGACGAGCTGCTCCTGCTCCACATCGTCGTCGTCCTCGCCCTCGACGATCATCTCCGGGTCGATCTGTTGGGTCTTGTCGCTCGCCGGGGCTGCTCCTCTGCTAGCCGCCGGTAGTTCGAGGGTCGGTGAGCTGTTCTTGGAGCCCCCCTCACGGCCGGCGAGGAAAAGCGAGTCCTCGAGGTCATCGCCGGGCCGCGGGCCCATCGCCTCTTCCATGGTCATTCGCGGCACGGTGACGTCGTAGTCGTCCCCCGAGCCAACAGGGGAGTCGGGAGATCCCTCGATCATCTCGACCTCGTCGATGCTCAGCGCCTGAGTCTTCTCCGGTGGGGGCTCGGTCTTCGGGGTGACCTCCGGAGCGTCGATGACCGGAGTCGACTCCCGGGCGCGCGACACGACCGCCTGCGAGGCCTGGGCCGCGGCCGCGAGCTCGGCCTCGGCGCCCTCCTCGTCGATCGCCTCGACGTCGTCCATGGAGAGCTGCTGGGTGACCTCCTTTTCACGCTTGGCTTTTTCACTCTTGGCGGGCTTTCGACTGGCGACGCGCCGCTCGGCCTCTGCCCGGACGGCCGCGCCATTGAAGGCCTCACCATATCCCAGGGTCCGCGGGCGCCCCTTGCTGTCAAGCAGCGACTCGGCGGCGACCGGCGTCGACGATGAGCCCATGGGCCGTGTTGCCTTCGCGCTCCCCTCGCCGTCGGCCTCAGCCTCATCGAGCTCGTCGGCCTTGGGGCTCTCATCGTCGGGTGAACCATAGCGAGCCGTGGAGCGTAGCAGATCCTCGCCACCAACCACGGCGGCCAGCCCATCACCGAGCGCCTGAGCGTTGGCTGGGCGCATCGCTGGGCGTTGCGCCAGCGCCTGCTCGAGGAGCTTGCTCAAGGCGACGGGGATCGTCGGGTCGATCGCCTGGAGGTTCACTAGCTTGCCCCCGTCGAAGACAGTGCCGGTGAGCAGCTCACAGAGGATCACAGCGATCGAGTAGACGTCCGCACGCTCATCGAAGGCGCCCCCGTCGCGCACCTCGGGCGCGAGGTAGGCGAAGGCGCCGCCGGCCTCACGCTGAGCCGTAAGGTAGGCGTCCCGTGGCAGAGCCTCGGCGAGACGAAAGTCGGTGACCTTGAGCAGGTCGGGCAGGATGATCGCGTTATCCGGCTTCAGCCCGCCATGAACGGCCTCCCCAGTGGAGAGCGCGTCGCAGAGCTGAGAGCAGATCGGCTCGACCTCGGTCAGCGAGAAGCGCTGGCCCTTCTCGCGACGCAGATCGATGATCTTGCGCAGCGTGAGCCCCTCGAGAAACTGCGTCACGTAGAAGCAGCGATCGCCGTCATGATCGACGTCGAAGTAGCGCACCACGTTGTTGTGCACGACCTGACGCAGGGCACCAACGGTCTCGAGGAAGGCCTCGCGCTCGCCAGCGTCGGTCATCAGATCGGCGTCGATCACCTTCAGCGCGACGTCGACCTCGACCTCCTGGTCGAGCGCCTTGTAGACCACGCCGAGGGGTCCACGGCCGAGGACGTCGGTGATCTCGTAGCGATCGAGCACCACATCACCGATGTGAAAGGTAGAGGTCTGCGCCTCGGCGCGATCACCGCGGCGCAGCTGTTTTTGCAGATCGGCGAACGCCTCAGTGTCCGGGGCCTGCCCTGCCTGCAAATCCTGACCGCAGTTGGGGCATTGCTCTACACCGGCGTCAAGGGGGCTACCACAGCGAAAGCACAGCATTTTCTCTCACCAACAGGCCAGCGATAATCGGTCGGCGAACGTATCACGCGGGTTCGATTGCCCGCAAGGACTCAACCCGTATGACCGAATCCACCCCCACCACGTTGGGTCTCATCGAGCAGGTCGACGGTCACGACCTTAACCGAGGTCACGGGAGCGACGACCAGCTGCGCCACCCGCATGCCAGGCTCGATGGCCACCACCTCGTCGCCGAGGTTGATCAGCGCCACCTTCACCTCACCACGGTAGTCTTCGTCAATGGTACCCGGGGCGTTGAGCACGGTCACGCCATGCCTCACCGCCAGCCCAGACCGCGGCCGCACCTGGCCCTCATGTCCAGGGGGGAGCGCGATGGCGAGGCCCGTTGGAATCAACGCCCGGGCGCCGGGCGCGAGCGAAAGGGGGGAATCGATCGCCGCCGAGAGATCCATCCCGGCGGCGCCGGAGGTCATGCTGCGGGGCAGCTGCGCGTCGTCACGCAAGCGCTTGACGTACATCGTAGGCCTATCCTGGCCAGTCCCGCGCATCACGACCTCCGAGCGGCCTCGAGCTAGAGCATCTGGCGAACGTCGTTGGGCTCGACGTCGAAGGCCTCTTTGCGCGAGAGGCGGATCTTGCCCTCGCGGTCGATGTTGATCACCTTGACCACCATCTCATCGCCCTCGGCGCAGACATCCTCCACCTTGGCGATGCGCTTGTGGTCCATCTCGCTGATGTGCACCAGCCCGTCGGTCCCGGGTAGGATCTCGACGAAGGCGCCGAAGTCGGTGATGCGACGCACGCGACCACGGTAGCTCGCGCCGATCTCGGCCTCGGCGGTCAGGCCCTCGATCAGGTCGACGGCCTTCTTGGCGGCGTAGCCGTCGATAGCGGCGATCGTCACGGTGCCATCGTCGGCGACGTTTATCTCCGCGCCGGTTTCGTCCTGGATCGCGCGAATCGTCTTGCCTCCGGGGCCGATGATGTCGCGGATCCGGTCGACCTTGATCTTGACGTTCATAATCCGCGGCGCGTTCGGCGAGAGCTCCTCACGCGGGGCGGCGAGACACTCTGCCATCTTGTCGAGGATATGCAGCCGCCCCTGACGGGCCTGCTCGAGGGCCTGGGCTAGCACCTCGCGGGGCACGCTCTCGAGCTTGATGTCCATCTGGATCGCGCAGATGCCCTCGCGGGTACCTGTGACCTTGAAGTCCATGTCGCCGAGGTGATCCTCATCGCCGAGGATATCGGAGAGCACGCGGAACTGGCCGTCCTCGTGGATCAGCCCCATCGCGATACCGGCCACCGGGGCCTTGATCGGCACGCCAGCGTCCATCAGCGCGAGGCTGCCGCCGCAGACCGAGGCCATCGAAGAGGAGCCGTTGCTCTCGAGCACCTCGCTGACCACCCGCAGCACGTAGGGGAAGTCGTCCGGCTGCTTCGGGAGCACCTGCTGGATCGAGCGCTCGGCGAGGTTGCCGTGGCCGATCTCGCGACGCCCGGGGGGGCCGAAGCGCTTGGCCTCGCCCGTGGAGAAGGGCGGGAAGTTGTAGTGCAGCAGGAAGGCCTTGTTGTAGTCGCCCATCACCGACTCGATACGCTGATCGGAGCGCTGAGTCGCGAGGGTCGCGGTGGCGAGGGTCTGGGTCTCGCCGCGGGTAAAGAGCGCCGACCCATGGGTTCGCGGCAGGACGCTAGCCTCAGAGGTGATCGTACGGATCTCGTCGAGCTGGCGCCCGTCGAGGCGGATCTTGTCGCGGACGACCATATTGCGGATATAGCGCCGCTTGACCTCGCCGTAGGCCTCCTTGACCTCCTCTGTACGCTCGGCGAACTCCTCGCCGAGCTCCTCGATCACGGCCTTCTTCACCGCGTCGATCGCGGCGTAGCGGGCATGCTTCTCGCGGACGGCGACCGCCTCGACCAGGCGATCGTGGCACATCTCGCCCACGCGAGCCACCAGGCCCTCGTCGAGCTGTGGCGCCTCGTAGGTGCGCTTCTCCTTGCCAACGGCGGCGCGGAGCTTCTCCTGGAGCTCGAGGATCGGGCGCGCCTGATCTTGGGCGAAGACGAGCGCCTCGACGACGTCCTCTTCGGAGACGAATTGGGTCGTCCCCTCGACCATCACCAGGGCGTCAAAGCTGGCGGCGACGACGATGTTCAGGTCGCCGGCCTCCTGCTGGGCCTTGGTCGGGTTGGCGATCAGCTCACCGTCGACGCGGCCGACACGGACGGCGGCGAGCGGGCCTGCCCAGGCGATGTCGGAGATATGAAGCGCCGCGGAGGCGCCGGTCATCGCCAGCACGTCAGCGGGGTTTTCCTTGTCCGACGAGAGCACCATCGCGATGATCTGGGTCTCGCAGCGGTAGCCGTCGGGGAAGAGCGGACGAATCGGGCGATCGATCAGCCGGCAAGAGAGGATCTCCTGAGCCGAGGGGCGCCCCTCACGGCGGAAATAGCTGCCGGGGATCCGCCCAGCGGCGTACATCCGCTCGGTGTACTCGACCGTCAGCGGGAGGAAGGGCAGGTCGCGCGGGTTCTTGTCCGAGACGGCGGTGACCAACACGACCGTATCACCATAGGTCAACACCACGGCGCCGTCGGCCTGCTTAGCCATCCGGCCGGTCTCGATCGACAGCTTCGTGCCGCCGACTTCAATGCTCTCACGTACGAACATAGGGGACTCCTCGCGCCTCCGCCCTGGCACCCAGCTGCGGGTCACATAGGCAGAGAGCGCACACACTCACCGGGCCGCAAGCCCATCGGGTGAGCGCGAGTGATGGGACCGTCTGTCGCGGGAGCAGAGGCTCGAGCGGCCTCTTTCGTCATCGACCCGAACCTCCGCTCCGATCAGCTCAAGAGCGGCGAATCGGAAGCTCGGGTCGACAAGAAAGCGGCGTCGAGATGCGCCGCGAGCGACGGCCAAGTTATCTCGTAGAGCAACCCAACCTCGCGGTCGTTGTTGCTCTCTCACAAAAGGTGGGGCAGCAGAGCGTCTGCCGCCCCACCCGGGGAAACGAACTCGAGCTACTTACGAATACCGAGCTCTTTGATCACCGTACGATAGCGCTCGACTTCTTTGTCTTTGAGGTAGTCGAGCAGGCGACGGCGCTGGCCAACGAGCTTGAGCAGACCACGCCGCGAGTGGTGATCCTTCGCGTGGGTCTTGAAATGCTCGGTGAGGTGAGAGATGCGCTCGGTGAGCAGCGCGATCTGCACCTCGGGAGAGCCTGTGTCGCTCTCGTGCTTTTTGAACTTATCGATAATAATCTTCTTTTTGGTCGGACCGAGCATCTCTCCTCCACGCCGCGAACGCAGTCGGGACCGCGAACGGGTCGAAAATGGGCCACGGTGGGGCCCGAAAAAGCGGTGCCATCCTGTTCCATGAGGCGGCCCTTGTCAATGTGCCGCGTTGCACCATAGTCATGCGCGAAGAGCATGAACGAGGGAGGCTCATGCCGTGGATTGCTCTCGCTGACGATCTGAGTCATCAGCCAAGCCGAGGCGCCGTCGCGCGATCGGACGCTCGGGCGGCGGATCGCGTAGGTCTGATCTGCCCTCAGCTCCTCGCGAGGGCCTCCTCGAGGCAGGCAGCGAAGACTCGGTGGGGGGCCAGCTTGCCGGCCCTTACGGCGCCGAGGGCGACGACCTGGCCTGCGAAGCGCACCCGCAGCTCGTCACCCACGGCGAGCGCGCCGAGGCCGAGGGTCGAGGTATCGAGCCCCCTGCCCTGCCCGATCGATCGCGCGTCCTCGGCGCTGGGCAGATCCACAAAGGGGAGATGCGACAGCGCCTCGTCGAGTGTGATGAGCGGCCAACGCTCGCGCTCGATGTCGGCCAGGGCGTCAAGGGTGCTCGCCTGGTCGAGGGTGAAGCTGCCGCTCTGCAGCCGACGCAGCGCGGACATCGTCGCCCCACAGCCCAGCAGCTGACCGAGATCGTCGATCAGCGAGCGCACGTAGGTGCCCTTGCTGCAGTGGATCATGAGGACGACCTTGCGCGCCTCGGCGTCGAAGCGCTCGATCTCGAGCTGGTGGACGGTCACCGCGCGCTCGGGGAGCTCGACCTCCTCGCCGGCGCGGGCCAGCTCGTGAGCGCGCTTGCCGCCTTTGTGCACGGCAGAGAACGCTGGTGGGCGCTGCTGCACCTCTCCGCGAAGACCGACCAGGGCCGCCTCCACCTTGGCTTCGGTCACCTGGGCCGCCTCGGCCTCCCGCGCTTCGAGCACCTGCCCCGTGATGTCGTAGGTGTCGGTGCGAAGGCCGAGCGAAAGCTCGGCGCGGTAACGCTTATCCTCTGCGAGCAGCAGGCCGGCGATCTTCGTCGCCTCGTTGAGGCAGATCGGGAGCACGCCAGTAGCCAGCGGATCGAGGGTGCCTGTGTGACCGGCCTTTCGTACGTCGCAGCGCGCGCGGACGCGGCGCACGACGTCAAAGCTGGTCAGCTTCGCTGGCTTGTCGATCACGAGGATCCCCGACGGCGACGGCTGACCGCGTTGGCGACCGCGACGGCTCATGTGGTGGGGGCGGAGCCGGGCGCGGGAGGCGCGATACCCGCCTCGCGGCAGGCCTCTGCTACCTCGGTGAAGAGCCGAGCCAACACGTCATCGGTCTCGAGATCGACGGTGAACCCGGCCGCGTTCTTATGCCCCCCGCCGCCGAAGCCGACGGCGATCGCCGAGACGTCGACCACGCCCCGTGAGCGCATGCTCACCCGCAGGTGATCGTCACCGACGCGTAGCAGGGTCGCGACCTGCACCCCCTCCACACCCCGAGCGTAGTTGATCATGCCATCGACGTGCCCCATGTTGCAGCCGGTGCGCCGCAGCATCTCCCAGGTGACGGTCAAGACGCCGACCAGGCCATCGTCTGATGTGCGCAGGGTGCGCAACACCTCGCCGAGGAGCTCGATCTGCCCGCGGGTCTGCGACTCGTAGAGGTTCGAGGCGACGCGCCAAGGGTCGACGCCAACCTCGAGCAACCGCGCGCCGAGCCGCATCGCCTCAGGGTTGGTGTTCTGATAGCGAAACGACCCCGTATCGGAGATCAGCGAGCAGTAGAGCGCCTCGGCAAGATCCCGATCCAGCTCGACGCCGAGCTCGTCGAGCACGCGGGCGAGGACCACCCCAGCGGACGAGGCGCTGGGATCCCGCAGGCAGAGATCGGCGAAGTCCGAGCTGGTCTTGTGGTGGTCGAGGGCCACCACACAGCCGAGGTACTCGCGAGACGGCACCCCCTGCTCGAACATCCGCTCGTCGGTGCAATCCAGCAGCAGGGTCAGCTCGAAGCCCTCCTCGGGCAGCTCGCGCACGACGCGCTCGAGGCATGACAAGAAGCAATAGCGGTCGGGGATTTGGTCCGGGTTGAAGCCCACGACGTCTTTGCCCAGCCTCGTCAGCGCCACCATCGCCGCCGAGAGGCTCCCCGCGGCGTCCCCATCCGGGTGCGGATGAGTCGTGATCAGCACACGGGAGGCCGCTCTCAGCCGCTCGGCGATCTGCGCCGCCGTGGCGCGATTGTCGCGAGGGCGGGCGCCCCTCGAGCGCGGCTCGCCGCTCGAGATCCCCCCTTCGGCGACCGCGCCGTCATGCTCTTCGAGGGGCTCGGAGTCGCCGTCGGCTTGCCCCGGCTCGGCCTCCTCACCCTCCCGCGCGCGCCGCTCCTTGGCGAGCTCACGGAGGATCTCCTCGACCCGCCCAGCGGTCTCCGGCGTGTGATCGAGGATCAGCTTGAGCTCCGGTAGGCGGCGCAGCTTGACCCTCTGACCGAGCTGTTTGCGCAGGTAACCCGCCGCGCGGCGTAGGGCGTCAAAGACCTCACGCTGCGCTTCGTCGCCGTCGGCCTTGACGGTGACCAGCACCCGCGCGCTGCTGAGGTCTGGAGCGAGGGCGACCTTGGTCACCACCACCGCCTCGGCGAGGTGCGCGCGCGGATCGCGAATAGAGCCAGGGATCAGCCCAGCCAGGGCCTGGTAGACTGAGCGCTCGAGGCGCGCGAAGCGGACGCTCATCGGCGGATCTCCTCGGGCTCCCAGCCCTCGAAACCCTCGACCTCCAAACCCGGATCGAGCTCTTCATCATCAGAGTAGTGGAGGATCTCGCGCTCCGTCGACAGGACCTGCCCGAGGTAGAGATCCTCCACAAAGCGGAGCAGGCCGTCGAGCATCGAGTGGACATGAGCCTCGGCGTTGCCCACCACGGACACGCCGACGGTGGCGCGCTGCCAGCTATCCTGGTCGGCCACCTCGGCGACGGCGGCGTTGAACCTGGATCTGCAGCGCTCGACGATGCGGCGCAGACGTTGACGCTTGGCCTTCAGCGAGGAGCTGTCGGCGAAATGGAGGCTGAGGCGGCAGACGCCAACGACCAAGGGCGCTTCGCTTTCGAGTTCCAGCCGAGCTTCGTTAGCGAGAAGCTCGCTGAAGGAGGCGTTCGACGATGCCTCGACTATAGCTCTGGGGTGACCTCTTCGATCTCGTAGGCCTCGATGATATCGCCCTCTTGGAGCTGGTTGTAGCCCTCAATACCGATACCACACTCATACCCCTGCTGGACCTCCTTGACGTCCTCTTTGAAGCGACGCAGCGAGGAGACCTTACCGTCGTAGATCTTGACGTTGTCGCGAACCAGGCGCAGGTGCGAGTTGCGGACGATCTTGCCGTCGACGACCGCGCAACCGGCGATGGTGCCGATCTTCGGGATCGTGAAGGTCTGGCGCACCTCGGCGCGACCGATGGGCTTCTCCTTCCGCTCCTTCGGCAGCAGGCCGCGCATCAGGTCCTTCACATCGTCGAGCAGCTCGTAGATCACGTCGTAGGTGCGAACCTCGACGCCCTCGCGCTCGGCCAGGCTCGACGCCTTGCCCGCGGTGCGCACGTTGAAGCCGAGGATCACCGCGCCAGAGGAGCTGGCGAGGTTGATGTCGGTCTCGTGGATCCCGCCCACGCCGGCGCTGATCACCTTGACCTCGACCTTGTCGGTCGAGAGCTTCGCCAGAGACTCCTTGATCGCCTCGCTGGAGCCCTGCACGTCGGCCTTGATCAGCAGCTTCATCTCCTTGAGGTCGCCGGCCTGTAGACCGCTGAGGAGGTCCTCGATGCTGGTCTTGGAGCTCGCGTTGACGATCTCCTTCTGCCGGTTTTGATTGCGGCGGTGGTCGGCGAGGGTGCGAGCGGCCTTGTCGTCGGCGACCGCGTTGAGCGTGTCGCCAGCGTCGGGCACGCCGCCCAGACCGAGCAGCTCGACCGGCGTGCTCGGACCGGCCTCTTCGATGCTATTGCCGCGATCGTCGAGCATCGCGCGGACCTTGCCGAGGTGCGCACCGACGACCACGGTGTCACCAACTCTCAGCGTGCCCTCCTGGACCAGCACGGTGCACATCGCGCCGCGGGCCTTGTCCATCCGCGCCTCAACCACCGTGCCCTTGGCCAGCTTATCCGGGTTGGCCGTCAGCTCCTGCAGCTCCGAGGTGAGGATCAAGCTCTCGAGCAGATCGTCGATACCGTCCTTGGTGATCGCCGAGGTCGGCACGACGATCGTGTCACCACCCCAAGACTCGGCGACCAGGCCGCGCTCCGAGAGCTCGCCGAGGACCCGCTCCGGGTTGGCGTCGGGGCGGTCGATCTTGTTTACGGCGACGACGATTGGCACACCGGCGTCCTTGGCGTGCTCGATCGCCTCTTGGGTCTGAGGCATCACGCCATCGTCGGCGGCGACGACGAGCACCACGATGTCGGTGCACTGGGCGCCGCGGGCGCGCATCGCGGTAAACGCCGCGTGGCCAGGCGTATCGAGGAAGACGACCTCACCCTTGGCCGTGTTGACGCGGTAGGCGCCGATGTGCTGGGTGATGCCGCCGGCCTCGCCCGCGACCACGTCAGAGCCGCGGATCGCGTCGAGGAGGGAGGTCTTGCCGTGGTCGACGTGACCCATCACGGTGACCACCGGCGAGCGCGGCCGGAGGTCCTCCTCCTTGTCCTCCACCTCGGTGATGATGTCGGTCTCCTTGAAGGCGACATCTTCGACCTCGTAGTTGAACTCGGAGGCGAGGAGGCTCGCCGTCTCGACGTCGATGCTGTGCGTGATCATCACGTTGGACATGCCCATCGCCCACAGCTGACGCAGCACCTGGGTCGACTTGACGCCCATCTGCCGGGCGATCTCGCCGACGGAGATGGCGCCCTCGACGCGGATCACGCGCTTGTGCTCGGCGGGCGTCGTGATCTCGGTGCGCTTGCCCTTGCCCTGCTGCTTGCGCTTGACACGACGCCCCCCTCGGTAGCCGCCGCGTCCACCGCCAGGGCCGCTGGGGCGACGATTGCGTTGGTCGAGGTCGGTGATCACCACCCGCGGTCGCCGTGGCGCCGAAGGGGTCAACATCTTCAGGGCGTCGGCCGCCGACAGCGGCTGAGCCTCGCTCGCGGTCGTGGCGCGGGCGGAAGGCCCACGGGGCGGACGCGGAGGGCGCTGGGCGCCGGGCTCGAAGCCAGGCGCGAAGCGGATCTCTCGCTTATGGGCTGCCAGCTCCGCCTTGCGCCGGAGCGGGGAGTTGATGGGCAGATCGTCGAGGTTGATCGGCTCCTCGGGCTCCTTCTTCTCCGCCTCCACGGGCTTGGCTTCGATCGCGGCGGGCGGGCTCGGTTGCGCCTCCGCGGCCTTGGCCCTGGGGGGCTTCTCCTGCGCCGGCTCGCTCTTGGTAGTCGGCTCGGGCTTGGCCTCCTCGCCTGACGCGACCGTCTCGCCGACGCTCTCGGCGACTGGCGTAGGCGCCGCTTTGGCGGGCGGCGCGGGATCCACCGGCGGCGCGACCTCGGCGACCACAGCAGCCTCTACTGCCGGGGGCTCGGTCGGCACCGCAGCGGCGGGCTCGCTGTCTTTCGCCTCGAGGGGCTGCTCGACGTTCGGCTCGACCGTGGCTGGAGCGGCCGGCGGCGGCGCGGGTGTGGGCTCGGGCGCGGGCTCGGGCTTCGGCGGGTCGGCCGGCGGCGCGACGCGCTCCTCCTGTGGACGCATCGGCATCGGCGCCACAGATGCCGCTGCGCGGCTCAGCTCGGCGGCCGCCTCGGCCGCGGTCGCGGTCGGAGCCCGGCCCTCGGCCGGCTTCACAGGGCGAGCCTTCCCACCCTTCGAGCGCCGACGGATCACCGTCGCCGAGATCCGCTTGACCTCGCGGTTCTCGATACGCTCCTTCTCGAGCGCACGCTTGACGCGAGCCACGTCATCGACGTCCATCGAGCTCATGTGGTTCTTCACCTCGATGCCCATCGAACGGACCTTGGCCAAGAGATCCTTATTGGGTAGGCCGATCTCCTTCGCCACCTCGTAGAGCCGAACTCGTTCGCGGCTCTCGCCATTGGTGAAGCTCTGCCTTCCGTGCATGTCGAACCCTCTACTCTCTCTCAGTACGTCGACCATCAACGCTGGTCGAACGCAGCACGCCACGCGAGCAGCCCGCGCAACGTCTCGGTGTCCTCGCGGCCGTCAGCGTCAAGCTGCGCTCTGAGCGCAGCGATCGACCCCGACAAGACACCACGAACATCGTCGAGCAGCGCTCGGTCATCGACCCGTAGGGAAGAGCGAAACCCTCGCGAGAAGCCCCCCCGTTGGCTAGCCCGGGAAACACACTCAGGGCGCGGGCAGGTATAAACCCCACGCCCGCCGCACCCTCGCAGCGGATCGACCTGCAGGGCCAGACCGGGAGCGACGAAGCGCAGCAGCTCGTGCTGCGGCTTGCGCCGACGACATCCCGCGCAGGTGCGCATCGGCTGTGCCACGAGGCCTCCGGATCGCCGACGGCGTCGGCGCTATGTCGAGTGTGCTTCACGCTCGATCCCGCTCTCTATGCGATCCCCTCTTCACGAACGGCGGGGCGCACGATCGGCTCGTCCTCGTCCACGATGGGCGCCGGGCTCGCAGCGTCGAGCTCCCCAAGGTAGACGCGAGCCGACCAATGGAGCCACTTTGCCTTGCTCAACCCCAGCTCGCCAACCTCGGCCATCCGCAGCATGTCGTGCTCTTTGGCCAGCTGCTCGATCGTGGCATAGCGATTCTGCAGGTGCGCGGCGATCTCGTCGGTCATGCCTTTGACGCTGAGCCAGCGCTCCTCGTCGCTCTTCTGCCCCTCGGCGAGCAGCCGCTCGCGCTCGCGCTCGGCCCGCTCGGCCTGTACGACCATCGCGGCCTCGGCGTTGCCCACCACGGACATGGCGACCTCGAGCCCGCCCATCCCCGGGATGGCCACCAGCTCCTCCGGTGGCGTCTGCGCGACCTCGGAGGGCGAGCGCCAGCCGAGCTTGAACATCGTGTCGGCGAGCTCCTCCGAGACGCCCTCAATCTCGGCTAGCGAGCGCTTGGCGGCCTCTTCCAGCTCACGGACCTTGGTCTCGCTGTGAATGTCGATCCGCCAACCGGTCAGCTGCGAGGCCAGTCGTACGTTTTGCCCCTTCTTGCCGATCGCTAGCGAGAGCTTGTCGTCCGGGACGATCAGCTCCATCGTGTGGTTCTCGGCGTCGATCAGCACCCGCGAGACCTCTGCCGGCGCGATGGCGTTGCAGACAAAGCGGGCCGGATCCTCGTCGTAGGGGACGATGTCGATCTTCTCGCCGCGCAGCTCCTGCACGACCGCCTGCACGCGAGAGCCCTTCATGCCAACGCAGGCGCCGACAGGGTCGACGTCGCTGTCACGTGAAGAGACGGCGATCTTGGCCCGCGCGCCGGGCTCGCGGGCAGCCGACTCGATGCGCACGATGCCCTCGTAGATCTCCGGGACCTCGTTCTCGAAGAGCTTGATCAGCAGCCCGCGATGCGTCCGCGAGAGGATGATCTGCGGGCCGCGGGCGGAGCGATCAATGTCGACGACGTAGGCCACCACCCGATCGCCGACCCGGTAGGACTCGCGGGAGACCTGCTCGCGCACGGGGAGGATCGCCTCGGCGCGTCCCAAGTCGATGATCAGATTGCCACGCTCGAAGCGGCGGACGATGCCGTTGATCAGCTCGCCCTTGCGGTCTTTGTACTCGTTGTAGATGTTCTCCCGCTCGGCCTCACGGACGCGCTGGATGATCACCTGCTTGGCCGTCTGGGCGGCGATGCGGCCGAAGCCCCGGCGAGCGGTCTTCAAGCCGAGCAGATCGCCGAAGTCGGTGTCCTGCTCAGCAGCCTTGTCTGCGTCCTCGGGGCGATAGAACACCTGAAAGAGCAGCTCGTCACCGATCTGCGCCTCCGGATCGTGACGCCGAGCGTCATCGACCGAGATCTCGCGACCGGGTTGGATGATCGTGTCGACCACGTTGACAATCTGGTACAGGTCGACGCAGCCGTTGTCTTCGTTGTACTCCGGCTCGAGCTCATACTGGAGGCCAAAGGTCTTCTTCGCGGCCGTCACGATCGCCTGTTTCAGCGTCTCGATCAGGACCTCCCTGTCGATACCTTTGTCCTTGCTGACCTGGTCGATGACCATGTTCAGATTCGGCTGCATGGCCGGACCCCTTCTCTTCCTGACGTCCTGATGCTTTGCCGATACGTGCCGGTCGACTGTGAACCGGAGTCGGCCGCGGACTCGTCCGTGTCAGTACTCTTCGTCGAGCCTCGCCTTGGCCAGCTCTGCCAGGGGCAGAGCGTGCTCGGCGCCGTCGACCTCGACCCGCAGGTGCTGATCATCGACGGCCACGAGACGCCCCGTGAAGTTACGTCTTCCTTCGAGACCGTCGCGCAGCTTGACCTTCACTTGCCAGCCGACGAAACGCTCGAAGTCTCTTTTCTTTCTAAGCGACCGCAGCACGCCCGGGGATGAAACCTCCAAACGGTAGGCGGCGTCGATGGGATCCTCGACGTCGAGCACCGTCCCGAGCTGGCGCGTCGCTTTCGTGCAGTCGCTGAGGGTGACACGCCGCGGCGCGTCATCACGCATCGCCCGCCCCTCATGAGGATGGTCGATGAAGACGCGGAAGACCCAGCCCTGGCCATCTCGCTGGAACTCGAGATCGACCAGGTCATAGCCGACAGCGGCGAGCGCGTTTTCGGCAATTCTTTCTAGGTTTCGCAGGTCTACCATCCTCAAGAGTGCGCATCTCGGTGCGCCTGTTCATGCCCCAGCGATCACTGGCGCCCATCTTGCGAACAAAAAAAAGGCGGGCTTGTGGGGGCCCGCTTGGCTCTACTTCCCACCGAACTGCCCATCGGCTAGCATAAAGAGCTGAACCTTGCAACTCCCAAAAGCCCCCCCACGATGGGCTGTTCGTAAGCAGACTCATAGCTGATTCCGCGGAGGTACGCCATCACAACATCTCGATTTCGAGCCGCCGTCGTGCAGCTCTGCGCCACCCTCGACCTGGACGCGAACCTCGACAACGCGGAGCGTTTGATGCGCCGCGCTGTGGACCTCGGGGCAGAACTCGTGCTGGTCCCAGAGTTCTTCTGTCTGATAGGAGGCCTCGACAAGAAGGTCGCCATCGCCGAGGAGCTCGACGGCGCGCCCCCTGGTCCCATCCTCGAGCGCATGCAGACCCTCGCCCGCGACCTCGCGACCCCCCTCGTGATCGGCAGCATGCCGACCACAGCTGACCAACCGGGACGCTGCCACAACACCACCGTGGTCCTCGATCGCGACGGATCTATTCTGGAAACCTATGATAAAATTCACCTATTTGACGTCGACATCCCAGGCGGGGCCACCTTCTGCGAGTCGAAGTACGTCGTCGCCGGGCGCCGCGTGGTGATCGCAGAGGTCGCAGGGCTGCGGCTCGGCCTCTCGATCTGTTACGACCTCCGCTTCCCCGAGCTCTACCGCGAGCTGGCGCGGCGTGGGGCCGATGTGCTGCTGGTCCCGGCCGCCTTCACCTTACACACAGGCAAGGACCATTGGCTGACGCTGCTGCGCGCGCGGGCGATCGAAAACCAGGCCTTTGTTCTCGCCGCCAACCAGGGCGGTCGACACAACAAAAACAGGGTTTCATACGGAAAATCCTGCATCATCGACCCATGGGGGGCCGTGATTGCGCAGGTGTCGGAGGGCGATGGTGTGGCCGTGGCCGAGCTCGACCTGGCGTATCTGCGCCAGATCCGCCGAGAGCTGCCAGCCCTCACGCATCGACAGCTAGAGCGCTGATCAGCTTACCGGACCGAGCTGCGCGAAGGATGCGGAATCACGGCGTAGGAGCGAGGAGGGCGCCTGCTGGTAGCAAGCAACCGA
>PDPC01000146.1 GCA_002747355.1 Pseudomonadota bacterium | reverse complement strand
AGGAGGGCGCCTGCTGGTAGCAAGCAACCGACGAGCGACAACCGCTGTGATTTCGCAGACCAGCGCGGCGATGGGAGGTAAGTTGGTCAGCGCTCTAGCGTTTGATCAGGAGGCGCTCGGCGCGTTCGACGAGGATCTGGAGGGCGCGGCCGTCGGCGTGGGGTCGGGCGAGGGAGACCTTGACGTCGCCTTCATCGGTAGACTGGGTCAGGATCCCTTCTTCGCAGAGCCAGTCGATCACTACAGCGACGAGTGGGATTTGACATGACTCGAAGCGCCGCAGGTTGCCCGTGAGGTGCCAGCGGTGCAGTCGCCCCAGGAGCTCGGCTTCGAGCTCTTTGCGGCGACGTGATCCCCCGCGGAGCATCTGCAGCATCGCGCGGGCGCAGGCGCTGTAGGTCTCCATCGTCCCCTCGACGAGCCCCGCGAGGAGGTCCAGCGAGGCGACACAGGAGTCGTCGACGTAGACGAGCCCCTCTCCCTCGTCTACCCGTACCAGCTCGAGGTCGACCATTTGTTCGAGCCATCGCTCGAAGGTCGCGTCGGGCTTCTCGCCAGCGTTCTCAACGAAGTGCAGGCGCACGAGCGAGATCACGAAACGCGTCGCGTCGCGCAGGCTTGGCAGATCTACAGCAGCCAAGTCGCGGCTCTGCATCGCTCGTAGAACAATCGAGATCAGCGACGGTCCGAGCAGATGGGCGATCATCTGATTCTTGTAGTACTCGAGGCGGACGCGGGCTTGATCCTCTGAGACGTAGATCCGGTCGTGTTCTCCTCCGCGCACCGCTAGCGCCTCATCGCGCACCAAGAGCTCGATAGCCTCTTCGAGCTGCACTTCATCGAGCGCCTTGCCCTCCGTGCGCCAGATCCTCGTGACAAAGCGGGCTCCGCTGCTCTTGGCGACGACCGCGAAGAGCTGGACGGCCTGCTCCAAAAGCTCCCGCGGTATGCCTCGCGTCCCCGGCGCAAGCACCGCCGATGCCACCAGCGAGGTGGGGGTCACGGCTGTCAGTCGTCCAGCTCGAGTCAGCGTATGGTAGCCGAGCGACCGGATCGCACGCCTCCGCAGCTCGGGGTTCGACTCTGGGCCGATGAAGCCTCGCTCGCCCAGGAAGCGCTGAACCTCGAAGGCCTCGCCGAACTGGACGTTCACGTAGCCATAGCCGCGCTTCGAGCGCAGCACCTTCGCCCCCCGGAGGATCCCGCCTATGCTCTCGGGACGCTTGTCGCCTCCTGTGAGCTCTCGCGTCACGCTTCTCAGCTCGACGAGTCGCTCATAGCCGATCGACAGCGGGACGATATGCACCGGTGGCACCTCACCGGCGGCGCAGAGGTCAGCGATGACCGAAAGAAGGCCCAGCTTCGGATGCAAGACCTTCCCCGTGCGAGAGCGTCCGCCCTCGATGAAGATCTCGAGGTAATGGCCTTCCTTGAGGATCTCACCCACATACGCCTTGAGCAGCGCGCTGTAGAGGGCGTCTCCCTGGTAGCGACGGCGGATGAAGAACGCTCCCGCAGCGCGAAAGAGCCACCCCATCGGCCAGAACGAGAGGTTGATCCCCGCCGCGATATGTGGCGGCAGCAGGCCTCGTGTGACCAAGAGATCGGATAGCACCAGGTAGTCAATGTGGCTGCGATGGGTCGGCAGGAAGACCAAGGGACCCTGTCGGCCGGCCTCGCGAAGCTGCTCTAGTCCCGCCTCGTCGATCTCGAACCCCCTGTAGATACGTCGCCAGACCTTGTCGACCACGCTCTTTAGTCGCGCGAGACCCCTTGAGCTCATCTGTGCCTGCATCTTCTTGAGGGTCTTGGCGGTGCGTCTTAGGACGGCGTCGACGCTACGTCCCGTCTCGTCTGCCTGCTGCTGCATCAGCGCGCGGATATTGGGCTGCTCGAGGATCTGCCGGCGGATTTGCAGGAAGTGTTGCCGCCGCGGGCCGATGCGGACCCGTCGCTCGCCCTCGATGCGATCCCAGAGCTCGCCTTCGAGCGCGTCTGCAGCGCGGTGATTGTCGTTTCGTGTGGTGTCATCTTGCTGCGCCAGAAACGCGTCGAGGCGCAGCGGTGTGGACACCACCGCATGGGAACGGCGCGAATGGCGTAGCACTTGCCAAAGCCGGCGTAAGGTACGCGGCTCGTCTTGGTTGCCCAGGAGCGTATCGACCAGCGCCGAGCGCGGTACGTCCCGTACGTTCTTTTTGCCCCAGAGAAGCGTCAGGGGCACGAGGACCACCGGTCGTTCACTATCACGTTGCAGCTCGACCAGCGTGCGGAGGTACGGACCGTCGAAGTCCGGGGTGCCGAAGACGGCGTGCGAGCGGAGGAAGATCGCTGAGCTCTGGTTGGTCGACGTGAGCTCACGTAGCGTGTTCACAGGATCGGGTGTGCGCGAAAAGAGTCGCCTCAAGATCATGCGAATGGGTTGCCAGAAGTAGCGACGTAGGCCGTTCGCGAAGCGCGCCAGCGGCAACCCATGAGCCATGAAGGCGTAGTTCCAATAGAGGAAATTCACCGTGCTGCGCAGACGCATCACGTAGACAACGGTGCCCAGCTTGGACGCTTCTCGAATGCGCTCGACGTGCTCCTTGGCGAAGAACACCTTCGAGAAGAAGAGTTTCCCCATCAGCCAGCCGATGAAGCCCCAGCGGTGCAGCATCCGCTGTGGGTGGGGTGTGCGCTCCGGTTCGGGGGCGTTTAGCGAATCGCGGGTCGACGTCCGCGCCGTGGCATCGGGGGAGAGGTCGACCGTGGTCGGGATCTGCACGGTCTGGGTCTCGTCGACCTGACCTAGCGCGCGAGCGTTGCCGTTTGTGGTCTCGATTCGCGCCGGCTGTTCGGCGTCGGATCGTGGCTCAGCTGCCCCCGCCGCCGTCTTGGGGGCGTCTGCGTTCGCGCCGGCCGAGGCCGTTTGTTGACCAGACGGAACGGTGGTGGTCCAATCGGCTGCATTGACGAGCACCGACGTGGGTGGATCCACGAGATGGATCTCACGCCGTGGCGCAGGTGTCTCGCCGGTAGGAGGGCGACCAGTAGCCTCGCCCTCGCGGGGCGCGGCAGAGCTCTCGGGGGTATCGCTCATCGGACTATCGTGTTGGTGGCGTTGCGCTCCTTGACCTCTCGGTGACCTCCAAGTCGCACACCACTCGAGCTAAGGACAGCTCCCCAGAAAAACGTACCCAGAAAAACGTGAACGTTTGGCGCTACAGCTATCCGGGGCGCAGTCCTCAGCCATCAATAACATACGTCGTCAATGCTTTCGACCTGTTGGCATGGCGCAGCGCGTTACGCCAGCGGGGCTCCCCGACGTTCGCGAAACGACTTGGGGACCGTTCTAGAGACGACGGGGAACGTGCTTCGCGAAAGAGCAGCTCGCGAAGGAGCAGCTCGCGAAAGAGCAGCTCGCGAAAGAGCAGCTCGCTGCTCGCGTCGACTCGACGTCTTGTTCATCAAGAGACTATCGGGACGACTCGGAGCCCTGTGGAGAGGGTGGCGAGCCGAAGACGATCAGCTTGGTGATGCGCTCGATGAACGCGCGGCGCGAGCTGCCTCGGCCTAGCTCCAAGGCTGTGACCGTGGTGTGGTTGACGCGCTGCATGGTCTCGCCACCTCCTGGGCAGGGGGTGAGGTAGCCGGAGAATTGGTGTAGGGCATAGAGGTGGTCACCGTCGCGCCCGAGGTAGAGCATGATGTGGCCCGGGAGGAAGAGCAGCACCAGCCCCCGTCGTGCCGCTCGCTCGATCGCCTTCGCCTTCGCTGCGTCGCTGAGCTTCGTGACGTCGATGCGCTCGGAGCCGGACTTCGACTGCTGTTTCGAGTTGCGCGGCAGCAGCACACCGAAGGAGGCGAAGAGGTCCATCAGCAGGCGCGAGCAGTCCCGTTTGCCGCCCGTGCCACCCCAGCCATAGGGGGTGTGGAGGAGGCGGAACGCGCGCTCCACCAGGGCGGCCCGTGTCAGCGGCTGATCCGCTCTTGCCACCGCACGGCGTTCGCGGATGAACCCTCGCTGCGGTCCGCGGCTGCCGATCACGCGCACCACCACCCCGTCTCGGTCGGCCTCCGCCCCACTCAGCCTCGGTAGGGACAGCCCGAGCCGCGCGATGCCGAGGAGCTTCCCCCCTCGCGCGCTGCTCCAGACTCCCACCCGATCGGCCACGATCATCGCCATGTCCTCCCAGCGCAGGTAGCGCCGCGCTTGCTCGCTGCTCAGCGCTGGCGATAGAGCTCGACGATCGACCCAGCCCCCACCATACGCCGCCTGGACGTACCAGTAGCGCGGCCCCTTTCCGAGCACGCGAACGGCCTCGCCGAAGCGCAGCTCCGCGCATTGCGCCAGGTCGAAGGCCCGGTCTCCTCGCTCCTCATAGAGCGCGCGGTGGTCGGCGTAGCAGCGCAGCGGCGTGCTCCTCAGCGCCACCCGCAGCTCCTCGCTTGGCTGCGTTGCCGCCAGGCGCTGCTGCAACGTCGCCACCAGCCTCTTTGGGCGCTGCCCCCCCGCGAAGAGGCGCTTCCCCTGGTCGATCGCCCGAGCCAGCCGCTGCAGGTCCCGCTCGAGGCGCTGTCGCGGAAACCTCGTCTTCGAGCGCAGCAGGTCGACGCGCGCGATGACCGAGCTCGGCGGTGCCAGGCGAAACGCGCGCTGGTTCAACGCGGCGATCGCGGCGCTGTCCAGCAGCGGGCGCTCCGGCTCGGGCATTCGGTCGAGCCAGAAGCTCGCCAGGAGATGCTCCGCGCGCTGCAGCGGGATCAGCGGCGGCGCCGGCGCCTGTCGTGGGCAACTCAGCTCTCGCGGGGGCGGTGGTAGCGGGGTCGACGTCGCACAACCTGCGAGCAGCAGGGCCGCCAAGAGGGCGCAGCGACGCAGACGTCGGAGCAGTCCAACGCACATGGCGCCATCCTCACCGCTGCCCCGACGACGCGCAAGTGTACGGCGCGCTTTCGGAGAGGCTAACTCCTGCGACCCAGCGACTGCCCCAGGCTGCTAGAGCGCTGATCCGCTTACCGGACCGAGCTGCGCGAAGGATGCGGCATCACGGCGTTGGAGCGAGGAGGGCGCCTGCTGGTCGCAGGCAACCGACGAGCGACGACGGGAGGTCCGTGGGTCAGCGCTCTAGGCGCGCGCTGTCCAGAGCAGTCGATAGGCGCTACTCAGCTGCTCTGATAAGCTGAACTCGAGCAGCGCGCGCAGCCGCTCGCTGTTGGCCAGCTCGAGCTGTCGCAGCGCCACCCGCGGGTTGCTGCTGCAGAGCAACCCGATCCGGTCGGCGCGTTGTCGCTCGAGGCGACGGAAGCGATCCCAGCGCTCGACTCGCAGCTGCGGCACCTCGGCTTGTTCGACCAGCTTGCGCAGCTTGCGCGGTAGCGCCCGCCAGAGCAGCTTGCGCTCCTGCGCCAGCGCCGGCTCCAGCGGCTTGGGCGTCGCCAGAGCGTCGAGCATCCGCTCCAAGGCGCGGTCGTCGAGCTGCTCGAGGAGCGCGCCCGTGCCCGCGGCCCCCGCCAGGGCTCGCCCGACCCAGAAGCGGAACGGCGCCTCTTCGGGCAGCGCCGCCAGCTCGGCTGACACACGCAGTGGCACAGGCCGACCCACGCCAGCCTCCGCCGGCGCGCGCCCGCTCTCGATCGACAGCTGCACCGACGTCAAGCCGAGGGCGCTTCCGAGCTGTCGCGCCGCGGTGGCCGCAGGATGAGAGGCGCCGACGGTCGCCGCCAACGGCAGCTTGTAGACGCTCGCCAGGTGCGGCAGCAGCGGCTCGAGGAAGCGCTCGGTCTCTAGGAGGTCGTGGTCGGCCTCATCATCGGAGAGCGGCAGCGCTGTCAACTCCAGCCTGCCATGCGGAGCGCCGGCCCGATCGAGCCCTTCGATCTGCTCGACCTCGGCCACCGTCGCCTCTCCAGCCAGCTCCAGCACAGCGCAGGCCACCGCCGTCACCGGCGGATGCCCCAACATCCCCATCGTCCGCGCTAGCCCCCGTGCCGCCTCGGCGTTGGTCAGGTGGTCGATCAGCAGCGCACGGTAGCCTTGCGCAGCCGCCGCCGTCTCACCTCGCTCTTCCAGCGCCCGCGCCGACAACAGCCGGGCCTCCTCGTCCTCCGGGTGGACCACCAACGCCGCCCGCAGCTGCTCGAGCGCCGCCGTCGGGTCGCCGAAGGTGTCGAGGGAGAGCCGGGCCAGGGCCAGGCGTAGCGGTACCAAGGCCTCGACCAAGGTCGAGCGCTCGACGATGCGAGTCGAGAGCTCGCGCAGCCGCGCTGCCTCGCCACGATCGACGAAGCGCGCCACGAGCTCCTTGAGCAGCGCGGCGTCGGGGGCCGCCGTCTCCAAGGCCATCTGCTCCCCACGATCTCGCAGCGTGTCCTCGCGTAGCCCCGTGCGGGCGAGCTCGGCCAGCTGCCAGTAGGCCCAGACCCGCAGCGCCCGCTCCTCTTCGCCCGGGCGCTTGGCCAGGGTCTCGAGCAGGGCGCGGGCGTCGTCCCAGCTGCCCTCCGCGATATGGGCTTCGACCAGCAGCCTCCGCGCGTCGGTGTCATCTGGGGTCTCGGCCAGCGACTGGTCGAGCACCTGGCGAGCGCGCCGCGGCTCGTGGAGCTGGCGCAGCAGGAGCTCCGCTTGGGTCAGCCTCGCCCTGCGCTGGATCGCCTCGTCATCGGTGCACTCGAGCAGCGTGCCGAGGGTCGCCACGGCGTCGGACCAGCGCTGATGTTGACGCAGCAGGTCGGCCTGCTCGCGCAGGGCGTCGATGTCGCGAGGTGCCAAGGCGAGCAAGTTGGTCAGCTCGCCGATCGCTCGGGTCCCGTCGTTGAGCCGGTCACGCAGCAACCGCGCGTTGAGCCGCAACAGCTCGATCTTCTGGTGTTGGTCGTCGCAGATGTTGATCCGGCGGGCGTAGAGGCGCGAGAGCTGCTCATCGTCGACCAGCTCGATCAGCAGCCGCTCGGCTCGGGCGAAGGCGTCGGCTTGACCCGGGTCGTCAGCCAGCGCGGGTCGCAGGCTCGCCAGCGCGCGTGAGGTCTCGCCAACCCGATGAGCCCAGGTGTCGCTCGCGATCAGGGCCACCGAGAGGCGGTTGTCAGCGTCGCGGCAGGCCTCCACGATTTGGTCACAATAGGAGGCCAGCTCGGTCCAGCCGCGCTGCTCCTCGGCGAGGCGGGCGAGCAAGAGCAGCGATGGTAGGTGGTGGCGATCGCCCGTCAGGCATTGGCGTGCCACGCGCGCCGCGTCCTCGGCCTGACCTGCGCAGAGGTGAGCGTTCGCCGCCTCCGCGAGGATCGGGATCCGCACCGCGAACTCTCCCTCTTCGGCGGCCTCCCGCTCGAGGAGCGCCGCCAACTCGGGCTGTTTGTTCGTTCGTTCGAGGGCGCGCTGCAGCGACCAGACGATCGCGGGCGCGCTGTCGCTGGCGCTGAAGGCTTGGGTCGCCAACGCCAAGTGTTGATCGTCATCTCCTTCCACGAGCTCGGCGCGCTGGGCCGCCTCCAGATAATACGCCGCCGCGAGCCCCGCGTCGCGAGTGTCTTCTGCTAGCTCCACCAGCAAGCTGGGCAGCGCTTCATCGCGGCCGCGCCGAGCCAGTCGGAGCTGCTCTGGTCTGAGCAGCTCCACGTGCCGGCAGTCGGCGAGCGCCGCGCAGAGCTCCTCCGGCGGTGGCGGGCTGGTCAACCGCAGCTCGCGGTGTCGCAGGAGGGCCAGCTCGGCCAGTCCAGCCGCGTCGTCGGCCTCGGCCTCCTGCTCCACCGTCACCAGGGTCTCGAGGGTGCTCGCCGCTGCGGCTCGCTGCCGGCCTCGCAGCTGCAGGCCGAGCTTGCCATAGAGCGCCGCGAAGAAACCAGGGCTCGCCGTGAGAGCCTCGTCATAGAGCTTCAGCGCCCGGTCACGATCGTCTTGCCGCGTCTCGGCGATCTCCGCCGCACGGCAGAGGGCGTCGGCGCCCTGGTGTGGGTCGTTGTTCACCGCGGCGAAGCGGCGTAGCACGTCGATAAGGTCGTCATGGCGCTCTTCATGGCGCACCAACCGCTCCAGCGCCGCCAGCGCCGCTGGGATCTCCGGTTTGCGGGCCAGGGCTTGCAGGTAGGTGTCGATCGCCGCCGCGGGTTCACCGAGCCGCTCGGCCTCGAGGCGACCGATCCGGCAATAGAGCTCGGCTGCCTCGCCGTCGTCCGTGGCGCGGTCGAGCTGCTCGCGGTAGAGCGCGCAGAGATCACGCCAGCGCTCCAGGCGATCGAGGATCCGACCAGCGGCCCGGATCGCCGCGACGCAGCCTGGGTTGGCGGCGCGCACCTCGGCGAGCAGCGCCAACGCTCGGTCGGGCTCCTCGAGGCGGGCCTCGGCGAGCTCCGCGGCCCGCAGCTTATAACCCTCGGCTTCGGCGGGGTCGCGGGTGTCAGCGGCCTCCTCCAACAGCAGCTCGAGCAGCTCCGCGAAGCGCTCCTCTCGTTCGAGCAGATCGATGAGCTCGAGCGCTGGGCTGCGGTTGATCTCGACCTCGCGGGCTTGCCGATAGGTCTTCAGCGCGTCTTCTGGGACGGCCAGCGGGCCCGCCTGCATCCGTGCCAGCTCGAGCAGCCAGTGGTGGCGAGTCTTGATGTCGGCGCACGCGCCGATCTGAGCGTCGATCAGCTGGCCGAGCTCCTGCTCGTGGCC
Source organism: Pseudomonadota bacterium (assembly GCA_002747355.1). Lineage (GTDB taxonomy): Bacteria > Myxococcota_A > Polyangia. The sequence continues at coordinate 6,780 of PDPC01000146.1, read as the reverse complement.
CAGCCGCCGAAGGAGGCGACGCTGAAGAGTGAAGGCAGGCCAAGCGCCAGGGGTGAGCTCCAGCGCGCGGCGGACGTGCTCGGTGGCGTCGACGGGCCGGCCCAGCTCTCCATCGAGTAGCCTCGCCATCTCGAGGCAGCGCTCGGCGCGGGCCACCGGGCTCTGCCCATCTTCCGCCTCTGGGGCGAGGGTCGCGAGCAGCGGCTCGAAGGCGCCGCGACGCTGGTACAGCGTGCCGAGGGCCGAGAGCGCTGGGAGGTAGCGCGGCTCGATCTCCAGCGCTCGGCGGTAGGCCTCGATCGCCGCCTCGCTGTCGCCAAGCTGGGTCTCGGCCAGGCTGCCGATGCGGGTGCGCAACGCGGCGCAGCTGCCCGAGTCGAAGGTCAGCGTGTCGAGGCGTCGCAGCACCTCGATCAGCTCCGGGTAGGCGCCACGGGCATCCAGCGCCAGCGCGAGGCGCGCCAACGGGGCGGCATCTCGTGGCGCCGCGCGGGAGGCCGCGGAGAGCGCGCGCACCGCCGCCTCCAGATCACCGACGCGGTCGAGGTAGATGGAGCCTGCCTGCAAGTAGAGCCGGGCCGCATCTCCCGGCGCGAGCTCGGCGAGCTGCTCGAGCCGTCGCGCTAGGGTGCGCCACTCGCCGAGCTGGCTGCTGAGCTCGATCGTCCCTGTCAACGCCGGGAGGTGGCGCTCATCAGCCTCAAAGGCGCGACCGTAGGCCTCGAGCGCTCGAGCCGGCTGACGGATGCTGCCCTCCAGGAGCAGCCCGGTGGTGTAGAGGCAGCGGGCGCGCTCGCGGGGCACGCTCGAGGTCTCGGTCAGCTGCTCTAGGCGCTCGACGGCGGCCTGCGCCTCATCAAGCTCGAGGTGCAAGCCGACCACATGACAGAGGGCCATGGTGTCGGCCGGCGCGAGGTCCAAGGCGCGATCGAGGCGATCGATCGCGCCGCGGGGATCGCCGCGCTCGAGGCGAGCTACGGCGGCGTCTTCGAGCAGCACGGCGACCCGGGTGGGGTTCGGCCCCCCGAGCTCGATCTGTCGCTCGCCGAGCTCCAGCACTCGCTCGAAGTCACGACGCGCGAGGCTCATCCGGCGAAGCTGACCGATCACGGCGACGTTCTTCGGCGCCGCCTTCGCCGCCTGGTCGAGGGCTCGCTCGACGGCGAGCGGCGCGGAGTCGTTATGCTCGCCTGTCCGGGCGACCTCGATCCACATCGCGGCGGCGCGGTCGGGCTGGGCGCCTCCCGCGGCGTGAGCCTCGCGCTCGTAGAAGGCCGCCGTATCCAGCGGCGGTATTACCCGCGAGTCGCCATGGGTTGGGATCCCCGGGGCGGGCGTGATCACCACGGTGCGCGAGACCTGTGCGCTGCCCTCACCGAGCGTCGCCGCGACGCTGCCGCGAGCATAGACCTCGGTTGGATCGGCCTCGCTGATCGTAGACGCGACGGGTGAGCCGAAGGGCAAGGTCGAGCGCGTATTGGTCGTCTCGTCGAGGGGGGGGCCGACGGGGTGAGTCCGCGGCGGCTTGGCCGCCGGCCTCGGCGAGGGCTTGTTGGTCGGGTCCGAGAGCGGCGGCTTGTCGGTCGGCTTGACGGTCAGCTGCGCGTTCGGTGGTCGGGTGGGCTTGGTGGGCGGCGCCGCCAGCTTTGTCTTTGGGCTCCCATCCGGTCGCTGGCTCGGCTTCGCCTCGAGGCTTGGGGTCTTCTCGCTGGGCTTCGCGCTTTGGTCGGGGGCCTTGTCGGCCCCGTCGTTGGGCGCTCCATCGCCTGCCTTCTCATCGGGATGCTCGGCGGTTTGCTCCGTGGGCCCCTTGCTGGCCTTCTTCGTCGTTGGCGTCGGGGGAGGCGGGGGCGCGGAGTCGGGCTTGTTCGCCATCACCTCCAGATCGTCAACGCCGAGGGTGATCGTCGACTCGAAGGCGTCGTCGCGAAGAGGCGTGCTCGACTCGATCGTCGCGGTCGAGCTGTCCTTTGGCGCCGACGAATCCAGCGCGCCGGGCTTGGGGATCGTCGCGCCGCTGGCCTTGGGCAGCGGGATGGGTGTGGCGCGCTTCGAGCGAGGGGCGGGGATGCGTGAGGGGCGGCGTGGCCGCGACGTCGCCACCGTGGGATCGTCTTCGTGGCCGTCGCTGGCGATATTGGCCGGATCCTCGTCACCGCTGCTTCGCTCAGCGCCCACCGCCATCTCTGCTGAACGCTTGATCGGCGATGGGCGATCGCGGCTATGGGGGGGCTTGTCGCGCAGCTCGGTGTCCGTCTCACCGGTGGGCGTAGTGCCATCGACGACGGTTGGATCCTTGGGTGGCGCGCCGGGGTTTTTCAGCTGTGCGCGCAGCTTGCGCAGCTCGGCGCCCTTCTCTGGGGGGTTTTGGGGGGACATGATCGAGCATGATACCAGGGTTCGGCGTCCGCGGATCCCTGTCTGTCTCGAGATCCCTGTACCTATACCTCTCCAGGTGAGTCGACCGCGGGTGTGCTAAAGCATACCTTATTGGCGTTTCCCTTGTGGTCGCGGATGGACGCCACTAACATACGCGGCGTCCAAAGGGGGACGTTAAATGCGAAGAAAATCGATCTGGCGCGGGGCGCCTCTTGTGTGTGTCTCTCTCGGGCTGTTGGCTTGTGGGGCGTCGAAGCCAGCGCCCAAGATGATGCCTGGCGACCGCTGCGTCGTGGGCCACGTCAGCTCGTGCAAGCGCGCCTGCGAGGCCAAAGACGGAGAGGCCTGTTTTCGCCTCGGCCTGTCGCTACAGGCAGGCATTGGCGTGAGGGCGATCAACCGTGGGGCGGCGCTGACGGCCTATCGGCTGGCTTGCGGCCTCGGGCATGCCCACGGCTGCGCTGCCCACGGCAGCCTGCTGTCGAACTATCTCAAAGACGACGCGGGCGCTGCCCGTGCGCTGCAGCGCGCCTGCGATCTCGGCTCGGCCCGTGGTTGCGTCAGCCTCGGCGCGCTCTATGCGGCAGGCCTCGGGGTGATGAAGAATGGCAAGTGGGCTGTGCAGCTCTACCAGCGCGCCTGCAGAGCGGGGCTGCGCGAGGGCTGCCTCAACGAGGCGACCGCGCTCTTCACCGGTGTGGGTGGGAAGCGAGACCAGCCGGCCGCACGCAAGCGCTTGGAGCAGCTCTGCGCGGCGGGGGTGCCGCTCGCTTGCACCAACGCGGGCTCGATCTTCTTTTTTGGCGCCGGGGTGCCCAAAGACCTCGCCCGCGCTGAGCCGCTGCTGCGTAAGGGCTGCGACGGTGGAGACATCGGCGGGTGTCGCCGCCTCGCCCACATGCAGAAAGACAAGGCCAAGGCGCGAGCGCTGCTGCGCCGCGCCTGCGAAGACGGGCTCTCGGCCGCCTGCGTCGATCTCGCCCTGGCGTTGCCCCAGTCGCGGTCGCTCGAGACCCGCTTGCGTCGGGTCGCGCTCTACCTACGCGCCTGCGAGCGCGAGACGTGGTCAGGTTGCACCAACCTCGCCGCCGAGCTGCGCGGGCGGGTGGTGCTACACGATCTGCGCTGGGCAGGTGCGCTGCTCGAGCGAGCCTGCAAGGGCGGCTTTGGCGCCGCCTGCCGCGAGCTCGGCGTGCGCTATCGGCGGGGCGAGGGCGTGCCGCGTGACGCCCAGCGCGCGCGGGGCTATTTCAAGAGCGCCTGCTCGCTCGGCGACGCCAACTCATGCGCGGTGTTGGGGCTCACGACCAAAGACAAGACCAAGAGCCTCGCGATGCTGAAGAAATCCTGCGACGGCGGTTCCCAGGGGGGCTGTCTGGAGCTCGGCCAGGTGCTGCTGAAGACCGATCCGCGCCGAGGTCTGAAGCTGATCCGCGGCGCCTGCGAGAAGGGCTACGCCCCGGCCTGCACGTCGTGGGGCGTGCAGCTCAACCGCAGCGGCCAGTTCAAGCGCGCCGCGCCGCTCTTCAAGAAGGCCTGCGACAAAGGCGATAGCCAGGGTTGTATGCAATATGGCAAGGCCATGCTCAACGGCCAAGGGTTGCCGACGGCCAATCCGGCTCGTGGCATCGCCTTGATCCACCGCTCCTGCGCGGCGGGCTTCGGCTTTGGCTGCTTCGTCGAGGGCCTGCTGCGGCTACGCAGCTCGATCCCAGCGGTGAGAGATACCACCAAGGCGCTGGCGGCGTTTCAACGGGGCTGCGATGTAGGCTTCGGGTTGGGCTGCGCGAACCTCGGCGCGCTCTACGAGCAGGGCGTGGGCGTCAAGCGCGACATCAAGCGCGCCGTGGCGATCTACCGCAAGGCCTGCAAGCGCGGCATGGCGGCCGGCTGCGGGCAGCTGGGACGTTGCTACGAGCGCGGCATCGGTGTGACCAAGAACATCATGACGGCCGTGGGCCACTACCTGGGTGCCTGCGCCAAGGGCGACGGCATGGGCTGCTATGGGGTGGCGAAGATGCGCCGCAGCGGCCACGGGTTGCCCAAGGATCCCATGCGCGCCCTGATGCGGCTTCAGCAGGCCTGCCTCAAACGGATCAGCCCCGCCTGCTACGATCTAGGCCGTGACTACGAGCGCGGCCAGCACGGCGTCGGCAGAGACCTCGGCAAGGCCAAGAGCTTCCATGACTTGGCCTGCGTCAACGGGCACGCTGGCGGCTGCCTCGCCCTCGCCGCCCTCGAGCGGCGCAAGCAGAACAACGGCGTAGGGGAGTACACCGCGCTCGAGAAGGCCTGCCGCTGGAAGAGCGGCAAGGGCTGCTTTCTCTTCTCGAGGCTGCTCGGGCGCAAGGGCGATAAGCGAGTCGAGGCCAAGGCGGCGCGCGAGAAGGCCTGCCGCTACGGCTATCGCAAGGCCTGCAAGGGGCGGCGGGCGAAGCGATCTCGGCGCCCGAAAGCGATGCACATCCAGCTCTACGTGCCGCCGGGGTGGCAACCCTGATGGCGAAGAGCGGCGCGCGGCGCGATCTCATCGGGCGGACCCTCGGCAGCTACCGGCTGCTCGAGGCGCTCGGCGTCGGCGGCATGGGCGCGGTCTACCTCGGTGAGCATCAGAGCATCGGCAAGAAGGCCGCGATCAAGGTGCTCCACCGCGAGATCGCCAGCAACGCGGAGGTCGTGCAGCGCTTCTTCAACGAGGCGCGGGCGGTCAACCAGATTGGCCACCCCGGGATCATCGATGTCTTCGACTTTGGCGACGATCCAGAGGTCGGCGCCTACCTGGTGATGGACCTGCTCGAGGGCGAGCCCCTCTCCGAGCGCCTGGTGCGCGAGCCCTTGCTGCCGCGAGCGACCGCGGCGCGGATCGTCCTGCGCATCGCTTCAGCGCTGCAGGCGGCCCACGACGCGGGCATCGTCCATCGCGATCTCAAGCCGGACAACGTGTTCCTCGTCCCCGACCCGGACCACCCCGGAGAGGAGCGCGTGGTGCTGCTCGACTTCGGCATCGCCAAGCTCGAGTCCAAGGCCCAGGGAAACAACAGCGAGCAGCGCACGCAGACCGGGATGCTGCTCGGCACGCCGCGCTACATGTCGCCTGAGCAATGCCACGGCGCCAAGGCGCTCGACCATCGCACCGACGTCTACGCCCTCGGCGTGCTGGCCTATGAGCTCTTCTGTGGCAAGGCGCCCTTTGCCTACGACGGCCTCGGGCGGCTGATGAGCGCCCATATGTTCGAGGCGCCGCCCCCGCCGAGGCAATGGGTCGCCGATCTGCCGCTGTCGCTCGAGGAGGCGCTGCTCTGCGCGCTGGCGAAAGAGCCCTCGGCGCGTTTCGTCACCATCGCCGGCCTCGGAAACGCGGTCGCCACGGCGGTGGGGATCTCCCATACCCGCCTGAGCTCGACGCGCACCGTAGACGCGGCCTCCGTTGATCCGCTGGCGGCGACGCATGCGACGCCGCATGGGCTGGACGCCGGACAGCCCACCCCTGTGCCAGCGACGTTGGCGACGCCCATCCCCGCGACGCCCGCGACGCCCGCGACCCCCGCGACGCCTGCGGCCCTCGCGGCGCCTGCGACCCCCGCGGCGGCGACCGCCGCGCCTGCGACCCCCGCGACCTCCGCGGCGGCGAGGCCCGCGACCCCCGCGACGCGGATCAACCCGCCCCAAGGCGACGAGGGCAACACGCGCCGCGCTCCTCTGATCGTCGGGGTGCTGCTGGTGCTCGGCGTCGGCGTTGGCGTTGGGGTATGGCTTGCGTTCCCCGGCTCGCCGGCCGACCCCTCGGCCGCCGGCAGCGCCGCCCCACCGAAACAGGCCGGCGCGGAGGCTCTGGACGCAGGTCAGGCTTCAAGGCCGAAGCGCGACCTGCGAGCGAAGCCCGACGCGAGCCTCATAGAGCGCTGCGCCCAAGGCGAGCTGCGCGCATGTCAGCGCTGCAAGCTCGCGACGCCGGCTCAACGCGTCGAGGCGCAGAAGCTCTGGTCGCGCGCCTGTGATGACAAGAAGGTCCCCGTGGCCTGCTTCCGCCTCGGCGTGCTGGCGACCAAGCTGCGCAAGCCGACGGAGATGCGCCGTCGCTACGTCCAAGCCTGCAAGCTCTCCTTCGGCGTCGGCTGCGACGCAGCCGCGCACACCTATCCCCCGACGAGCAGAGAGGCGAGAGCCTACCGAAGCCGAGCCTGCAAGCTCGGCGTGAAGACCGCCTGCAGACGCTAAGAGCACCCCTACCCATACCTCTCGTCGCCGGGCACCGCACGGCCGGCCGCTTTCTAGAGCGCTGACAAACTACCTCCCGTCGCCGCGCTGGTCTGCGACATCACGGCGGTTGTTGCTCGTCGGTTGCTTGCTACCAGCAGGCGCCCTCCTCGCTCCTACGCCGTGATTCCGCATCCTTCGCGC
>PDPC01000171.1 GCA_002747355.1 Pseudomonadota bacterium | reverse complement strand
CGAGGTCGCCGTCGGCTGCGAGGTCGCCGTCGGCTGCGAGGTCGCCGTCGGCTGCGAGGTCGCCGTCGGCTGCGAGGTCGCCGTCGGCTGCGAGGTCGCGGTCGGCTGCGAGATCGCCGTCACCACCGGCAGCTCCTTCGGGGCGCTGCGGCGCCCCGGGACCGCGCCGAAGCGATACTTGAACCCTCCGCGGATCATCAGCGGCTGCCCGGGACGCGCCCCGAAGGGGCGACGCGAGGCGATGTAGCGCTGATCGAGCAGGTTGTTCACCGCGAGGTAGATGCTGGCGCGGTGGGTGAACGCGAAGCTCCCCGCCAGGTCGATCACGGCCCGCCCCGCGATCCGCTCGCTGTCCGGGATGTCGCCCTGCCCCGCCACGTCTCGCATCGCGGAGAGGTAGCTCAGCGAGGCGCTCACGCCCCAACGCCGCCCGAGCCAGCCCAGCTGCAGCGCGAACTGGTGCTCCGGCACATAGGGCAACGAGTCCCCCTCCTCGACATCTCCGAACTGCGAAAACCCCGAGCGGAAGCTCTCGCGAAAACGCGAGAGGGTGAGCGTATAGGAGGCCTTGCCCCAGAACGTGGTCCCCCAAGGGCCGCGCAGCTGCTGAGAGAGCGCGCTCTCGAGCCCATAGACGAACACAGCCGGCGCGTCGAACTGCAGCGCGAGCTGCCGGTCTGTGCAGCCGCTGGAGATCGTGCACTGCACCGTCAGGTTCTCATAGTCGTTGAAGAAGCCGATCACTTCACCGGCGGTGCCGCTCGCCTTGCGGTTGAAGCGTAGGCCGGCCTCATAGTTGAGGCTGCTCTCCGGCTTCACCGCGGCGATCTGCCCTGGCGCCACCGGCGAGAACCCCCGATGCACGCCCGCCAGCGCCCCGAGCCAGCTCGCGATCTGCACGTAGGCGCCGATCCCCGGGATCAGCACCACGTCCGTGTCTTTGCCCTCGGCGAGCCCGGGGGCCGCCCCTGGCAGCCGATCGGTGAAGCTGCGCCGGATCACCTCGAGCCGCAGCCCCGGCGTCAACAAGAGCGGCCCAACCCGCAGCTCGTCCGAGACATGCGCCGCCAAGGCCACCGTGGCGGCCTCGTTATCGGTCGTCTGCGCGTGCCCACCGACGGGCACCACGACGCCCCGCTGCATCAGGTAGTCTTCCTCGTCGTGGTCGCGCTCGATGCTGTCGTGATGCAGCCGTAGACCAACCTCAAGCTGCTGCCGGATCCGCCACAGCGTGGGCAACGCGAGGTGCGCCCTGAGGGCGATCCCCTGAGAGACGTAGCGCCTCGAGTTGGTGCCAATCTTTAGCGTCTCCCCCGGCACCTGGGAGTCCTGCAGACCGGCGAGCACCGCCAGCAGCGAGGCGTTGGCGCCCGTCGGATCGCGAAAGATGCTGCCGATGTCCGCGCCGGCCATCCCGTTGAGCTTGCGCCAGTCGCGGGAGAAATCGTTGCGGTAGGCGGTCACCGTGAGGTCGAAGTCGCCGTAGGCGATGAACGCGCTCAGCACGACCTGCGTGCGCCACCAGTCCATCAGGCCACGCTCGCTCGCGGGATAGCGACGTCGGCTGTTGGCCTCGAAGTCGGTGTCGCTCAGCCCGAGGTAGGTCTCCCGCGACGACTCGTCTGCGAAACCGAGCTTCAAATCGAGTTGGTAGTACAGCGAGGCGTTGGGGTCGCCGTGGTAGCGAGCCTTGAGCATCAGCTCGTGCTTGTCGAAGCCGGTGTCGTCTCCGCTGGGGAGCTCCTTGAAGCCGCTGGACGCGAGCCGCACCCCCTCGAGTAACACCCCCCAGCGGTCGCCGCGCATGCCGACGTGTCCATGAGCCTTGCTGTAGCCGAAGCGGCCAAAGCCGAGATCGATGTTGCCAGTGAGCGCCTGCGGTATCACCCGCGTCTTGAGGTTCAGCGCCCCGCCGATCGTGTTTGGCCCGAAGCGCACCGACGCCGGGCCCTTGAAGACCTCCACGCCAACCACCCGCGTCAGCAGCGGGAAGTAATACGCCGCTGGCGCCGAGTACGGCGCCGGCGCGAGGAGCACCCCATCTTCCATCAACGTGATCTTGGCGCTGCGATCCGAGTTGGCGCCGCGCAAGCCGATGTTGGGACGCAGGCCGAAGCCGTCTTCTGTGCGGATATAGACGCCAGGGATCTGTTGCAACACGCGGTGAATGTCGTCGTACTCAAAGCGCTCCAGCGCCTTCTCGTCGACGGCGTGGGCCGAGCCGGCGATCCGCGCACGATCGCGCTGGCCGCCGAAGATCGAGATCGGCGCGAGCCACCAGCGGGCGCTGGGAGCGGGGGGGGACTGCGCCCTCCCCTCCTTGGGCAGGCTCCCCTCCTTCGGTCGCCTGCGCGCCTGCCGCTCGCCTGCTCTCTTTGGTGTTTTTCCCTTTCTCGGCTGCGCTGCCCTCGAAGAGGAGCCCTTGGGCTCCGAGGCTGGGTCGTAGAAAACGGGCGCGGGATCGGCGCTCGAGGTAGGCTTGGAGGCCGCCTTTGGGGGCGCGGGCTTGGATGGAGCGGGCGTCGGCTGAGTTGGCCGCGTCGCCGGCGATGAAGCCGGCGCGCCAGGCGCGGCGGTCTGGGCTCGGCTCGGATGGCCAAACGCAGACACGGCCAGCGCCACCAGCGCGGCGACGCAACGCCCCCGAAAGTTCGTCAACATACTTCCACTTTAGATTCGTACGGTTGCCCCCCTACCGCGCCTTGCTAGCTCGCCAGAAGGTCGCTTGCAACTAGACCACTAGTCCAGAAAGGGTCCGAGGGCAGCTTGCCCTCTGAAACCATGACCGAAGAGTCCACACCCCTTAAGCGCAAGCAGCTGGAATCACTGACGGCTCTCTATTGAACCCATCCCAAAAGGAGCAGTCGACACCGACAGAGATGAAGGGCTCTCGATGGCGTTTCCTGGCCCCCCTAAGCGCACCCCCACCCCGTCCTCCCCGTCGCCGGGCACAGCACAGCCGGCCGCTTTCTAGAGCGCTGACCAACTTACCTCCCATCGCCGCGCTGGTCTGCGAAATCACAGCGGTTGTCGCTCGTCGGTTGCTTGCTACCAGCA
>PDPC01000137.1 GCA_002747355.1 Pseudomonadota bacterium | reverse complement strand
AGAGCGCTGATCAGCTTACCGGACCGAGCTGCGCGAAGGATGCGGAGTCACGGCGTAGGAGCGAGGAGGGCGCCTGCTGGTAGCACGCAACCGACGAGCGACAACCGCTGTGATGTCGCAGACCAGCGCGGCGACGGGAGGAGAGTTGGTCTGCGCTCTAGCGGGCTTCAGTGATGCGTCGACCGCGCACGGCCGGCTCATTGCCTCGCGGACGGCCAACGCGACGGCTGAGACGGACGATGCGCTGTTGGGCCTGCTCGAGCTCGGTCTCGAGCTCTTGAATCCGCTGGTCTTTGGCGTCGTTGGCGGCGACCCACACCTCACAGACCATCTTCAGCTCGTGGAACTTGGAGAGCAGCTCTTCGTAGCGAGCGTCGTTCTGGGATGGGTCAGAAGGGGCCATGCTTGGCTTACGCTGCTTGCTTTTCATGTGAGCCACCTTTCGTCACGTTGAGGCGTGCGAATGCCGCCAACGCGGCTCCTTGATGCTGATACTACTACATATGGGGGATGGGGCAACAAACCTGCCCAGATATGGTAGGGGCGGCGAAAAAAGCGAGGCAAGCCGCGGTGATCCACGGGCACGCTGGCGCAGCGGGGGAACCGTGTAGGCCGATGTCGCCTATGAGCGGTGCGTATCTCTCATTTTCTTACTGTAGTACACATCACGCTTCTCTTCGCTATCAGACCCGACGTTGACCAGACAAGGGGGGGAGCCCCCCCAGAATCTGCGCATTCAACGAGCCACCGATGCTGGTAGGCTTCCGACTATCTACAGAACGATCCAAAGATCGGTCTTTTGTCTACAGATCGATCTTTAGATCGATCTACAGATGGATCTAAAGATCGATCTAAAGAGTGAAGAAAGGGCGCGTCTTGAACTGTGAGCATTGCGGGCGGCAGCACCAGGAAGGTGTGAGCTTCTGCCCGATCACGGGCAAGATCACCCACCCGGAGCGCTTCTTCCCCGAGGGAACGCTCATTGGCGACAAATACCGACTGGGGCGCGTCCTCGGCTCGGGAGGCATGGGCGCGGTCTTCGAGGCTGTCCACACCATGCTGGAAAAGCGCGTCGCGGTGAAGGTGATGATGCCGGAGATGGCGCGTGACCGTGAGCTGATGTCGCGGATGGTCCGCGAAGCGCGGACGGCCAGCGCCACGGGGCATCGCAACGTGGTCACCGCTACAGACATGGGGTGGACCGAGGAGGGCGCGCTTTTTCTCGTGATGGAGTACCTGGAGGGGCGAACGCTGCGGCAGCTGCTCAAGGAAGAGGGGCCGCAGCCGGTGGAGCGGGCGACCGGCTTGGTGGTTCAAGTGCTGAGCGCGCTGATCGCCGTCCACGAGTGCGGCATCGTCCATCGAGACCTCAAGCCGGAAAACGTGATGGTGGTTGCCGGCGATGAGGGCGAAGAGCTCGTCAAGGTGCTCGACTTTGGCATCTCGAAGGTGCTCGGGGCGGAGCAGAAGCTCGAGCTGACCCGCAGCGGCAGCGTCCTCGGCAGCCCGCGCTTCATGTCACCCGAGCAGGCGCGAGGGCTGCGGGTGGATCCGCGCACCGACATCTACTCGGTGGGGGCCGTCCTCTTCAACTTGCTCGCCGGGCGACCGCCGTTGCGAGCCTCCAACTTCACGGCGATGGTGGCGGCGATCCTCAATGGAACGATCGCGCCACCCTCCTCCTATGTTCCCGGCATCCCGGAGTCCCTCGACAAGGTCGTCCTCAAGGCGCTGTCTCGTGACACCGACGACCGCTTCGCCGACGCGCGCGCGTTCCGTCAAGCGCTGCGGCCCTTCGCCGTGGACGAGCTGAGCAGCGCCGCGCTCGAGATCGAGCTGTCGCCCCCTCCGGCGGCGCAGAGCGACTACGAGGAGTACCGCGACCAGAGCTGCTCGAGCGCGATCTCACCAAGCGGCGAGCTCGACACGTCGCCCTCTCTTGGCAGCGGCGACCTCGAGCTCGCGACCCCGCCGCCCGCCAGAGAGGTCGAACTGGAGCTTGCTAGAGAGCTCGAACTGGAGCCCGCCAGAGAGGTCTCGGTCGAGCTGGAGCCCGCCAGCGACGGTGCCCTCGAGCTGAAGCAGGGTGGCGAGGTCTCGGTCGAGCACCCAGCGATCTCCTCGCCGCCGGGCGGCAACCTGCAGGAGCTCGTGCCCGGCCTCGAGTCGCTCGCGGCGACCCCAGGCCACCCAGCTGCGCCGTCGCCTCGCTCCGAGGACCTCGAGCTCGACCTCGATGACGTCTGGCGCCAGCAGCAGGCGGCCCGCCACGGGGGCGGCTTCGAGCGGCGACCGCGGGCCACCCGCGGCAGCGTCGATGAGCGACGGCGTCGCCTCCGGAAGCTGATCACCATGCTGATTTCGCTGACGAGCCTGGCCGTGTTGGCCTTCGCAGGCTACCGCTACCGTCATACGTTCCAAGCGTGGGTCGGCGGCGAGCGTCGTCGGCTCGGGACGGTCTTGCTGCTGGTCGAGACGTCGCCCAGGGGCGCGACCGTCTGGATCGATGGCGTTGTTCAGGACAGCCGGTCGATCTCGCTGCCGCGGAGCGACAGGGTCCACCATATACGCGTGAGCGCGAGAGGCTACCGCTCTCAGGAGCTGAGGCTCCGCGCCACCACAACCCAACGTCTCTTGGTTCACCTAAAGAAGCGGTAGGGCTCCCACAGATCTCTTCTGTCGCCAGGCCCCGCTCAGCCCTCCAGCCTATGGGTGATCTCGTCGAGGTGCTCTCGTATCGCCTCGCTGCTCGGCTCGCATTGGCTGGCGAGGGTGAGGTACATTCGCGCCAACTTGAGGTTGCCCTTGCGCTCAGCGACCTTGGCGAGGTTGGCATACTTGCGGCCAGCTGGTGAGCTGGCGAGGAGCTGGTCGTCTTCAGCCACGCTCCGCTTCGTGCGGCCGAGGTTGTCGTAGCGCAGCGCGGGCTTGCTGTCGGTGCTCAGCTGTTGTTCGTAGGCCGCTCGAGCGTCGGGATCGGAGAGGACCTTGAAGGCCTCCGTGATGCGCATGAAGACCTCGTAGATGTGCTGCCGTAGCTCGCGGTCGTCGAGCTGCATGAAGCGATCGGGGTGAAAGTCGATGGAGCGTTGAAAGTAGGCGTCCTTGACCGCCGCTGCGCTCTCCTGCCGAGAGACGCCCAGCAACTCGAAGTAGTCCCGGGTGGCGAGGTTGTCATAGAGGTCCGCCACGCGGCCTCGGAACGTCTCCCAAGCGCGGGCCTCCTCCTGCGGGTCGGCCTGCTGGGCCTCGTCGGCGGGGGGGCTGCTCGCTTTCACGGCCAGCGCTGACATCGAGGCCAGCTGACCGCGTTGGTGACGCTCGAGGTTGCGCTCTAACGTCTCCAGGGTAAAAGGGAAGGCCAGCGCGAAGTCAGCGCCGCTAGCCTCCGCCGCGGAGAAGCCCAGGCCCTCATCACGAAAGGACTCGTCGAAGAGCACCAGCGTGCAACCTCGCGCCGCGGGGAGCGAGCGTAGGTGCTTACAGAGGTCGCGGGAGCCGTCGTCGTTTCCAATGAGCAGCAGCTCTGGGGGGTGTTGCTGTAGCTTGTCCAGCCCCGCCGCGCTGGTCTTCGCGAAGTCGAGCGCGTACTCCGCTGCGGGGAGGGTGCAGGCGAGCATCCCGCGGCGGACGTTGTCGCCATCGATGATTAGCACCCGCTTTGGTTCGTTCGTTACCGTCATGGTGTCGTGGTCGTTCTTAGGAGCACCCCCCACCCATTCCTCCCGTCGCTGGGCACAGCACTGCCGGCCGCTTTCGAGGCCTCAGAACGTTCACCCTACCTTAGGGCTTGAGGGCGATGTTCGCTAGCGCGCGGTCGTCGAACTCGCGCGACACCTTGACGCTCTTCTTGTAGACGCGACCGGAGTCGCGGTTCCGCGCCGTGACGTTCAAGATACCGTTCGTGTCGACCTCGAAGGTCACCAGCACCTCGACCTCGCCGCGCGGCGCGGCGCGGAGGCCATCGATGATCAGCTCCCCGAGGGGTGTGTTCTCGTCGACCTCGCGGGACTCGCCCTGTACGATACGGATCTTCAGCTCGGTCTGGTTGTCCCGCCCCGTGGAGAAGATCCGCGACTGCTCCACGGGGATCGCCATGTTGCGCTCGAGGACCCGCTCGGTCATCCCTCCCGCCGCGACGATGCCGATGGAGTGGGGGAGCACGTCGAGGAGCACGGTCTGCTTGCTCGGGGCGCTGGGCGACGGCGCGGCCATCAGGGAGTAGGCCTGGATCGCGGCGCCGAGGGCGATCGAGGTCTCTGGGGAGACCTCGGTGCGGGGCTGCTTGCCAAAGAACTGCTCGACGGAGGCGCGCACCAGCGGGATGTAGGTGCTGCCGCCGACCATCACCACGTCGTCGATGTCTTCGGGGCGGACCTTGGCGTCCTCGAGGGCGCGCTCGCAGACGGCGAAGGTTCGCCGCACCAGGTCGAAGCAGAGCGCGTTGAAGAGGTCGCGGGTCACGGTCGCGGACAGATCGAGCGCCCCCTTGGCCGTGTTGGCGACGCGCTCGACGCGCAGCTCGCAGCTGCTCTGCTGTGAGAGCGTTCGCTTGGTCTCCTCGCAGGCGAGGAGCACTCGTTGCCACTCCACGACGTCTTTCTGGAACTCGATATGGGTCTGTTTCCAGAAGCTATTCGAGACCGCTGTGGCCAGCGCTTCGTCGAAGTCGTCACCGCCGAGGAACATGTCGCCCGCGGTGGAGATGACGCGAAAGACCAGCCCGCGCACCTCGAGCAGCGTGAAGTCGAAGGATCCGCCACCGAAGTCGTAGACGGCGATGAGACGGTTGAGGCCGCGACCGTAGCCGTAGGCCAGCGAGGCAGCGGTGGGCTCGTTGATGATGCGGATCACGTCGAGGCCGGCGATGCGGCCGGCGATGCGGGTGCTCTCGCGCTGGGCGTCGTTGAAGTTCGCGGGGACCGTGATCACCGCCTTGTCGACGGGCTGACGCAGCCGCTTCTCGGCGATCTTCTTCATCATCCGCAGAACGTAGGCGGAGACCTCGGGGATGCTCACCCGCTCGCCGCGGACCTTGATCACCGGGTGCTCGCTGGGGCCGGCGACGACAGGGTAGGGCAGGTTGTTGATCGCGATGCGAGCGTCGGGGTCGTCGATGCGGCGACCGATCAGCCGTTTGGCCGAGTAGATCGTGTTGTAGGGATCGATCGCCAGCTGCGCTCTCGCGTCGCGTCCGACGACGATGCCCCCACCGTCGAGGAACGCGACGACCGAAGGCTGGACCTCGAAGCCCTCCTCATCGGTCAGCACCTGGGGGCGGCCGTCGACGACCGCCGCCACCGTGGAGTAGGACGTGCCGAGGTCGATACCAATGGCGGTTTCCATACCTTGCGGGTCCGTTTCCTACGATCAGAGAGGCGCGAGATTTTCCTCTCATCTCAAGGGAATTCTCTTTAAGAGTCAGTATGATAGAGGCGAGCGCTGTCGCGAGTCAATCCTCTTGTCCGGGCTCGCAAGTCGTTGACACCTCGTGTGTCAGCGTGCTAAGCCTGCAAAGCTATGTTGCTGAAAAAATTGGTGATAGCCGAGGATGACGACGCCGTCGCCCATCTTGTGGCGGCCAGTCTGGGCGACGCAGGCTTTCTTTGTCTCCGGGCGCGCGACGGCGAGGCGGCGATGAACCTGGTGCGCTCCGAGCTCCCCGACGCCCTGGTGCTCGACGTGATGATGCCCAAGATGGACGGCATCCAGGTTTGCCAGCGGATCAAGGGCGACGTGCTCCTCTCACGGGTGCCGATCTTGATGCTGACCTCGCTGGCCGGCGTTGAGAACCGCGTTGAGGGCCTCGAGGCTGGCGCCGATGACTACCTCTCCAAGCCCTTCGACCTGCGCGAGCTCGCCGCGCGCGTCAAGGCGCTGATCCGTCAGAACCGCCGCGAGCGAGATCGCAACCCCACGACGAACCTCCCGGGCAGCCAGGCGATCGAAGACAAAGTCTACGAGCTCCTCGCTGCCAAAGAAGACTTCACGCTGCTCTACATCGACATCGAGAACTTTCGCACGTACGCCGACGTCTACGGCTACCGCAAGGCCGACGAGGTTGTCGCCCACACCGGCCGCTTGATCCTTCAGCGCTGTCGCGCCATCGCCGATCCGCCGCCCTTTGTCGGTCACCTCGGTGGCGACGACTTCATGGTGATCTGCCGTGGCAGCGAGGTCGACACCTTACGCGAAGAGGTCGATGAGGCGTTCCGGGCCAGCATCCCGCAGCTCTACACCGAGGGAGACATCGCGCGCGGCTATATCACCCTCAACGATGAGTCGGGGGAGATCCGCCGAGCGCAGATCATGAGTACTTCAGTCGCGGTGCTCGAGGTCGAGGCCGACAAATACGAGAGCACCGAGCAGCTCGCCGAGGTCGTGACGCGGGTCAAGCACGAGACGCGCAAGCGCACCGGCAGCGGTCTGTTGTCGATTGGCTCGCCGCCCAAGGTCTGAGCCTGAGAAGGGTCGCTGTGGGGCCTGCGTCTCGACCTAGCTGCGGGGCCCACACTTCAACGTAGCTGCGGGCTCGCCCCGCAGCCCGCCGAGCCGATGCCTCGCGAGATCACGGTTGGCAACAAGGTCGGCCGCTATCAGCTGCTCGAGCAGCTCGGCCGTGGGGGCATGGCGGTGGTCTTTCGCGCGCGCGACCTGAAGCTCGATCGCGACGTCGCGATCAAGATCATGCACGCCCACCTCTGGTCTGATGAGGAGGCGGTGGCGCGCTTCGAGCGGGAGGCGCGGGCGGCGGCCCGGCTCTCTCATCCCAACATCGTCGACGTCTACGACTACGGCACCGTCGGCGACGATGGAGAGGATCCGGTCGGCTACATCGTCGTCGAGCTGCTCCGCGGGCCGACGCTGCGCGCGTACGTCAGGAGGCAGGGGCGCCTCCTCCCCGACGTCGCCGCGTTGGTCGCCTTGAAGCTCGCCGACGCGCTGGCCGCGGCGCACGCTAAGGGTATCATCCATCGCGACCTCAAGCCCGACAACGTGATGATCGCCGAGGGCGGCCGCCTCGTGCTCACCGACTTCGGCTTGGCTCGCCCCGAGGGTGGTGAGACGGTCACGCAGACCGGGGCGCTCCTCGGCTCGCCGGCCTACATGGCACCCGAGCAGGCGCGGGGCGCCAAGGTCGACGCTCGCGCCGATCTCTTCGCCCTGGGCTCGGTGCTTTATGAGCTCTGTACGGGGCGGGTGCCCTTCCTGGCGCGAGAGCCGCTGGCTACCGTGCTGTTGATCATCGAGGGGACGTACCCACCGCCGACCCAGCAGAACCCCCAGATCGGCCGCGACCTCGAGCGGGTGATCACGCGCCTGCTGGCGAGCAACCCGGACGATCGCTTCGAGGACGCGGCGGCGGTGAAGCAGGCCCTCGAGCAGGTCCTCGCGCCGCTCGAGCTGGGCAACGTCGACGAGGCGCTGACGCGCTACTTCGAAGAGGCCGGCGCGTTCAACCGCGAGGTGATGCGGCGAGTGGTCGACAGCTCCCTCGCCGCCGCCGAGCAGGCGCTGACGACGCGCGACTACCCTCGGGCGCTCTCGCTCTGCGACCGCGTGCTCGCCATCGAGCCGCGTCACGAGCGGGCCTTGGCGCTGATGAAGACGTTGTCGTCCCGTGGCGGCGGGCGGCGCTGGCTGTGGATCGCCGCGGCCTTGATCCTGCTTTTGGGTGGCGGCGCCGCCGTCTGGACGATCAGGAGCGGCGACCATCCGCCGGCCGCAGGGCTGGTCGGCAGCGGAGGAGGGAGAGCGACGGCGATCAGCGGCGTCGTAGACGCATCTCTTGGTAGAGATGCGCCCGCGGTCGCGACCCTGAGCTCCGACGTCGACGGTCGGCCCTCACAGGACGCCCGGACGTTGGAGACGAGGCTCGACGCTCGCCCCGGGCGTGTTTCGGGTGGCCGATCACGTCGCCGAGCTGGCGGGCGTCGCCGAGCTGGCGGGCGTCGCCGAGCTGCCGGGCGTCGCCGTGGGCCCGACGCACGAGTGGCGATGAGCACGCAGCGCCCCGACGTCGGCGCGCGGAAGCCACAGACGATGCCACGGACGCCACCGACGCCAACTCACGGCGCGCTGCTGATCGCCTGGGGCCCCTGGTGCAAGGCCTACGTCGATGGCAAGCCTGTCGGCGACTCGCCGCAACGGAGGCCGCTGCGCTTGACCGCAGGCGTTCACCAGGTGGCTTGCAGAGCGGGGCCTTGCGGTGCTCAGAAGCGTCGCACGATCACGATCGTTGGCGGCAAGCTGACGCGTATCGAGGGGCTGGTCACCGACCCTGTGCGTGTGACGACCACGCTGACCCGTGGCGACGCCGTGCTGATCAACCGCAAGCCCCGCCCCCTCTCTGGCTTCACCACCACCGCCGAGAGCCACCACGTCGCTGTGTTGAAGGGGGGCAAGACGATCACGAAGGGCTGGGTCGTCTTCCCATGCAAGGGCCGCTGTACCCTCGTCGACACGCCGAAGCTGACGTGCAGGTAGCAGAGCATGAGCGCCGATCATGACATCGTTGCCCTGATCTTAATGTCGCGATCGCTCTGACGGATCGAGAAAACCAGCTGCAAACGGCGAGTTGCTAGCTGGCATCGCCGTTGCTGGCCTCTGTTTATCAGTGCTAGGGTGAGGAGCGAGCGACGAGACACAATGAGCAGACTACCAGGAGTCATCTTGGCGTTGGCGGTAGCCGCGCTGGTCGCTGAGGCCGGGTGTTTGATCCTCGGCAGCGTGAACCATCGTCCCAGCCTTCGGCTCGAGGTGCCCAAGGGTGAGCTGCACCGTGGGCAGAGCGTGACGATCACCGCCGTAGGGACTGACGAAGACGAGGGCGAGACGAGCTCGTTGACCTTCGAGTGGGTCGTGCAGTTTCGGGGGCAGACGACCAAGTGGCTGTCGCCCGATGGCAGCCTCTTGAGTCAGGTGCCGGAGCGCTCGGCGGAGGGGCGCTCGTTGACCCTGAGCCTCCCCGACCACGACGAGCTCGGCGGCAGCTACTCCGTTAGCGTTGTCGCGACCGCCCGGGACGCGCAGCGCGCGACCGACCGAGCCAGCGCGGAGCTCACGGTGGAGAACCGGCCTCCTTTGCCGCGGATCGTGCTCAGCAACTACTCCGGTGAGCCGACACCAGCCAAGCTGCCGCGTCATGTCGTGCATATCGCCTCGGCGGCGATGAGCAGCGACGCCGACGACACCGCTGACCGGCCTAGCACGGAGCTTGGCTGCGGGGTCGGCAAGGTGGAGACCCGCTGGGAGGCGGTCGATCCACCGCAGAGCGCCTTCACGCTCTGGCAGGTCCAGGCCTGCAAGGGGAGCGAGGTCCTCGACAAGCTCGTCTGGAAGCTCCCGCCATCGAGCGAGACCACCCAGGTGACCCTGCGCTTGACGGTGGTCGATCGTTGGGGCGGAGAGGCCAGCGTCGAGCGCCGCTACGATGTCGCGCCGGACGGCACGGCGTGCATCGAGAGCGCCGAGCCAGACTTCGCGTCCATGGTGTCGGCGGGCAGCCCGCCAACCAAGGTCGCCGTGGTCATCGATGACATCGACGACACCTTGGGGGTTGGCAGCGCGCTGATCATCAGCGCTGGAGGGGTCGCCACCAGCGCGGCGCTCTCGACCTTGCGCTATCGCTGGCAGAGCGCCGAGAGCGCGGTAGGGCCGTGGACGACGATCGCAGGGCAGGGCGCGTCGACGCTGACCTTGAGCGACCTCCTGCCGGGGCAGCGTCGCTTCTATCGCGCGATCGTGGCGATCGACGACGCAGGGCTCGAGGCCATCGGTTGCGCGGCGGATGTCGCCTTCTGCGAGCACGCCAGTGGCCTGCCGGCGGGCTGTCACCAATGGATCAGTTGGGAGGTCGAGGCCAAATGAGCAGAGGCTTGTGTCTTCTCGCCTTCGCCGCGCTCTTCGCCGGCTGCGGCTACGACGCCAACAGCAGCCCTTATTCCCTCGAGCTCGTCGTCCCCGGCGGAAGCCAGGTCGATGTCGGCGCCACGGTCACCGTCGAGGCCATCGTCAGCGACGCCTCCGGGTTGTTGGTCACCTACAGCTGGCAGGTCGTCGATCCCCAGAAGACCTCGCTCGAGCTCAGCAGCAAGAGCGGTCAGAGCATCACCTTCGTCCCGACGAAGGCGGGCAGCTACCGCGTGACCTGCGACGCCCAGGTCGAAGGCTTCGGCCTGCGTACGAAGTCGATCGCCATCGAGGTCGGCGGCGCTGGCGCGCAGCTAACCTACCGCGCGCGGATCACGCCGCCGCCGCCGGCGGGGGTCCCGCCCTTCGACGCGAACGTGACCATCGGCGATGGCGTCGCGTTGAGCCACGACTTCACGGCAGGCGACCCGCGCCGAGTCACGCTGGCGGTCAGCTACGGGGGAGAGGCGCTGCCGGCGCACGTCAGCGTGCTGCTCACGCCTGACGATCCGCGACCACAGCGGCGCTATTTCCCCACGGGGCAGGGCTCCCTCTCGCTGGTCAGCGGGGCGATGGTCGTCGTGATGCCCGAGGACATCGCCCCCGGCGCCGGCATCGCGCCGCTCGTTCGGACGGTCTCGGCGGCGGGGAGCGCGATCGACGTCGATTTCGACGCCTCGAGCATGGGGCTTTGGGTCAAGGGCACGATCGAACGCGCCGGGGCGGCGATTGACGGCGCGACTGTCACGCTGCGCACGATCGACAGCGCCACCAAGGTGACGCTGCCCTCCACCGTGGCCACCACCGACAGCCAGGGGCGCTACCAGCTCCGCGCCCGAGCTGGGCAGGCGCGTCTGCTGGTCGTGCCGCCCACGACGTCGCAGCTGCCCATGGCCGAGGTCGCCAACGCCAAGCTCGACGTCTCGGCCGCCGCGAGCGGCTGGACCTTCCGCTACAACGCAGTGTCGAGCGCCGAGCTCGGCGGTAAGGTGGTGGATGACGATGGCAAGCCGCTGGCTGGCGCGACCGTCGTGCTCTCGGCCCAGAGCATCGGCGACGTAGGCGAGCTCGAGCTCCCCGGCGGCCAGATCTTCAGCGCCAGCGGACGCTATCGAGTGGTGCTGTCCAGCGACGCCAGCGGGGCGCTCTCGGCGGCGGGCAAGCCGCTCGTCACCGTGCCCAGAGGGACCTACACGGTCGAGATCGTGCCTCCCGTGGGGGCCAACTCGAGCATCACACTGCAGGAGCTGGTGGTCGACGGCAGCAAGACCCTGAGCTTGGCGGCCGCCCGCAAGGCCATCGTGAAGGGGATCGTGCGTGGCGTCGATGAGCGCGCCGTCGCCGCCCGCGTCGAGCTTCGAGGTCCCTATGGACCGGTGGTTGGGCTGGCGCAGGCCGACAAGGGCTTCGAGCTCGCGGTCGATCGGGGCTTCGCCTACACCCTGGCCGTGCGGCCGCTCGACGCCTCCCTCGGCGCGCCGCTGTGGCAGCCAGCGCTGCTGGTCGATGGCGACAAGAGCCTCGATCCGCTGAAGCTGCCACGAGCGACGCAGCTGTCGGGGGCTCTGCGCGAGAGCTCCGGCGCCGCGATCCCAGGAGCGCTGATCCAGCTCTACTGTGAGCAGCCGACCTGCCCCCGGCAGGGTTTGGTCGATCAGACCCGCACAGACAGCGCCGGCCGGTACGTACTGCGCGTCCCACGCTCCGAGTCAGCGGGGACGACACCATGAGCCGTCGTTTCAGTCGTTTCAGTCGTTGCAGTCGTTTCAGTCGTTTCAGTCGTTTCAGTCTTGTTGGTCTATTTCTCTGGGCTGGGGCTGCTGTCGCGAAGCCCAAGCTCGCGGTCACGCCCAAGCCAGTGGGTGCATCCACGTCCACGGCTACGTCCAAGCCTGCAGTCACGCCCAGGGCGAAGAAACCGTCGAGGCCAGAGCAGGCGTCCAAGCCGAAAGAGGTCGGGGCGCGGGAGCTGCTACGCCAGGCGCTGGGGCTCTATGTTCGCGGGCGCTACGAAGAGGCCGCCGCGAGGCTCGGCCCCCTGGTGCAGCAGAAGCGCCTCGCCGATCGCGCCGATCAGATCGAAGCGCTGCGCACCTACGGCATCGCGCTCTTTCTGAGCGGCGCGCGCCCTGGCTCGGAGCGCGCGTTCCGGGAGCTGTTGCGTCTGGCGCCCAAGGAGCGGCTCGATCCCGACTTCGTCAAGTCAGAGGTGGTGCGCTTCTTCGAGTCGGTGCGGAGGCGCTTTCGCCGAGAGCTGGACAAGGTGGTGCGGCAAAGCGCGCCCAAGCGCTCGGCCGTGGTCAACCTGCTGCCGCCTTGGGGTCAGGCCCAGAATGGGCACGAAGGCAAAGTCTGGGTCTTGGCCATCGGCTTTGGTGTGACCGCGGCGGTGTCGATCGGAACAGCGGCGGCGTGGTACGGAGCGCGAAACGATGACGGCACGTTCAACACCTCGGACGCCAGGGCCAACGGCTTGAAGGTCACCAACCTGGTCGCAGCTGGGCTCTTCGCTGGGTTTTACCTCTATGGGGTGATCGACGGCCTGGTCTACTACTTCAAGAACCGTCGGGCGCGGCTCGATGGGGAGCACGTGAGTCGCCAGGTCAAAGGCCTCGCGCTGGCGCCCAACGGCTTTCGAGTTCGGTTCTAGAGCGCTGACCAGCTTCTCTCCCGTCGCCGCGCTGGTCTGCGACATCACAGCGGTTGTCGCTCGTCGGTTGCGTGCTATCAGTAGGCGCCCTTCTCGCTTCTAGGCCGTGATTCCGCATCCTTCGCGCAGCTCTAGCGCCGCCCACAGGTGTGGTCTCTTGACCGTGGCTTTGGGGCCCCAATTGCAGGGCAGCCAATCGCTTGGTTGCCGTCTGGCTTACAAAACATGTTGACCGAGTAACTGGCGCACTCTAGGATCACCGGTATCCATGGTGTGAGGGATCGTGGTCTACGTCTCATCTGAGACGAGGCCGGCCGAGCGTGGCGCTCTCGATTTGCGGGGACACGGCCCCGCGGCCGCCCTCGGAATTGGTGTATAGTCGCGCTGAACCGCGGACCCCGCACCGGTTTGACAACTGCGTGGCGCGAAGCGCGGCGCAAACGAGCGCCGGTCTCCAGTCGCTACCCAGGCGAACGACACGCGATGCGCAAGCCAGTCCTCTTCGGCAACTATCTGCTCCTCGAGCGCGTCAGCGTCGGGGGTATGGCGGAGGTCTTCAAGGCGAAGTCCTTCGGCGCCGAAGGGTTCGAGAAGATCCTGGCGATCAAGCGCATCCTGCCGTCGATGGCAGAGGATGCAGACTTCATCACGATGTTCATCGACGAGGCTCGCATCTGCGGCCAGCTCTCACATGCCAACATCGCGCAGATCTACGAGCTCGGCAAGATCGAGACCTCTCACTTCATCGCGCTGGAGTTCGTCTGGGGCAAAGACGTGCTCCAGCTACAGAACCGCTTCCGGCGGCTGAGGCGGCGGATGCCGCTGCCGATGGCGGCCTTCATCGCCGCCAAGGTCTGCGAAGGTCTCGACTACGCCCACCGTCGCCGCGACGCCCAAGGCGTGCCGCTCGACATCATCCACCGCGACGTCTCGCCGCAGAACGTGCTGACCTCCTACGAGGGGGAGGTCAAGATCATCGACTTTGGTATCGCCAAGGCGGCGGCACGCTCCTCGAAGACGCAGGCCGGCGTGCTGAAGGGCAAGTTCGGCTACATGTCCCCCGAGCAGGTCCGCGGCCTGCCCCTCGATCGCCGCTCCGACATCTTCGCCATCGGCACGATCCTCTGGGAGATGTGCGCTGGCGAGCGCTTGTTCACCGGCGAGAGCGACTTCGCGATCCTCGACAAGGTCAGAAACGCGATCGTGCCGCCGCTCTCAGCGAAAAACCCGATGGTCACACCCGACCTCGAGACCATCGTGATGAAGGCGCTGAGCCGCGAGGCCGACGATCGCTACGGCTGGGCCGCGGAGATGCAGGACGACCTGCAGCAGTACCTGATGTCGCAGGTGCAGAGCTTCGGCGCCAAGAACCTCTCCCACGCGATCAAGGAGATCTTCGCCCGCGAGGTCGAGCGCGAGCGGGCGGCGATGGAGACGTTCAAGCAGATCACGCAGGCCGATCTCGAGGCCTTTGGGGCACCTGCCTCCGTAGCCAGCGCGCCGGCAGAGTCGCTGCTCAACCCCGGCGAGATCGCGGGAATGCATGAGCTCGACGGCAACGACCCGATGCAGCAGGCGCGAGACCAACTCTACGACGCGGCCGAGCTGCTAGATGACGAGGACGTGTTGCCCGAGGATTTCGACGATGGCGCGACGGAGATGGGCGGGCCGAACTTCGAAGACCTCGGGCTAGTCGCCGCCGGCTACGACGACGGCGCGACGCAGGTCTTCGCGGACGATCCCGCCACGGCCTCAAAGAGCGGCTCGGGTCAGGCGATCACGGCCGAGCCGACGTTCATCTTCAACGCCGAGTCGGGGCAGCTGATCAACGCCGCACAGCAGCCGACGATGATCTTCTCCGAGATGGAGGCCCTGAAGCAGGGCGTGCCGCAGAACGGCTCGGGGGCGAACGGCGGCTCCCCCTCCGCCTCGGTGGTCTTCGAGGGGGTGCAACGCGACAGCGATCCGGCGCGGATAGTCAGCGGCACGGTGCCGGTGGTGGCGCCCCCATCGTCGCTCTTCAAGGACATCCTGATCGGCGTACTCGCCGCGGCGGTGTTGATCTTGCTTGGCATCGTGCTCTGGACGGTGCTGGTCAAGGAGCCGCCGCCGCCGCCGCCGGCGCTGGTGGTCAACCTCCGCTCTGGGGCTCCAGCGGAGGTGCTGGTCGATGGCAACTCCCACGGCAAGGTCATCGCCGGCAAGTCGATCACGGTCAAGGGGGTGGGCGTTGGCAAGCATCGCATCGTGCTGATCGGGGAGGGGGAGCCGAAGGTGAAAAACGTCGCGGTGACTGCGGGTGACGTGAAGGTCGTGACCTTTGCGATGAAGCCCAAGAAGAAGCCACCGCCGCCACCAAAGCCGGCGAGCTTGACGCTAACCTTGGATCCTCCCGACGCTGCGGTCCGCATCGACGGCAAAGCCGTAGACGGCGAGAGGCTGAAGACGGCGCTCGAGCTGAAGCCGAATAAGACGCACGCGGTCTACGTCTCGAAGCTCGGCTACGCCAGTCAGACCCTCCAGCTGATCTCTGTAGCCGCTGGCGCCAAGCTGGCCAAGACCGTGAAGCTGGAGAAGAACAACAGCGGCGCGGCGCACCTCGAGACCACACCGAGCGGGGCGTTGGTGAAGCTCGATGACAAGGTCGTGGGCAAGACGCCGCTCGATCTCGACGATCTGAAGCCAAAGCGCTACGCGCTGCTCATATCCCTCGACGGCTACAAGGACAAAAAGAAGCGGATCTACGTCAACCGTCGCAAGGAGACGCGCCTTCTCTTGACCCTCGAGGCGCTACCACCCAAACCGGATCCAGCCACGCTCGATCCGGCGGAGAAGCCGACGCCGGTGAAGAAGCCAACGCCGGTGAGGAAGCCAAAGCCGGTGAGGAAGCCAAAGCCGGTGAGGAAGCCAAAGCCGGTGA
>PDPC01000161.1 GCA_002747355.1 Pseudomonadota bacterium | reverse complement strand
CCCCCCGCGGACCATCAGCGCGCAGAGCCCGGCAGTCTTGAGGCAGACGGTCTTGCCGCCGGCGTTGGGCCCCGAGATCAAGAGCCCCTTGCCGCGCTCGAGGTGGATGTCGTTGGCCACGACCTCAACGCCCGCCAAGGCGAGGAGCGGGTGGCGCGCCCCGCGTAGGCGCAGGTCGCCGCGCTCGCTGAGCCGTGGGCGCGTCGCGTCGAGGTCTACGGCCAGCCGCGCCCGGGCGTCGATCAGGTCGAGGTCGAGGCCGACCTCGAGGTTCGTCGCGATGGTCTCGGTCTCCTCCGCCACCAGCTGCGAGAGCTCGCTGAGGATCCGCGCCTCCTCGCGGTAGACCGCCATCTGCGCGACCTTGAGTTGATTGTTCAGGCCGATCACCTGCCGCGGCTCAACAAAGACCGTCGCGCCGGAGGATGACGAGCCGTGGACGATCCCCTCTACCGCGCCGCCGGCGTCGGCGCGCACGGGCAGCACGAAGCGGTTCTCCCGCTCGGTGAAGAAGCGGTCCTGGAGGTGCTTGGCGATCGTCGGCACGTCCATCAGCCGCTTCATCTCCTTGGTCAGCTGGCGATGGAGATCGGCGGTGCGTCGCCGCAGGTCGTAGAGCTCGCTGCTGGCGTTGTCGTAGAGCTCGCCGTCGGGGCCGAAGCAGTCGTCGATCGCACCCCAGATACTCTCCAGATCGATGATCCCGGCGGCGTCTTTGGCTAGCCGTGGTGCCCGCTCCCCCTGCGCGCGGAGGAAGCGTGCCAGCCGGTCGAGGCTGCGCAGCGTCTCGGCGATCGAGAGCAGCGTCGGGGCCGCGAGGACGCCCTCCTTCTCGAGTCGCTTGAGCGCGGCGCGAAGATCGTGGACCTCG
Source organism: Pseudomonadota bacterium (assembly GCA_002747355.1). Taxonomy (GTDB): domain Bacteria; phylum Myxococcota_A; class Polyangia. The sequence continues at coordinate 2,222 of PDPC01000161.1, read as the reverse complement.
CCGAAGGGTGGTGGCTCGCGTCGCGCATGCAGGTCGCGAGCCTCCACGACCCGGTCGAGGAGGGCCTCCAGCGTCGCCACGTTCTCTGTCAGCGCGAGCTCTCGCGCCTCCGCCTGGGCGCGTTGGCTGTGGGAGCGCCGAGCGAGCTGTTCTTTCAGCTCTGACCAGCCCAGCTCCGACCGGGTGCGGCGCTCTATCTCTGCCTGGTGGTCCATGGCGGTCGGGTGATGGCTCGCGAGGGAGCGCCTGTCAAGGGCTGCGACGCTGGACTAAAGGGGGGGCTCCGCTCCTGAGCAGCTTGCCGATGCCCTCGATGAGCCGTGGGAAATCCGTCTGTCCTGCGCTGTGGTCTTGGCGCAGGTGGCCGCGCTGATCATAAAGCAGCGTCCGTGGTACGCGCTTGGTCAGCCCCAACGCTCCCACCAGGCGGAGATCCTCCGGATCCGCGATGCCCACGGGGAAGCGCAGCCCGACGAAGTCGACGTAGGTCTTGACGAGCGCGCGGCCCCGTCGCTGCAGCGCGACGCCGACGACCACCACGCCTTTTCCCGCGTAGCGTGCGGCGATCTGGTTGAAGCGCGAGGTCTCGGCCTGGGCCCGAAGTGACCAGGTGGTGAACAAGGTTAGGACCACGACCTGCTTGCGCAGCGCTCCCAGGGCGAGGGTCCCTCCGCCAAGCCGTGAGACCGTCAGCTCGAGCCGGCTCGTGCTAGCGGGGCGCAGGGTCGGCGCCTGAGCCTTTGTCGTGCCACAGGCCCCCCAGAGCTGCGCGATCGCGAACAAGACAAGCGAGGTGATTGGCGATGGGACCCTCCAGTAGCGCATCGCGGCTCAACGACCCCGACGGCGGCGCCTGCGCCTTTTCTTCGGCAGGCGTCGCTTCGCCTTGGCGGCCTTGCGCCTCAGGCGCCGCCCGGTGCGGCTGAGCCGCAGCTCCTTGGGTAGGGGCTTTCCCCGCCGGGTCAGCGACTCGATCCGCTCGAGGCGCTCGAGCTCGATGGCCTTCTTGAAGAGGTGCAGCGCGTCCCAGTAGCGCTTGCGCTTGAAGGCCAGCTCTCCGAGAAACTCGTGGGCTCGGATGCTCTTCGGGTTGGCCCTCAGCGCGGCCTTGCCCTCCTTGATCGCCGCGACGTAGCGTCGTCGCTTCAGGTTTTTTTGGGCCTCCTTGAGGTGGATAGAGGCTAGCAGTCGCCGCGCCTGCGCGTTCTCCGGAGCGACCGCGAGGCAGGTCGACAGCCGCGCGATCGCCTGACGCGTCGTGTGGCGCCGCCGCAGCTGGCGTCGGGCCTTCTTCACCCGGCGCGCGCAGAAGCGCGTGCGAAAGGCCTCGACCTTCGGGTGGTAGGGGTGGTCGCGCTCGATCTTACGGAGCAGGTCTCTCACGTTGTCGCCCCGAGGCCGGGTGTAGCGGTGGCCGTCGGCGGCGCGCTTGGCCCACTCGAGGTGCAGCTTCACCTCGGCCGCCGTCAGCTTTTTTCGCCTCGGTCTTGGCTTTCTTGCCTTATTGGCCTTCTTCGGCCTCTTTCTTGGGGGCCTTTTTTTCGCTCGATAGGCGTGGAGATCGGGCGCGAGAGTGTTGGTGCCTGGTGCTGGCAGCTGTACCGCCTGCGAGCGTCCGCTCTGCCACCACCAGAAGCTCAAGCCTGCGCCGCCGAGCAGGAGGATCACCAACAGCACGATCCCGAGGGGGGGGCTGCGGCGCTCCAGTGTCGGGGTCTCGGGGTAGGCTGTGGCGTCGAAGGGGTTGGCGCCGGGGGTGGTCGTTGGACCGAGCGGACGGGCTGGCTTGGCGCCGCCGCTGGGGATCGCCTCATCGAGGGGATGGCGACCGCTGGGCGTGGTGGCGGGGCGCTCATCAGCTGGGGTGGCCAGCTGCTGGGCCGGCCCGACGTCGGGGACGGAGGTGTCTGTCAGACTGGCGGGTGCGCGATGCGGTCCCGTGGCGCTGAGCGTCGCATGAGAGAGCGCGTCGCGCAGCTCCTCCATCGTCTGGAAGCGCTGCCTGGGATCGCGCTCGAGGCCCCGCAGCAGCGTGTCCTCGAGCTCTCGAGCGAGATCCGGGCGGTAGCGAGAGGGCTTGATTGGCGGCTCGGTGGCCTTCTTGTTGAGCAGGGCCATCAGGGTTGGGCCCTCGTGGGGCAGCCGCCCCGTGATCATCTCAAAGACCATCGCCGCTGTCGCGTAGACGTCGATCCGACGGTCGACCGACTGACCCGCCGCTT
>PDPC01000136.1 GCA_002747355.1 Pseudomonadota bacterium | reverse complement strand
CCAAGAGGTCATCACAGACACCAGCGAGACAGCGATGTTGATTTGAGGATAAAGAGACTGAGCGGACGTTCTACTTCGCGCGCCTTGTTCACCCCAACATCGAGGAGCCTCCTGGAAGCGACGACGTTCGCCTTGGGCGCGTTTGTCTTCACGCGTGCCCGTGGCCTCGAGCCCTGTTTGCCCGATGAGCTACACCAGCTCGCTGTGAACCACGGAATCCCCACCCGTTTCATCCTCAGTTTCATCCTCACCTACGCCGGCGATCGCTCGGCCATCTCTCGTGCCTTCACGCAGGCCACCTCGGGCCTGCACCGTCAGGGCGTTCTCCTCCGGCCGATTACGCGCACCAGCTCTCAGGGTGTCTACAGCATTGTACACGAGCAGCGCGACGAACGCGATCACCGACGCGATCACGACGTCGAGGCCACGGCCTCCTGGTCATCGGAACCTCACCTAGAGCGCTGATCAGCGTACCGGACCGAGCTGCGCGAAGGATGCGGAGTCACGGCGTAGGAGCGAGCAGGGCGCCTGCTGGTAGCACGCAACCGACGAGCGACAACCGCTGTGATGTCGCAGACCAGCGCGGCGACGGGAGGTACGTTGGTCAGCGCTCTAGAGGGTAGCTGGTGCGGGTGACCTGCCACGGGTGGTACGGCGAACGTTCTGAGGCCTAGAAAGCGGCCGGCAGCGCTGTGGCCGGCGACGGGAGGCATGTGCAGGGGTGCGCCTAAGGACAGCTCTCCGAAAAACGTGAACGCGGGGCTTCGCTGCTTCGCGTCAGTTGGCTGTCGCCAGTACTGTAAGCTCAGGTTTTGGGGTAGTACTCTTCAATCAGCGCTTTGGTCTCGTCTTTCGCGAAGCAGAGTTCGTGCATCATCGACTCGGTGGAGCGCGCCTCCTCGAAGAGCTGGCGCTTGGGGATCGAAAGCGAGCGCTTGAGCAGCTCGAGGGCGTAGCGGGGCTTCTCGGCGATCGAGCGGGCGAGCTTCAGCGCGCGGCGGTAGACCTTCTCCCGCGGTAGCACATCGTTGATCAGGCCGCGCTGGGTGAAGTGGCTGCCTCGCACGAAGCGACCGCTGTACATCATCTCCGCGGCGATATACTCGCCGACGGCGAGTTGCAAAAGGCGCGTGGTGCCCATGCCGGGAGTAAACCCCATGTTCATGAAGCTGCAGCCGTAGCTGCTCTCCTCGGCGAGCAGCACGATGTCGCAGCAGAGCGCGAGCGTCAGGCCACCGCCGACGGCGTGCCCCTCCACCGCCGCGATCGCCGGGATCGGCAGCTCGAGCATCGCCCGCGAGACCATGATGTCGCTCGCGGCGACCTCGCCGGAGGCCAGCGCCATCAACATGTCCTTATGACCGCCGGCGCAGAAGATCTCCTCTTGTCCGCGTACGACACAGACGCGCGCTTGGCTGTCCTCACCGATCTCTGCGAGGCGTTCGATCAACTGCTCGACGAAGACCTCACCAAGAGCGTTGCGCTCGTCGGGGTCGTTCAGCGTCAGGGTCACAATGCCGCCCTCGTCGCGATCGACGAGGATCGTGTCGTTGTCGCTCATCTCGACCCACCCTTTCTTCGCTTGGGACGCTCGAACCAAGGCGGCGGTTCGCCACAGACAAAGGCCCGCACCCCCGAGAGCACGGCCTCATCGGTGACACTCGCCGCCGTCACGTCGGCTCCGGCCGTGACCGCCGCCTCCAGCGCCCATCCGGCGCTCCGCGCCGAGAGGTCGCGCAGCTGGGCCACGGCGTCGGGTGAGAGGCGCAAGAGCTGCTTTAGCTGGACGAAGAGCGCCTTCTCTGCCGCGGCGGCGTCTTTGGCCAGCACATCGACCAGGCCCCAACGCTCAGCCACCACGGCGTCGAGCGCCGGCTGGCCGAGGGCCAAGCGCCGCACCTTCTGCGGCGCCATGCGCTCACGACAGAGCGGTAAGACCATCGCTGGCACCAGGCCGACCATCGCCTCGGGGAGCCCGAAGCGTGCGCGCTCGGTGGCGATCAGGACGTCCGCCGCCGCGGCCAAGCCCAAGCCCCCGCCCAGCGCCGGACCATCGACGATCGCGATCAGCGCTGGACGACCGCAGCGAAGGCGGCTCAGGCAGCGAGCGTAGCGACGGACGCCATCGACGGCGTCGTCGGTGGCGCCCTGATCGAGCGAGCCGAGGCTCATGCCGCGGCAGAAGCGGCCGTCTTGCCCTTCGAGCACCAGCACGCGGGGGCCGTTCGACTCGTCCAAGAGCGCTTCGAGTTGCGAGAGCGCCGCCCCATCGAGGGCCGCGTCGTCGTCGTCTTTGGAGCGCAACTGGACCCGCCAGACGCTCCCTTCACGGTCGTCACATTGAACCTGCATCGAGCTACCCGTGGGAGCGCGATCGCGCGGGCGATCGCGACGATCAGGACCAGCGGTAGTTGCGGAAGTAGCCGTCGAGGCCGTCGAGCACGAGCAGGCCCTTGCCCTCGTAGTTTTGCTCCCAGAGCCCGGGGACGGCGTCGCGCTTCGGTGAGAAGGTCGCTTGATCGATAGAGCTGGTGCGCTCGGTCTCGAGGGCCTCGTATTGCTCGACGGTGATCGGGAAGCGCGCGTCGAGGCGCTCTTGCATCTTCGTCTGGGCGACCCAGTCGCGGGCGTGTTCACCGAGGCGTGCGCTATACATCTCGGCCTGCGAGCCTGAGCCGTAGGCGTAGAGGCTCAGCCGATCGCCAGCGTCGACGCCGCCGGAGTCGATGTGGCCCAAGAGCCCGATGAAGGTCGAGTTGCCGTAGAGCCCGGCATACTGGCGCGTGTAGCGCAGCCCCGGCTCGACCTTCTCTTTGAAGCTGGCCTCGATCTCGGCCTTCTTGTAGCGGCGCTCCTGCGACTTCATCAGCGCGCGATGAGCCCGGAAGGACATCCCGCCGAAGGGCACGTGGTAGATGTGGCGTTTGAAGTAGTCGAGGTAGTCGATCTCCGGGTTTCGTCGGCAGAAGTGGGCATAGGTGCCGTCGAGGGCCTCGAGGTAGCAGTAGAGGCTGGAGTCGGTGTTGCCGGCTTCGGCGCGTGAGGTTGGGCGGAAGGTGTCGCCAACCTCCTTGGTCCAGTAGGAGCAGGTCTCGAGCTCGAGCTCACAGACCTTGGGCTGGTCGCTGACCAGCATCGCCACCGCCGCGGCCCCCATCAGGTACTCGTAGCGCTCGCCGAAGTTGGTCCGCGATTGGTCAGTCGCGATCACCAGCGCCTTGGCGTCACCAGCGGCGCCGCTAGCGACCCAATGGGCCGCCATCATCAGCGCTCCGGTGGCTCCGTAGCAGGCGTGCTTGATCTCGAAGTTGCGGCAGTTGTCGTTGACGCCCAAAAAATGCTGCACGAAGGTCGACAGCGGCTTGGCCTGGTCCGGGCCGGACTCAGTGCCGACCAGTAAGAGCTCGATGCTCGCCAGGTCTTCCTCGCTGAGCATCGGCCTCGCCGCGTTGACGGCCATGGTCGTTGGGTCTTCCCAGCAGGGGTTGACTGTCCGCTTGTCCATCAGCAAGAAGTCCGTCGGGTGGTTGGGCTCCTCCCCACGGGCTCTGGCAAGATCGCGCATGTCGAGCGCCGTCTGACCACTGTAGGCCCAGATTTTTTCGATGCCGACGGGACGTCTGCCTTGGCTGGCCATAGGACTCTCTACTCCGTTGAGCGGCTCGGGCCGCGGCTGCCCCCCACGGCGCTCATCGTTAGCACTCTCCGCCCGCCGACACCAGACCCCGCCCCCTCGAATCACTCGGCTTCGAGGGCCTCGAGGCCTGAGGGTCGCACCACGCCCCAGTCGGTTCGAGCGCTCACACGCCGGTGGCTTCGGGGCTCCAGATCAACTTGTGCAGCTGCAGCTGAAAGCGCGCCGGTAGCCGATCATCGAGCATCCACTGCACGACGTCTGCGGGCTCGAGCGCGCCGAAGACCGTCGAGAGCAAGAGCTGTGCGTGGGAAGCGAGATCGCGCTCGTCGATCGTGTCTCTGGCGAACTCGTAGTCGCGGCGGCTGGCCAGCACGAGCTTCAGCTCATCACGCTCGCGGCGCAGGTGCCGGAGGTTTTCCCAGCGGTTGCGCTCGCTCTCGCCGGAGTCGGGGCACTTCAGGTCCATGATGATGTGCACGCGCTCGTCAACAGCGGAGATGTCCAGCGCGCCGGAGGTCTCGAGGAGCACCGTGCGGCCCGCGTCGGCGAGCGCGGCCATCAGCGGCAGGACGTTCTTCTGCGCCAGCGGCTCGCCGCCGGTGACCTCCACCAATGCAGCGGGATCGTAGCTAGCGACGGCCTCGAGGACGGCCTCCACGCTGCTCTCTTGGCCACCGTAGAAGGCCTGCTTCGTGTCACACCAGCTGCAGCGTAGCGGGCAGCCCGTGGTGCGCACGAAGACACAGGGCAACCCGATGAAGGATGACTCGCCCTGCACCGAGAGGTAGATCTCGTGGATCTTCAGCCGCCGCCTTGCGCTCATCGGGTCGCGTAGGGGATCGGGTCTTCGAGGCCGGCCTCGGTGAAGCCCTTGAGCCGCAGCAGGCAGGCGTCGCAGCCACCGCAGGCGCCCTCGGGTTCTGGGTCGTAGCAGGTATGAGTGAGCCCGTAGTCGACGCCGAGGGCCACGCCGCGGCGTACGATGCCGGCCTTGTCGAGGTCGAGCAGCGGCGCATGGATCTTCAGCGCGGCGCCCTCCTCGCCACCGGCTGCCGTCGCGACCTTGGCGAGCGCTTCAAAGGCGTCGATGAAGGCAGGGCGACAGTCCGGGTAGCCGCTGTAGTCGAGGGCGTTGACACCGATGAAGATGTCGGCGCTGCCGAGCACCTCGGCCCAGGCCAGCGCGAAGGAGAGGAAGATCGTGTTGCGCGCCGGGACGTACGTGACGGGTACACCGCTACCCTGGTGCCCCTCTTTGCCGCGGGCCCCAGCGGGCGTTCTATTGATCGCCTCGGCCCCGATCTCTTCGACCCGGCGCCCCTTCGGCACGGCGATGTTGTCATCGGTAAGCGCGGAGCCGCCGATCGCTCGCAGGTTGATCTCGAGCACCCGATGGGATGCAGCTCCGAGCGCCTTGGCCACCTCGGCGGAGGCGCCGAGCTCGCGCTCTTCGTGGCGCTGCCCATAGCGAAAAGAGAGCGCATGGCAGGCGAAGCCCTGGTCGCGGGCGATCGCCAGGCAGGTCGTCGAGTCGAGGCCGCCCGAGAGCAGGACGACAGCGGGCGAGCGATCAGTCATCTCGGCGCTTGAGCCAGGGTGAGAAGAAAGAGAGCGATCGCTCGACGATCCAGTCGCCGTTGTTCGAGAGCATATGGTCGGAGTCGATCAGCTCGAGGGTCACGTTGTCTTTACCTTCGGCGAAGCGCTGCGAGCCCGCGGAGCCGACGACCTCGTCGTTCTGGCCGTGGATGACCAGTGCCGGCACGGTCACGTTGGGGAAGGGGTCGTGCGCGCGCGCGTCTTCGAGCAGCCCGAAGCCGATCTGGTCTTCACGGCCGAGACCGTAGTGGTGCATCGGCAGGCTCCCCTCGCGCTCCCAACGCGCGACCTCCTCCGGCCCGAGGCGTTCCTCCCAGCGGCGCGCGAAGTCGAAGGCGGGCGCCATCGTGACCATCGCGGCGATCTTGTCGGAGCGCGCCGCGAAGAGCGCCGCGGTGTAGCCGCCGAGCGACGAGCCCATCAGCAGCACTGAGCTGGGCGCCTCCTTGGCGGTGAGCCGCTCCACCAGCGCGAGCGCCCGGCTGAGCGTCATCCCCTTGAAGTCGCCCTCGTTGAGATCAGGCACCGAGAGGCGAACTCGATAGCCTGTGAGCGCGCCGATGAAGCGACGCGCCTTATGGCTCCCGGGGCTCGAGGCGAACCCGTGGAGGTAGACCAGCAGCGGATCGTCGGCCATGGTCTGGCTACTCGCCTTCCGCCGCGGCGAGGGGCTCGAGGTCGAGCTGATAGGTCTCGCGCTCCTCGTAGAGGCGCATCAGGTTGTCTTGAAAGCCCACGCCGTTATCGAGCAGCAGCACCTGCCCGGTGACCGCGTCCATCAGGCCACTGCAGAGGGCGAGCGCGGCGTCACCGAAGCCCTCGGTGGTGACCATATAGTCATCTGAGTAGTACTTGCGCAGGAAAGGCTCGAAGTCCTCACCGAAGGTCGAGACCAGCGAGTCGGTGGGGATCGGTCGTGAGCGGATGATGTTCACCGTCGCTTGCTGCTCCTCCCAGAGGTGCTTCGACATGTACTTGCAGAAGGTCTCCATCACGACCTTCGAGATCGCGACATAGTCGTAACCTGGATAGTACGTATGGGGGCCGTCGCAGGAGGTCCCTAGGGTGTAACGGGGGTAGCGACCGAAGGTCTCTTTGATCGCCTGCAGGTAGCCCATCATCGGCCACGCGCTGTACTCCAAGGCTTTGTTGAAGTAGCGCTTCTTGTAGCCGGCGAGGCCTTTCTTGTTGACCTGCGCGAAGGAGACGTTGCTGATGAAGACCTCGAGGCTGTCATGCTGCGCCTTAATCTCCGCCAGCAGCGCCTCCGTGTCGTCTCTCTGGGAGGCGTCGGCCTCGATGATCTGTGGCTCCGGCGCGCCACGATCGGCAAACTGGGCTCGGACGGCGTCCTCGTCGGCGCTGCCCCAGCGGTTGGTCAGGTAGACCTGGGCGCCCTCGGCGCCGAAGGCCAAGCCCATCGCCAGGCCGATACCCTTGGTTCCACCGGTGACGAGCACCGCCTTGCCGCGATAGTCGTTGAGCAGCATGTATCCCTCGTGCGAGTGCAGTGGCTGTGAGTGATGTGCGCCGCCGGCGCCTCGTCGCTCGCGTCTACGATAAGGTACGGGATGTCTGTAAGGAGCAGCGGCGCCGCTTGGTCGAGACCCGGAAAAACCTAAGAGCACCCGTGCGAATTCCTCCCGTCGCCGGGCAGAGCACAGCCGGCCGTTTTCTAGGCCTCAGAAGGTTCGCCGTACTACTCGTATGGCTCATGTCTTCGGCTCCGAAATCGGCGCGGCAGCTCAGCACCCGGCTCGGTCCCGAATGTGTAGGGGTGCAATACAAAGCGCGCTGGACTTGGCTTCGCTGGCGAGGCGCGAGGAAGATACGGGTGGTATCTGACTGACGACCAACGAAGCCAGAGAAGTCCAGGACCAGCGATCGTTCAGGTTACTATGGGAAGCTGTCCTTAGGACGCGGCCTGCTCCTTCTCGAGCGCGACCTGATGCAGCAGGTCGACCAGCTCGCCAATGTTGGTCAGCTTCGAGAGCTCGGAGCGCGGCACCTTGACCTTGAGCTGGCGCATGCTGCTCGATACGATCTCAACGATATCAAGACTGTTGGCGCCCAGGTCCTTCATGGACTGGCCCAACTCGATGGCGCCCTCGTCGACGTCCTCGTCGAGCGTGTCGATCAGGTTCTCTTTGACGATCTCGAAAATGGCTTCTTTGGTAATTGGCATGATAGTACCTCGTTTGACGATGGCGTCTTTTACTGGACGGACGTTCGGGGCGCAAGGACGGATCGTCGAGCAGAGGGGGCAGAAGCCGTCGGCAGCGCTATTCCCGTCGACGAGAGAGGTTGGTGGTCAGCGCTCTAGAGTTCGCCCCACTTCTCGAGCTGCTCCATCGTCCGCATCAGGGTGTCGGCGAAGGCGGCGCCCTTGTCGACCTGGATGATCTGGCCGTTCATCGCGTCGAGCATGCCAGAGCAGAGGGCGAGCGCGACGTTGGCGATCTCGTCAGCGTGCATGAAGTTCTCCACGCCGGCATACTTGCTCATGAAATCGACGTACTTGGGGCCGAAGATCTCGGTCACGGCGTCGGTCAGCACGTTGCGCGAGCGGATCATGTTCATCCGGATGTCGCGATGTCGGAGGTGTCGCGAGAGGTAGCGACACATCGTCTCCATCACAGCCTTCGACGCGGCGACATACTCGTAGTGCGAGAAGTAGTTGTCGGGGCCGTCTGATGAGACGCCGAGAGCGTAGCGCGGCAGCTCGCCGAAGATCGCGTCAGCGTGCTGCAGGTAGGCCACGAAGGGCCAGGCGCTGTACTCGAGGCTGCGCAGCAGGGAGCGCTTGCGGTAGCTCTCGATGCCCATCGCCGGCTGCACCACGGCGACGTTGCTGACGAAGACCTCGATTCGCTCGTGGCCTCGTTCTTTGATCGCTTTCATCAGGGCGACGGTGTCATCGTCCTGAGAGACGTCTGCCTCGATGATCGCCGGCTCCGGCGCGTCGATCTCGGCGAACTGGCGGCGCACGGCGTCTTCGTCGGCGCTGCCCCAGCGGTAGGTCAGGTAGGTCTGGGCGCCCTGTCTGCCGAAGGCCAGGCCGATGGCGAGGCCGATGCCCTTGGTGCCGCCGGTGATCAAGACGGCCCTGTTTTTCAAATCGTTGCGCATCGCGGCTTTCCAGCGCTCCCTCGAGTCATCGAGGAACGCTCGCTCGCTACCTCTAGGGGGCCCAATCAACGCCGGCGGTGACGTTGATGACCTGGCCATTGACGAAGGAGGCGCCCTCGGAGGCGAGGAAGATTACCACCGAGCTGATCTCTTCAAGGTGGCCCGTGCGGCCTTTGGGGACCTTTGCGTAGGTGTTCCAGAACTTGCGGACGGCCTCCGGCAGGGCCTCGGCGGTCATGTCGGTCTCGAAGTAACCGGGGCAGACGACGTTGGCGGTGATGCCGCGGCGGCCGTACTCCTTGGCGATGCTGCGGGTCAAGCCGTGGAGGCCGGCCTTGGAGGCGGCGTAGTTGGCCTGGCCCGAGCCACCAGCGGCGACCAGCGAGGAGATGTTGATGATCCGACCGAAGCGGTTGCCGATCAGCGTCGTTAGCACCTGGCGACAGACGTTGAAGGGACCGGTGAGGTTGGTCGCGATCACGTCGTTCCACTCTTGGTCGGACATTGAGACCAGCACGTTGTCGGCGGTGATGCCGGCGTTGTTGACCACGACGTGGAGATCGTCGAAGTCGTCGAGCACCGTGTCGATCACCGTCTCGACCTGCGCCGGATCGACGACGTCCAGCTGGTAGCAACGCACCTTGGCATCGTCACGCAGCTTCTGCGCCGCCTCGGCGACCTGGTGCGCTGCGGCCTCGTTGCTCTTATAGGTGAACGCGACGTCATGCCCGGCCTTGACGGCCTCGATGACGATGTTCGCGCCGATACCACGTGATCCGCCCGTGACGAAGAAGATCATCGACCGTTACCTTTGGACTAGATGAGTAAGAGTTATCGTGTCGATCGCGCTCAGCCGTCGAAACGTTTGAGCAGGCTGCAGCAGTTGATACCACCAAAGCCAAACGAGTTTTTCAGCATGTAGTTGATCTTGTGCTCGCGGGGCTCGTTGGCGCAGACCTCGAGATCGACGCGAGGATCGAGCTCCTCGATGTTCACCGAGGGGTGAAGCCAGCCATTTCTTAGCTGCATGACTCCGGCGACGGTCTCGACGGCGGCCGCGGACCAGCAGGTATGGCCGAGCATCGACTTCGGCGCGTTGATCTTGAGGTTCTTGGCGTGGTCGCCAAAGACCGCCTTGATCGAGCCGATCTCCGTGATGTCGCCCAGCGGGGTCGAGGTCGCGTGCGCGTTGATGTAGTCGATCTCCGACGCGTCGACGTGGCAGTTCTTGAGCAGACGACGCATCGTGCGAGCCTGGCCGTCGATCGAGGGGTTGGGCAGGTGGTTGCCGTCGGAGGCGGCGGTCACGCCTAGGAGCTCGGCGTAGATCTTCGCACCGCGCTTCTTGGCGTGCTCGAGCTCCTCGAGTATCAGCACTGCCGTGCCATGGGACGGCACGAAGCCCTCGCGTTTGGTGTCATAGGGGCGGCTGGCCCGCTCGGGATCGTCGTTGAAGCTCTGAAAGGTGATCGCGCCCATCAGGCACATCGCGTGGAGATCCAGCGGTGCGAACTCGAGGGCGGCGCCGCAGACGATGCCGATGTCGTAGTCGTGGTAGCGGATCTCGTCGACGGCGTTGCGCATCGCGATGTTCGCCGACGCGCAGGCGCCACCCATGGTGTAGATCGGGCCGTAGATGCCGAGGGCCTCCGAGAGCGAACCCGCGTGATCGGTGTCGAGGGAGTGGAGCGACGACAGGTTGTCGATGTAGTCCGGCTCCTCCTCGAACTGGAGGTTGTTCTCGTGGTGGTACATTTTGTTGAGGTTATGACCCGCGACGGCGATGGACGTGCGCTCCGGATCGAGCTCACCGGCGACGCCCGCGTCGAGGGCCGCCTCGGCGGCAGCGAGCATCGACAGCCGGGTGGTGAAGGGCGCGCGACGGACCAGCTTGCGCAGCCGCTTGCCCATAGCCTGGGGCAGCCGCTCGCGGAGTGAGGCCAGCTTGGCCATATAGTCGTAGTCGCTGAGGTCTCCACCGACCTTTGAGTAGATCCGCGACGTATCGACACCATGCCAGTTGGTGATACCAGATTTGCCGTCCATCAGGTTGCGATAGAAGGTGTCGAGATCGTCGCCGAGCCGTGTGATCACGGACATGCCGGTGATGACGACGCGCTTCTTGTGGTGGTCCACGACTTGCTCCCACTCGGTCTATGTACAGACCGACGTATTGACGCGAGACGGCTCGCGGCTTCGAGTCTGCTAGCGACCCGAGCCTTTGTCCGTGATCAAAGTCCAGATATAGAATGTCATCGCCACTCCCCGAGCGTGGCGAGCACCTCGCGGAAGTGGGGTTCGAGCTCTTTGCTTGTGTCTGTGTGGGCGCGTCGCACGCCCCTATGCCACTTCTTGTCGAGCAGGTTGTAGAGCACCTTGCGCGGCCCAACCTCGACGAAGGCCGTCTCCGGATCGGCCGCCAGGAGGGCGTCGATGGAGGCTCGCCAGAGCACCGGGCGGCAGACGTGGGTCGACAGGAGCTCGACCCACTGCTTTTGGGTCGGCGTCTCGAGGGGTTTGGCCAGCCGGTTGGGCATGTAGGCCAAGCGCGGCGTGGCGAAGGGCAGCGTGGCGAGGGTCTGGGCGAAGCGCTCGGCGACCGGCGCGAAGGTCGAGCAATGCATCGGCACTTGACGCTCGATGATCGTCGCCTGGGCGTAGGTCTCCTCGTCGAGGACGGCCAGGGCTCGCTCGATCGCCGGCCGGTCGCCGGAGAGGACCTGCTGGCGTGGGGAGTTGAGGTTGACCACCTCGACCACTCCCACGCCCTCGTCGCGCACCTTTGCCGCGACCTCCTCGAGCTCTTCGGCGCTGATTGGGAAGACCGAGGCCATCATCCCCCGGGGCCCGTTGTCGTAGGCCCGCCCCCGCGCACAGACCGCCGGCAGCGCCTGCTCGAAGGAGAGCGCGCCGCAGTGGACGACGTGGTTCCACTCGCCGAGAGAGAGCCCCAGCGAGTGATCGGCCTCCACGCCTTCGGCGGCGAGAAGGGTCATGAAGAGATGATTGGCAACGAAGACGCCAATCTGTACGTCTACATTTCGTGCGAAGGCGTCAGCGTTATCTTCGCGATACTGAGCGAAGAGATCGCGGCCCAGCGTCTCCGACGCCTGCTCGACGAGAGGACGCAGCAGCTCCGGTCGGAGCTGGGTAATCCTCTCGAGCATCCCCGGGTAGCGAGAGCTCTGCCCAGGAAACATGAAGACCAGCGTCATTTACAAAGCACCTTCGCGCGTACGTTCGAGATCGCAGACCGCGTCCCGGCGGTGTCCTCGAGCCATCTTACGGCCTGGTTGCCCAAGACGTCAGCCATCAGGCAACGCTCGGAGGGCCATCCAGACCGAGGCAAGCATTAATCCAACGAACGGCGAGAATCAACCAGCGGGCAACTTTTTGTCCGCGACATGATGCGACGCTTTCGTCGCGTTCGGTCGTTGGAGGCATGAGGACAATGAATCAAAAAAATAAATAATTTCATAATATTATAGAAGGATTCTTGAGAACGGTAGACGATCGCGGGTCCTCGTCTCTGGCGGCCTCGTCGCGGCGCCGCTCTCCATCGCGTTCGTGCTTCCGCCACGGAAGTATGCGACAACCGGCTGACCCTGGTGGGTGTTCTTCGAGCTGTGAGCGGCCATTCCCGTCGCATACGGTCCCGTCGCATAAAGGTCTGCGGCGCATACGGTCCCGTCGCATAAAGGTCTGCGGCGATGAGCATTTCAGCTGCCAGAGGAACGCTACGCCCGCCTGAGGCCAGGAAAGGATGATCGCATGTCTGGTCGTACCACCTCACGCCTTCAGCGCACCATCAGCCGACAGCTCGTCCCTCTCGCCGGGCTGCTCGCGTCGCTCTGCGCTCCCAACCTCGCTGAAGCCAAGGACTTCTACGTCGATCCGGTGAAGGGCGCCAAGACGGGAGACGGCAGCGCCGCCAAGCCCTGGCGCACGATCCAAGAGGTGATCGACGCCAAGCAGGTCGAGACCCAGAGCTGGGATCAGCTGCCACATCAGCCTGGAAGCTCGAAGCTGGTGCCTAGGAACGTCGGGGCGCCGATCAAGGCTGGCGATACGATCTATTTACGCTCAGGCTTTCACGGCTCACTGACCATCTCAGGGCATTATAACGCCAAAGAGATCCTCATCGCCGCCGCGCCTGGCGAGACGCCGAGGCTCTCATGGGTCAGGATCGTCGGCTCTAGCCGCTGGCGGATCAGGGGGCTGTCGATCAGCCCCTCCTTCGCCCAGACCTACCAACGCAAGACGATGATCTCGATTGAAAGCCCGGGCTACCAGGGGCCCTCGGAGGATGTGGTGATCGAGGGGAACACCTTGCGCTCGGTGCCGGACATCAGCGCGTGGAGCGCTAACGACTGGGACACCAAGGCGACCAACGGCATCTCGGTCAGCGGTCCGCGGCATCAGGTGCTGAATAATACGCTCGAGAACGTCAACTTCGGCATCCGCGTCAGCGGCGTCGACGCTCTCGTGCGAGGCAACACGATCAACCGCTTCTCTGGCGACGGGCTGCGCGGCCTCGGCGATCGTGGGCTCTTCGAAAACAACCTGGTGAAGAACTGCTACGAGGTCAACGCCAACCACGATGACGGCTTTCAGTCCTGGAGCGTGAAGGGTGGCAAGGTCGGCGCTGGCGAGGTGAGAGGGGTGGTGCTGCGGGGCAACACGATCATCAACTATGACGATCCCAACCAACCCATGCGCTGTCAGCTGCAAGGGATCGGCATGTTCGACGGCACCTTCGTCGATTGGGTGATTGAGAACAATGTGATCATCGTCGACCATTGGCATGGCATCACGCTGCTCGGCGCGCGCAACTGCCGTGTGGTCAACAACACGGTGATGGACCCAAATGGCGCCAAGCCCGGGCCGCCGTGGATCAAGATCGGCAAGCATAAGAAGGGCACGGCTCCCACGGACTGTCTGGTCCGCAACAACATCGCTCACGACTTTACCAGCGCCAGCGGCGTGATTGCAGACCACAACATCAAGATCAAGGACGCGAGCAAGCTCTTCGTCGATCCGGCGGGCTACGACCTGCATCTGCTTCAGAGCAGCGCGGCGGTCGATCAGGGCAGCTCGGCGCAGGCGCCAGCCACCGACATCGAGGGGACACCGCGCCCGCAGGGAAGCGCGGTGGATGTCGGCGCTTACGAGTGGCATGAAACGAAGCTCGACGCGGGTCTTCTTGACGGCGCTGCGCAGGCCGATGGCGGCATCGGTCCGGTGGCTGATGGCGGCGGCGTTACCCCTGATCACGGGGCGGCGAGCGGCGATGGCGCGGTGTCAGTGGGCGACGCTGGTGGCGGGTCGAGCGGTGGCTGCGTGATGACCGACGCGGGTCGGATCGGCGGCGTCGGTCTTTGGCTGCTGTTGGCGCTCTTGCTCGGGCGACGTCGTCGCCACAGCCGGCGCTGAGGACGGTACCCTCCGGGCTCCAGGTAGCGGTCGCTCATGGCGACCGTCGAAGCCGACCTCGACGCCGACGCATGACACTCGCGCGGGCTCCTCGTCCCCATCACACCGGCCAAAGACACTGTGCCAGTCTCTCCATCTGCGATAGTCTCACGGGGCCAACAGGCCTGGAGCTCTCCTCGCGCCTCGCCAGCGAAGCTCAGTCCGGCGCGCTTTGTTCATTCACTTGTTCCGGGTCGCAGTACTAGGGAAGGCTTGAGGGTGTCCGAAGGACTTGGCAGCGGTTGGGGGCGTGCGGAGCGGGTCGTCCTTGACACAGCGCTGCATCGTTGGCTGGTGCCAGCGTATCTCTTCCAGGAGCCAGACGTCTTGCGCCGCGCTCGCCTGGTGGCCTTCTTTGCGGCCTTCGCGGCCTTCTGCGGTGTGCCCTTGGTAGCCTTTCAGTTTCTTTTCGGCAACATGGAGACCGTCTGGTTGCCGGTCTTTGGCACCTTGGGCGCGGTCTCTTCGATCGTCGCCCTGCGGTGGAGCCGCTCGGTGGTCTTGGGAGCGCATTTCTTCTTGGCGGTATGTGGTGCAGGGCTGACGGCCATGACCCTCGTGCGAGGGGGCTTCGGTGAACCTGCGGCGCTCTCCACGGCCATCGTGCCCTTGATCGCTCTGGCCATCGGGGGGCGCCGAGTCGGAGAGATTTGGCTGGGACTGATCGTCGTTGACCTGATCATCATCGCGTTTATCCAACGTTACCTGGGTCTGACGCGCCTGTTGCCAGCGGATCCCGTGACGAACTACGTGTTCAGCCACATCGTGTTCGTGGCGGCGACCTACACGCTGATGTCCGTGCATGTGCGCCTTCGTGAGTCGGCAGCCGAGGAGCGGCGCCTGGCCGAGGCTGCGCTCCTCGCTGCCGAGGTCGCGCGTCAGGCCAGCGAGACGGAGTCGCGCCTGCTGCGCTCGAGCCGCATGGCCGAGCTCGGCACCCTCGCTGCCGGGGTCGCCCACGAGATCAACAACCCTCTGAGCTCGATTCAGGGAAACATCAGCTTTCTGCAAGACGTAGGCGCCTCGATAGGTGGGGCCGAGCAAGCGGAGATCCTCGACGACGTTCAGGAGAGCTGCGCACGTATCGCTCAGATTGTAAGAGATATCAGCACGTTCTCTCGGATGTCTCCCGAAGACGCGGTGGAGGCTGTCTCCCTCGAGGACGTCTTCAGGGCCTCGCTGCGGTTGATGAACAATCAGCTGCGCCATCGCGCGAAGATCCAAGAGGCGTTCGCTGCCAACGTGCCCGCGGCTAAGGGCGACGCCTCTCGGCTGCAGCAGGTGGTGGTCAACCTCTTGAGCAACGCCATCCAGGCCATCGACGAAGAGCGAAGCGATGGAGAGATCATCGTTCGCACCCGCCGAGGAGAGGAGGGGGAGGTCATCGCCGAGGTGGAGGACAACGGCGCCGGCATCCCGCAAAAGCTCCGCCAGCGCGTGCTCGAGCCCTTCTTTACCACCAAGGCCGTCGGGGAGGGGACGGGCCTGGGCCTTTCGATCTGTTTTGGCATCGTGAGCAAGCTCGGTGGTCGGATCGGGATCGACAGCGACGAGGGACGGGGGACCAGGGTCTCCGTCGTGCTTCCAGCGGCGGAGGTGCCAGCGGTCGCGCCTGAGGCCAAGCCCGTGTCCAATAACGATGAGGCGAGGGTGCCCAGGCTGCGGATCCTCGTCGTGGACGACGAGCCTGCGGTGGGCAAGGCCATGCGCCGCCTGCTTCGCGCCCACGAGGTTACCGTCGTGGAGGGTGGGCGAGAGGCCCTCGCGCTCTTGGATGAGGGTGAAGAGATCGACCTGATCCTCTGCGATCTGATGATGCCCGGGATGAGCGGCATGGAGCTTTGCGCGGAGGTCGAGGCGCGACGCCCGGACCTCGCCGATCGGATCATCATCGTCACCGGTGGGACCTTTACGGAGGCAGCTCGCACCTTCCTGCGCGAGGGTGAGCATCTCTGTGTAGACAAGCCGGTCTCGCTGGAGCGCCTCGAGGAGGCCATAGCGGCCTGCCTAGAGCGCTGACCCGCTTACCTCCCGTCGCCGCGCT
>PDPC01000135.1 GCA_002747355.1 Pseudomonadota bacterium | reverse complement strand
CTTACCTCCCGTCGCTGCGCTGGTCTGCGAAATCACGGCGGTTGTTGCTCGTCGGTTGCTTGCTACCAGCAGGCGCCCTCCTCGCTCCTACGCCGTGATCCCGCATCCTTCGCGCAGCTCGGTCCGGTAAGCTGATCAGCGCTCTAGCGTCTCTTGCGGCGGGTGATCAGCACGACGATCAGCACCAAGAAGGCGAGCCCACCGGCGCCGGCAATCGCGAGGTGTCGCTTGCGCAGCCGAAAGCCCGCGACGCGGAAGCCAGCGCCACCGCTGGCGCTGCCTGAGCTCGCCGTAGCAGCGGGGTTGACCTTCTCGCCCTTTCCCGGCGTGCCCTGTCCCTCATAGGCGCCGATGTCGAGGCCTTTGCCGCGCTTGGGTCGTGCCTTGGCGCTTCCTGGAGCGAGGAGCTTGCGTCGAGGTGGCAGAAACGTCGGCTGGGGTAGGCCGTCAGGGAAGGCGTAGCCCTTGGGGCCGAAGGTCTTCGGCTGGCCGGCGTCGAGCAGCGGGCTGCCATCTTTCGGCGTGAGGTCATGCCTAGCCAGGTCTTTGAAGCCTGGGTCTTTGCCGCTGCGGGTGTTCTGCCACTGCTTGGGCACGTCGCGCATGCCCATCGAGATCCAGTTGTTCGAGCCAGCGATCTCTTGCTTGCCGGTCGACCAGATGTATTGGTCGGCCTTCTTCTCATCGCCCTGCTGATCGAAGCCCTGCTGCAGCGCGACGCGCACGCGCCCGCCGTGAGCAAAGAGCACGTTGCTGTGCATCTCGATGCTCTCGAGCATCATGAAGTGGCGAAAGACGGCGCCGGACATCGTCGGCGGTACGATGATCGTGTTGTTGACGAAACGGTAGCGCCCGGCTGTCCCGCCGGTGCCGTCGCCACCTACGCGGATCGTCGCCCAGGCGCTCTTTCGGGTGCTGCGGAGCACGTTGCCGACGACATCTGAGTCTTCCCGAGGGGGGTGCTTTCCACGCGGGTCCCAGGGGTCGACGTCGGGGCCGATCAGCTCGAGCTCGTGATACCTCGCGCCTTCGATCCAGTTGAAATAGATCTCGTTTCGCTCCGCGCGAGACTTGACGCTGTTGCCGCCGATGGCGTCGTGGATGTAGCAGTGCTGCATACGGAAGACAGACCTCGGGAACTGCTTGCCGTTGGTCGACATGTAGATCTGATGGTGTTGATCTCCGTGACCGCAGTGGTGAACTTCGCAGTACTCCATCGTCAGCGAGCCGGACTCGTAGTCCGTGCCGAGGAGGCCGTTTTTGCAGTGGTGGATTACCGTGTCGCGTAGCACGACCCAGGCGCCGTGGTGGCGAAAGCAATAGTCGCCGCCGGTAATCTCGAGCCCTTCGACGATCACATGTTCGCCGTGGTCGACGTGCACCGTGAAGCCGCCCTTGGACGTGATCAACGGTCGCTTGCCATCGATCTTCACGCCGCGGATGGTGATCGGTCTGTCCTTCTTCCCTTTGGCCTTGATCGCGAAGGGGCCGTAGGTCTGGCCACCGGCGATCTCGACCACGTCTCCGGGCTTCAGCCTGCTCATCAGCTGGGTGGTCGGCGCCTTGATCGTCTCGGCAGGGCCGACCTTGTAGACCTTGGCTTGGGCTTGCGTGGCCGCGCTCATGAGGGCGAGCAGCGCACAGACAGAGCATATCGAGGATCGCATCCGGTCTCCTGCTAGGCGGCAGCGTCGCTCGCCGAGGGCGGCGAGGATCGTGTTGAGGTGGCGGTTGGCGGCTTCGGCGGCCGTGGCAGCGATGATGCTGCCATAGCCCGAAGAGATGGTGAACGATGGACGCGCCGACAGTGAGCCTGGAGGACCTGGTTGGTAGTGGCCTGAACGGCCGGGCTCGATCAACAGACTGCTAGAAAGCGGCCGGCAGTGCTGTGCTCGGCGACCGGATGAATGTGTAGGGTGATCTTGAGCGCTGCCAAAGCCTCCTTGTGGTCGAGCGACTCGACCAGGCCTCTCAGCAGGAGGTGAGCCTCGAGGCGGGGGCGGCCTGGGCTCGCTCGCGGGGCTCTCGCCGATAGAACGTGACGCCGCGGAAGGAGTCGCGCCTCAGCTCCCGCGGGACGTTGCGCATCGTCTCGGTCAAGCCGAGGATGAGCACCGCCTGGGGGGCCATCGCGCGACAGAGGTGGTCGAAGAGCTTCAATCGGTCGTCATCGTCAAAGTAGATCGCCACGTTGCGGCAGAGCACGATGTCAAAGGGGCCGCCAGCGCCGCGGACAGAGACCGGGTCGAGCAGGTTCAGCTGCTTGAACACGGCCAGGCCGCGGAGCTCGTCGAGGACCCTGAAGTGCGCTTTGTCGCGGGAGAAGTAGCGCTGAAGGCGCTCGCTGTGGAGGCCGCGGGAGACCTCGAGTTCGCTGTAGCTGCCCCGGTTGGCCTGCTTTAGCGCCGTCGGTGAGATGTCCGTGCCGACGATGCTGATCCGTCGCCCAGCCAGCGGCCCGAGCATTTCGCGGAGCATCATCGCGGCGCTATAGACCTCCTGGCCCGTCGAGCAGGCGGCCGACCAGATCCGCAGTGGCGCGTGGGGTCCCAGTCGCTCGTAGTGCTCCGGGATCAGTTTATGGGTCAGCGCTTCGAAGGTCCGTGGGTCGCGAAAGAAGGACGTCTCTTTGGTCGTCAGCGCGTCGACGACCTCGTCGCGGAGCTTGCGATCACGTCGGCAGCGCGTCGCCAGCGCCGCCCAGCTCGCGACGCCTCGCTCGCGGAGCAAGCTCCCGAGGCGGGTCTCGACGAGGTAACCCTTGCTGCGATCGAGGGCGATGCCCGAGGCCTCGTGGACGATCTCGGAGATCGCTGCTAGGTCGGCGATGTTGATCTTTTGCGTCACGGGTTGCCTCCCGCCGTGACAAGCTCAACGATCCGCGGGGCGATACGCTCGAGGGGCAGCGTCTCGTCGACCGCGCCAGCCTTGATCGCCTCGGCGGGCATGCCGAAGACGACGCAGGTCTCTTTGTCCTGTGCCAACGTCCAGGCGCCAGCGCGCTTCAGCAGCCTGAGCCCGGCGGCGCCATCAGCCCCCATGCCGGTCATGATCACGCCGAGGGCGGTCGCGCCGAAGACCGTGGCTACCGAGCGAAAGAGGTAGTCGACCGCTGGCCGACAGCTATGCTCAGGAGGATCGTCCGTGAGCTCGATCGACGCCGCTGAGCGGGTCCCGACGAGGCGCATCTGTCGGCCGCCAGGGGCGATGTAGACCAACCCCCGACGCAAGGGCTGACCATCCTCGGCCTCGCAGACCGAGAGCGGGCTCCTCTTGTCGAGCGACTCGGCGAGGGAACGGGTGAACTGCGGTGGCATATGTTGCACCAGCACGACGGGAACGTGGAGATCGCCCGGCAGGGCCGGGATCAGCTTGGCTAGCGCCGCCGGTCCGCCGGTGGAGACGCCGATCGCGATCAGCTCTGGCGCCTCGCTGGTGGGCCTGCCGGGAGAGACTCGGATCCGCTTCATCGCCTCGGTCGCCGGGGTCGGGCTGGGTAGGCGAGCTTCTGCTAGTAGCGCTTCAGCGCTGTTGTCGCGTCGTGGGGAGCGAACGGCGGCGTAGTCCGTGCCGCTGCTCCCGCGCAAGGCCAGCCTGGCCGCTAGGGTGGCGAAGATAGGTCGCAGCTGCCGCCCGAGTCGGGCCCTGTTTTCGTCCGGGTTCTTGGCGTTGGGTTTGGTTACGAAGTCGTAGGCGCCGCGCTCGAGGGCGTCGAGTGTGACCGTGGCGTTATGCTTGGTGGCAGCGCTGACCATCACCACCGTCGGGGGTAGCGGGAGCTTCTGGAGCTCCTCGAGCGTCTGCAGGCCGTCGAGTACGGGCATCGCGATGTCGAGGGTGACGACATCGACCTCGAGGTGCGCGAGCTTCCGCAGCGCGATCTCGCCGTGAGGTGCGGTACCAACGACCTCGGCGTCGGAGAACTCTCCAATGATGTCCGAGAGCAGACGGCGGTAGACGGCCGAGTCATCGACGACCAGCACCCGAAGCTTGCCCATGACACTCCCTCGTAGTCGATCAACGCGACGGGGCGACTAGGCCTCGTCGAACTTGTCGATCATCGCCAGGAGCTCGCCGCCGGCGTCCTGCAACACCTTGGTGTGCTCGTTGAGTCGCGTCGAGATGTTGTCGATCTCCTGCACGGCGCCAGCTGCCTCGTTGATTGAGACGGTGACCTCGCGGGAGACATCCGCGGCCTGGCCGATACCCTCGGCCATCTCGGCAACGGATCCCGAGACCTCGGCGATGTTGGAGGCCATGTCGAGGGCGGTCGCGCTCTGCTCTTCGGTCGCTGTGGCGATCGAGGAGGCGAACTCGTTGACGTCGTCGATCACCGAGGAGATCTTGGCGATCTCCTCGATCGTCGCTTGCGAGGATTCGACGATCGCGTTGATCCGCTTGCGGATGTCGACGGTCGCCGCGTTGGTCTCCTTGGCCAGGTCTTTGACCTCGCTGGCGACCACCGCGAAGCCCTTGCCCGCCTCGCCGGCGCGGGCGGCCTCGATCGTGGCGTTTAGGGCCAGCAGCTTGGTCTGGTCGGCGATCTCGACGATGGTCTCGATGACCTGCACGATCTCGCCGGCGGCGCCGCCGAGGTCGTCGACCTTCTGCGACGCCTCTCGCACGCTGACGACCGCGTCCTCGGCGATCTGTCGCGCGCGCTCGGCGTTACGGGCTATTTCGGCGACCGTGGCCGACATCTCCTCGGTGGCGGTGGCGACGCTGGTGATGCCGTGCTGGCTCTGCTCGGCGCCCTGGGCGACGTTGGCCATCGTCGCGGAGAGCTCCTCTGCGGCGGCGGCGACGGTGGTGGTTTGGTTGGAGATCGAGCCCGAGCGGGTGTCGAGATCCTCTGCGAGGGTCTTCACGTCGCCGACGACGGTGCCGAGGGTGTGGGCGCTATCGCGGACGCCGGCTTGTATCTCCTTCTCCGTCGTCGTGTCGACGATGTACTCCAGCGCGCCAACGATCCTTCCATGGTCGTCCCGAAGCGGTGTGCCCGTATAGCGGATCGGCAGCGCGCCGCCCTTACAAGCCGAGATGGTGTTGCCGGTGCGCACCTCACCCGACTCGAGGGCCTGCCGCACCCGGCAATTGGGCGTGTTGCAGTGCTCCGTCTTCCACAGATCGTAGCATTTGCGACCGATGAGGTCTTCGGGGCGTGCGCTGAGCAGCCCCGCTCCGGCATCGTTGATGAACTCGACAGTATGCTCGCTGTCCATGCTCATCATCGGCGTGGGGATGCTCCGAGCATAGTCGATCTTGCGCTGGACCTCGGCCTTGGCCTTGACCTCCTCGGTGACGTCCTTCCACATCACCGCTGGGCCGATGAAGGTGCCGTCATCGTCGTGGATCGAGAAGGCGTCGATCTGGAGGTGGTGCTCGCCTAGGGCGATGGTCGCCTGATGGGGGAAGCGCGCCGCGTGGTCCGCGATCAGATCGCGCTGATGGTGGGGGCGCTCATGGAAGATGTCGATGTTCGATCCCACGAGCTGGTCGACGCGGCAGGGCAAGAGGTGCTCGAGCTTGGCGAAGAGCGCGCGCGTCGCGGGGTTGATGTAGGAGATCCGTCCCTCGGCGTCGGCGACCATGAAGCAGACCGAAGCGTTCTCGACCAGCTGGCTCATCTGCGCGGCGTGGCGTCGCTGGTTCTGTTGGGCTTCGAAGGTCTCGTCGACGCACATCTCGTCGGGCAGTCGCTCGAGGTTGTCGAGGGCCCGCTCGACCAGGGTTCCCTCGATCACGGAGCCTTGCTGCGGGGCGATGCGCTCGATCGGCCCCAGGCTGCGTAGCTGCGCTGCGCGATGCTGAAGCAGCTCCATCGAGGGCGTATAGCCGGTGTGGAAGGCATCGATGCCGCTGAAGCCCTCACGCTGGGCGTGGAGCTGCCAGTCGGGGTCAATCGCGCTGAAGAGATCAGAGGTGAAGACTGTCGACGTGCGTCGATCATAGGTCACGATCGCGCCTGGCGAGTGAAGGTAGGGGGTGTGGGCGAACGTGAGCCGTCGGCGGCCGACGTTCAACTTCCAACCCCACTTGTCGACCTCGTAAAAGGGAAAGCCTGCGCCAAAGTGGTCCATCAGCCCGCTCATGCGGCTATGGCAGACCAAGACGCAGTCGTCGGCGACGAGCGGGCGCAGCAGGTTGATCGCCGAGCAGACCTCCGGAGCCTGGTGGTGCGCGATGATGTAGCGCACCTGCTTCAGATCGGTGACTGTCTCCGCCCGCGCGATCATTGCCGGGGCGTATTTCAGCCCGCCGGGATCGATGAGCACCGCGTCGTCATCTTCGACGATCAGGTAGGGGTTGCAGCTAGAGGCGTCCTCGAGGTCAGCGCCGATGAAGTAGATGCCATCACCGAGGTCTTCGACGTTGCCCACGTCCCCGATCGGTGCAGCGTCGGGGATCGGCGCGCTCGCTCCCGGCGCCCCAGCGGCGCTGGCGCCGCCGCGCTTCCGTGGGTTTTGTTTGGCGCTAGAAGCGCGCCGGCTTCGCTTGCTCGCCTGTGCTTCCACTTCAGTTGCTCCGGTTGGTCGGCTCGTTGGTCCAGAGACGCTCGACGCCGAGGACGGCGACGAGGCGATGCTGTTGTCGATAGACGCCCTCGAAGAGGTCGCCATAGGCCCCCCGAAGGTGGGGGGGCGGAGGCAAGATGGTGTCGGCCTGGGCGCTGACGATGTCGTCGACCTCATCGACCAGCAGGCCGACGATCTCATCTTGGTGACGCACCACCACGCTCCGCGAGCTCTGATCAATCTCTTGGGAGGGCAAGCCCAGGCAACGACGCAGATCGAGGATGGTCAGGATCTGACCGCGCAGGTTGACGATGCCACGGATGGTCTCTCGCGCCTGGTGCACTGGCGTCACGTCGAGCTGCTTGTTGACCTCTTGCACCGAGCCGATGTCGATGCCGCAGAGCAGCTCCCCGACACGGAAGATCACCAGGTCCACTCCCGTTGTCCCGCTCATCGCTCGTATTCCCTTCTTACAGAGCGACCGCGCTCGAGGAAGAGGCGGCAGCGCTCCAGCAGCAGGTCGCGGTCGAGTTTTCCCAGGTACTCGTCGACTCCGGCCTCGAAGCCCCGCCGCTCAGCGGCCTCGCCCATCAACGAGGTCATGGCGATCACGGGGAGCTGGGAGAAGCGGGGATTCTTGCGGATGGCGCGCGTCAGCTCGTAGCCGTCGAGGCGTGGCATCTCGATGTCGGTGAGCACGAGCGCCGTGTCGGGGTTCTCGTCGAGCAGCTCCAGGGCGTCGTCACCGTCCGTCGCGCGTAGGGTCTCGTGTCCCAAATCCTCGACGAAGCTGGAGATGGTCTGGAGGAAGAAGGGCGAGTCGTCGACCACGAGGATGCGCTGACTAGCGCTCTCGACGTGCTGGGCCGTCTCCCGCCGGTTGGCGAGCTCGGGCATCGAGGCCGCAGCGAGGCCCTGTAGATCGAGTAGCAGCAACAGTCGATCATCCATGACCAGCGAGCCGAAGACCCCCGGCTGCGTATGAGCGAGCTGATCGATCTCTCCCTCCACGTCGAGGGCGTCGACGAGGCGTGAGACCAAAAGCCCCGCTTCGCGGCCAGCCACGCGAAAGACCACCACATAGGGGCGCTGTTGCGGGGGGCGAGGGGTGACGCGGACGACATCTTCGATGCTGAAGAGCAGCAGGCTGCCGCCCCGATAGGGCATGGTGCGCGAACCCGCGAGCTCGACGATCCGATCCTCTTCGACGCGCTCAATCCGCTCTACCACCCCGAGGGGGACCGCGAAGCGCTCGCCGGGGGCGTTCTCGACGAGCAGCAGCGTCTGCTGGTCGCCCATACGACTGTCTTCGTCGTTGTCAGGCTTGACCGTCGGCGTGTCGTGAAGCCGCAGTCGGCGGCCGATGTTGGGGACGTCGAGGATCAGCGCTGGGTGTCCATCGCCGAGGATCGTCGCGCCAGCGAAGGCGTGGCAGTCGCGGAGGTGGTGGCCCAAGGGCTTGATCACGACCTCGGCGGAGTCCTCGAGGGTGTCGACGATCAGCCCATAGCTGAAGTCACCCGCCGAGACGACGGCGATGTTGAGCGCGCTCTGGCGGCCACGACGCTCCTTCCCCTTGCGCCGATCGTCCTCCGGGGCGCTGAGCGACGCCGACTCGCCTCGCCTCGGGGAGCGCCGGTCGGCGATGTTGGCGCGCGCGTCCTCGTCGGCGGGCATGCTCAAGACGTCGCAGAGACGTACCAGCGGCAAGAGCTCGCCGCGGCTGCGAAGCACGGCGGCGTCTCCGAGCCACTCGATGCGCTGCTGCACCTCGGCGGGGCGCACACGCTGCAGCTCGACGAGATGGCTCTGGGGGACCGCAAAGGGCTGGTTGCGCTCGCGAAGCAGCAAGCAAGGCAAGATTGAGAGGGTCAAAGGCAGGCGGATCGACAGGCGGGTGCCGCGCCCAGGGGTGGAGTCGATGTCGATCGTGCCCCCGAGCTTGGTGATGTTCGAGTGCACCACGTCCATGCCGACGCCCCGACCAGAGACGTCGGTGACCTTTTCGGCGGTGGAGAAGCCTGGGGCAAAGATCAGCCGCGTGAGGGCGGCGGCGCTCATGCTCGCAAGCTGCTCAGGGGGCATCATCCCTTGAGCTGCAGCCTTGCGTCGGATCGCCTCTGGGTCGATGCCCTTGCCGTCGTCTTCGATCTCGATCACGACCTGGCCGCCCCGATGGGCTGCCGCGAGACGGAGCAGACCCGCGGGGCACTTGCCGGCGGCGGTTCGCGTGTCCGGAGCCTCGATGCCGTGGTCGGCGGCGTTGCGCACGAGGTGTGTCAAGGGATCGCCGATGGCCTCGACGATCGACTTGTCCAGCTCGACCTCGCCGCCCTCGATGACGAGATTGATCTGCTTGCCCAACGATCGGGCGAGGTCGCGGACGATGCGGTTGAACTTGGTGAAGACCAGCTCCAGCGGTTGCATCCGCGTAGCCATGATCGCGTCTTGGAGTTCGGTCGTGA
The DNA here is from genome assembly GCA_002747355.1 of Pseudomonadota bacterium. GTDB lineage: Bacteria > Myxococcota_A > Polyangia. Next base: position 6,669 of record PDPC01000135.1, on the reverse strand, counting down.
TCTGATCGATACGCTGGCTGGTCTTCTCGGTCTGCTTGGGATCGTCTCCTACGCTCTGCACCAGCTGGTTTCGCGCCAACACGAGCTCACCGGCGAGGCTCATCAGGCTGTCGAGCAGGCCGATGTTGACCCGTAAGCTGCGGTCACGGCGCGGAGGGGCCGCCGCCCCATTCGACGAGGCTTTCGGGGAGTGCTCGGCTGGGGTAGGAGGCGGCTGTACGGCTGCCTTCGCGGGCGCCTCGACGACCTGTGGTGGCTCCTCAGCGGGTGCAGACGAGGGCTCGACCGGATCTGGCTGCGCTGCCCCACTGGCAGCAGATGGGGGTTCGGCGACGCTCGGAGGCATCACGCTTGTCGCATCTAGAGTGTTGAGCGTCTCGAGCCGTGCGACGTGAGGTGCGATGTCATCAGCTGTCGCGCCTTGCGGATCATCGAGCAAGGCCACCAGGGCGTCGGCTCCGTCGAGCAGGCCGGAGATGATCTCCGATGTGGGGACCAGCTGCAGGCTGCGGATCGCGCCGAGGACGTTCTCCAGCGCATGAGCGAGGTCCTTGATCGCGTTGAGCCCGAAGAAGCCCGCCGCGCCTTTCACCGAGTGCACGGCTCGAAAGGCCTTGTTGACGACCTCGGCGTCGACGTCGGCTCCCCTACGCTCGATCTCGAGCAGATCGCCCTCAATGCCGTCTAGGTGCTCGCGGGACTCCTCGAGAAAGATCTCGAGCAGCTCATCGTCACTGTCGCCGCTGTCGCCAGGTGAAGTGGGTTCCTGCTCCATGATCTCGTCTCGTGCTTGGAGCGCTTTGTTGCTGCCAATTCGACTCTGTTGCAGTTGTTCGCCTTCTGGATCATCGACTCGCAGGAGCGATTCTTTAGGAGCACCCCCACAAATTCCTCCCGTCGCCTGGCGGCACTGCCGGCCGCTGTCTATGCCTCAGAGCGTTCGCCGTACCTCCAGGTCGCGCGCCAGACTCTGTCCGATGCGCCAACTCTTTTTCCGCTGCTCCCATCGATGCGGGCGCGCTATGCTTCGCCGGCCTGTCCAAGGAGCGGCAGGATTGCATCGTAGGAGGCCGAAATGACTGACGATCCGAGAAGCGGCAGCGCCGAGGGTTCCAAGCAGAAGCCCAACGAAGAGGCCAACGACGCGGCCGCCGTCGATCCGAAGAGCTTGGACCTCTCAGGCGCGGATCTCTCCGGCAAGGAGCTCTCCGAGGCGACGCTGGCCGGCGCGGACCTCAGCGAGGCGGACCTCAGCGAGGCGGACCTCAGCGAGGCCAACCTGCTGAAAGCCGATCTCAGCAAAGCGAAGCTCACCGACGCTGATCTCAGCGAAGCAGACCTCAGCCGCGCTGACCTGAGCAAGGCCCGACTCACCAACGTCGACCTCTCCAACGCCGATCTGCGCAACGCCGACCTCACCGGCGCGAAGCTCGCGGGCGCGAACTTCGCGCGGGCAGACTTCGGGGAGGAGAGCTCGGCGGGTGAAGGTGAGGTCATTATGGCGGCCTTCGATGACGATGACGATCTCGCGATCGATGACTTCAGCGACCTCGCCTTTGGCGCCGACCTCTCAGGGGCCGATCTCACTGGGGCCGACCTGACCCGCGCCGACCTGACGGGCGTCGATCTCTCCGGTGCGAAGCTCGCCGGGGCGCAGCTCACGGGGGCGGTGCTCCGCGGCGCGGATCTCAGCGAGGCCGACCTCTCCGGCGCCGATCTCTCGCAATGCGATCTCACCGGTGCGGATCTCCACAAGGCTTCGCTGGCCGGCGCCTGCCTCCGCGGCGCGGTGCTCGGTGAAGAGCTCGATGACGACTTCGACAACCTGATGTCGCCAACCGTCGAACGTGACGAGATCAACTGAAGAGCTCGTTGACGCGTCGCTGGCTGGTGGTCGTGGTGTCTGCGAGCTGGCGTTGTTACGCCTTCTCGTCCGAGGTGTCGTTGAAGAACTCGCCGTAGAGCTGCTGAAAGCAGGTCGGGCAGAGGCCGTGGCTGACCATCACGTGGGCGTGCTTGACGAGGTAGCTGTCAACCTCATGCCAGAAGTCGTCGTCGTCGCGAATGCGCTTACACGACGAACAGATCGGGATCAGGCCGCGCAGGGTCTGCACCTCGTCGAGGGCTACGCTTAGATCGTCGGCCTGTTTCACCAGCTGGTGCTGCAGCTCGAGGGTACGCACGCCGACGTCGATCCGAGCGCGGAGCTCGTGAGGATCGAAGGGTTTGACGATGTAGTCGTCAGCGCCAGCGTCGAGGGCGGTGACGATCCGCTCTCGATTATCGAGGGCGGTGAGCATGACGACGTAGGGCCGGATCTTCGGCTGCTGCGCCTGTTCGCGAAGACGCCGGCAGACCTCGACACCGTCGAGCTCGGGCATCATCCAGTCCAAGACGAGCAGTTCAGGGGCATCTTGTTGCTGGAGCGCGTCCCAGGCGGCGGCGCCATCACAGGTTGCGACGACCTCATGCCCGAAGCGGTCGAGTAACGTGCAGAGGATCTCGCGCGAGGTGAGATCGTCTTCTGCGATCAGGACCCGCATCAGCTCTATCTTGTTCCATCACGGACGCCCTCGGCAAGACCGAGCTTGTCTAGTTGTTCGAGCAACGCGCGCTTGTCGATCGGCTTGGTCAGGTAGCCATCGCATTGCTCGCGGAAGGCTCGCATCACGTTCTTGTGGTCCGATAGCGCTGTCGTCATCAGAACTCTCGCGGCCTGGCTGTTGAGCAGACCGGCGCGATACTCGAGCTCGCGGATCTGCACCAGCGCTTGCTGCCCATCCATCAGTGGCATCATGATGTCGAGGCAGATCAGGTCGAAGTGCTGCTCTGTGGCGAGGGCCGCGCGCGTGGCCTCGACGGCCGCTTCGCCGTTCTCGGCGAGGTGGACCTCGCCATAGGGGCGTAAGAGCTGCTCGAGCAGCAGGCGGCTGGTGAAGTCGTCTTCAGCGATCAGCGTAATCATGCAGACTCTCTCATCGTCGCCGGGGTACGCGCGTCCGGTCGTCCTTTACCACCCACGCTCCCGCTCTCGATCGCGAGCGGAGAGCTGGCTATCTCGTCTCGCAACATCTCGAGCTCATGGCCGAACTCGGTGAGGAGCTCCTCGGCTCGAGCTGGTTGGAGGTGCTTGGCGTTGAGCTCGAGTTCGAGCGCCGTTGCGGCCAGGGCGTTGGCGCTGATGTTCGCCGCGGCACCCTTGAGCGCGTGAGCCTGCCGGCTGACCGCCTGGGCATCACTCGCGGCGAGGTGCCGCTTGATCTCTTCCAGCTGTCTTGGGGCGTCCTGCAGAAAGCCTGTGATGATCTCTCGCGCGAGCTCGACGTCGTTCATCAGCCTGGCGCAGAGCTCCTTCGCGTCGAAGATTTGCTTCTCTTTGGGTGCGGGGGGCGCCTCGTCTCTCCCCGCGGCAGGCTCGTCTTGCTCTTGGCGAGAGGGCAGGGAAGATGGCGCTTGGCTCCAGCGCTGGATCATCGTTTCGAGCGCCTGCTGGCTCAACGGCTTGGTGAGATAGTCGTCCATCCCAGCGGCGAGGCAGCGTTCCCGATCGCCTCGCATGGCGTGGGCGGTGAGGGCGATCACGGGGATCGCGCGGTTCTTGTCGCCCGCCCGCCCATCGCGCAGCGCTCGGGCGGCTTCTAGGCCGTCGAGCTTGGGCATCTGCACGTCCATCAGCACCAGGTCGTAAGAGAGGGTCTCCAGCGATCGCAGCGCGGCGATGCCGTTGCCGACGATGTCACAGGTGATGCCTAGCTTGCTCAGCATCGACGAGACGACCAGCTGATTAATCGGGTTGTCCTCGGCGACGAGCACACGCACGGTGGGCAGGTCGCGCGCCGCCATGGGGATCGGTTTGGGCTCTTGTCGCGCTGCCGGTCTTTTCAGCTCAGCATCTCGTGACTGCAGCTCCAGCACGGCGGTGAACCAGAACGTCGAGCCCGCCCCTGGGGCGCTGACGACGCCGATCTCACCCCCCATCATCTCCGCTAGTTGCTTCGAGATCGCGAGCCCCAGACCCGTGCCACCATGACGGCGCGCCGTGGAGCCGTCGACCTGAGTAAACTGCTCGAAGAGGTGCTCCTGCTTCGACTTCGGGATCCCCGGGCCCGTGTCGCGCACGGAGAAGCGCAGTGTCGCGTTTCGCTGGTCGATGCGCTGCAGTTCGACCTCCAGCGCGACCTCTCCCTCTTCCGTGAACTTCAGCGCGTTGCCGAGCAGGTTGGTGAGGACCTGCCGCAGCCGGCCGGGATCGCCACACAGCAGGGCGGGGACCTTCTTGTCGATGGTCGAGTGTAGCTTCAGCCTGCGCTCGCGTGCCCGGAGGGCCATCGCCGCGCCGAGCTCGTCGAGCAGGTGGTGCAGGTCGAAGTCCAGGCGCTCGAATTCGAGCTTGCCGGCCTCAATCTTTGAGAAGTCGAGGATGTCGTTGATCACGGTCATCAACGACTCGGCGCTGCTATGTACGAGCTCTGCATAGCGTCGCTGCTTGTCATCGAGATCGCTCTCGAGCAGCAGCCCGGCCATCCCGATCACGCCGTTCATCGGGGTGCGGATCTCATGGCTCATGTTGGCCAAGAACTGACTCTTTGCCGCGGAGGCCATCTCGGCTTTAGCTGCGAGGCTGGTCGCCAGCGCGGTCTGCTCTTCGAGGTGAGCGTAGGCCTCCGCGAGCGCCTGGCGCGCCTCCTCAGCGTCCTCTGCGACGCTGAGCGCGTTGAGCTGCGCTTGCTCCAGCTCCTCGACACGTGAGAGAGGTTGGAGCTCGATGTCGGGAGCTGAGTCGCGCCCGACGGTGGTCGAGGTCTGGCTATAGCGCGGTTCGCGCCCGAGCTGACGACAGAGATCGTCGACCTCGCGCTTGAGCTCGCGGACGCGGCTCTCGCGTCCCTGCAAAAGGCGGTTGATCCGGGCCGCCTCGTCAAGCGACGCGCTGAGCTCAGCCTCCGCCTCCTTGCGAGCCGTGATCTCGGCGTGGGTGCCGAACATCGTCAACGGCTGGCCGTCAGGGCTCCAGGAGACGACTCGCCCGCGGTCATGGACCCAAACCCAGTGCCCGTCTTTGTGGCGCATGCGGCACTCGCAGTCGTAGATCGGGCTCTCGCCAGAGAAGTGACTCTGGAGCAGCGCAGCGGAGCGTTCGCTGTCGTCGGGGTGAACCAGGCGCAGCCAGGTGTCGATCGAGACCGGCTGTAGCTCCTCGAGGCTGTAGCCGACGATCTCGGCCCAGCGATCATCAAAGACGGTGTGACCGGTGGCCACATGCCACTCCCAGGTGCCGACGTTGGTCACCTCGATCACATGCCGCAGTCGCTGCCGCTTCTCGTCGAGCGCTCGCTTCGACTCCTTCAGCTGCGTTTGGTCGATCGCCATGCTCAGCAGGAGGTCGCCTTCCGGATCGGAGAGGCGCTCGGCGAAGAAGAGCGCTTCTATGGGCTCGCCGTTGGGGGGGCGTAGCGTGACCTCGCGAGCGTGGATCGGGCCGCGTTCGCGAACCTCCGTGGTCAGCTTGGCGAGGCCCACATCGATGCCGAGCTCGGCAGGGGTCGAACCGATCGCGTCCTCGCGACGCTCGAGGCCGGTCGCCTGCAAGAAGGCGCGGTTGACGTCGACGAAGCGCGGCTCGTCGAGGCGGGAGAGGGCCATCGGTGTCTGTATCGACTGGAACACCGCGTTGAAGCGCTTCAGCGCGCGCTGCTGCTCGGTGATGTCGGTCAAGGCCGTCCCAAAGCGGCGGGGGCCGGCTTGGAAGGCATGGATGCGATAGGTTCGGCCCAGGGCGTACTGGTCGAAGACCTCTGGATCGGCGCCGAGCGCGATCGCGCCAAAGCGCGCGACCAGCCCCATCTCCTCTATCTCCGGGAGTACCTGGCGAACCCGGCGCCCGATGAGATCGGCGCCGCGCAGCCCCGTGATCTTCTCGAAGGTGCTGTTGACCCGGATGAAGATGTAGTCGACAGGCTCGCCGTTGGCGTCGAGCACGACCTCGTGGAGCGCCAACCCTAGGATCGCGCTCGCGAAGAGCCGCTCGTATCCATCTGTTGCGTTGTCGCGCCACTTTTCGGCTGTCTCAATTTGACCCACGTCGTTCACCGATCGCTCATCCCTTCGCCTTCACCTATCGACCACTTACCGGACGATATTGAGGTATGAGGAGCTTTTTCGTTCAGATCCCTTTCGAGCGCGTTGTCGCTCACACTCACCGTCGCGCCACTAGCACCACGACGGCTGCGTTTTCGCTCCGCGATCTTGGCTCGAATGGCGTCGGCTCGCTCGGTCCGGTCTAAGAGCACCCCCCACACATGCCTCCCGTCGCCGGGCAGCGCACTGCCGGCCGCTTTCCAGCCCTCAGAACGTTCGCCATACCACCCGTATGGCTCATGTCTTCGGCTACGAAACCGGCGCGGCAGCTCAGCACCCGGCTCGGTCCCGAATCTGTGGGGAAGCTCCTAAGCCTCAGAACGCTCGCCGTACCACCCATAGGGCTCATGTCTTCGGCTACGACATCGGCGCGGCAGCTCAGCACCCGGCTCGGTCCCGGATGTGTAGGGGGGCTCTGAGAGAGCTTTGCGGCGCCGCTAGAGCGCTGATCAGCTTACCGGACCGAGCTGCGCGAAGGATGCGGAATCACGGCGTAGGAGCGAGGAGGGCGCCTGCTGGTAGCAAGCAACC